>JAOTXX010000167.1 GCA_029862185.1 Myxococcales bacterium
CGGTGGAAGTCCGGCCATGAACGAGGTGAAGGAGTTCGTTCGCACGGTCGCACCCACGGACGAAACGGTCCTTGTCTTTGGAGAGACCGGCACCGGCAAGGAGGTCGTTGCCCGGCAAATTCATGCTCAGAGCAATCGGGCGAAGCGGCCATTCGTTGCGATGAACGCAGCCTGTGTCCCGCGCGAGCTGTTCGAGAGCGAGCTCTTTGGTCACCGGCGCGGCGCGTTCACCGGAGCGCATGACGACAGGGCAGGGCTCTTTCGAGAGGCCGACGGAGGCACCCTGTTCATCGACGAGCTCGCCGAGCTTCCTCTCGAAAGTCAGGCGAAGCTGCTCCGCGCGATTGAAATGAAGCACATTCGGCCCGTCGGCGAGTCCGGAGAAGTTTCGGTGGACGTCCGAATCATAGCAGCGACCAATCGAGATTTGTGGACCGAGACGCAGGCGGGGAGGTTTCGCGAAGACTTGTACTTTCGACTGCAGGTCTTTCCCGTGCTGGTGCGCCCTCTGCGAGAGCGCCCCGAAGACCTCGAGCCTCTGGCGATGCACCTGCTCGCCCGTCTCGGAAAAAACGAACTCACGCTCGACACCGACTCGCTGACAGCACTTCGGGAGTATGACTGGCCCGGCAACGTTCGAGAGCTCCTCAACGTTTTGCGACGCGCATCGCTCTTCGCGATCTCCGACACACTCGACGGCGACTTGGTCCGCCGAATGATCGCGGCCAGCGTCTTTGGAAACGCGAGGGAGTCGACCCCCCCGCCGGGCCTCGAACTGCCCAGTCGCACCAGCCTTGCGGACGTCGAGCGCGAGCACATCGAACGCGTTCTGCGCGAGAAGGAGGGCAACATCACCAAAGCCGCGGCGGCGCTCGGGATTGACCGACGGACGCTCCAGCGAAAGCTCAGATCCTACGGGATCGAAGCGCAGTAGGGGGTGACGGTGTCTGCGGCAGGGGCAGTGGCAGCGTCAGTGCCACTGCCAGCGACGGTGTTTCCGTGACCGTGTTCTTCAGCTACGCGTTTCGCCCCCTCTTCCTGCTCGCTGTCGTCTACGCGATTGTCGTGGTACCGCTGTGGGTAGGGGCCTGGCTCGGGTATCTACCGTTCCCTGCGATGCTCGGCGCGCCCAGCGTGTGGCATGCACACGAAATGATCTTTGGATTCGCCGGAGCGGCGGTCGGTGGCTTTGCGCTGACCGCCGTTGCAACCTGGACCAACCGCCCGCCAGTTTCGGGTGCTCCGCTGCTGGTGCTCAGCGCCCTGTGGCTGATCTCGCGTATCCTTTTTTCGCTCCCGTCCATGAGCCTGCTGGCACCCGCCATCATCGCCGACCTCGGATATGGCCTGCTGCTCTTTGCCTTGATGAGCCGCGAGGTGATCACCGTGCGTAATGAGCGTAACTACAAAGTGCTCTTGATCCTTGGCCTGCTCGTAACGAGTAACGCCTTTTTCTTCGTGGGAGTGACGCGAAGCGCGGGCTGGAGCATCACCGCGCTTCATTCTGGGCTTTGGCTCATCGTGATACTCATCAATTTGATCGGCGGCAGAATCATCCCTGCGTTCACGAGAAACTGGTTGAAACGTCGACTCGAAGATCAGGAGCGCCAGCCAATGCCGCTGCCGCCGATGTTCGGCCGCTTCGATCTTGTCAGCAGCGGGTTCATGGTCGCCTTTGCCTTCTTCGAGCTCGCAGATGCTCCCGCGAGGTGGACGGCTTTGCTTGGCTTGCTGACCAGTGTCCTCTTGTTTATCCGGCTCGCGCGCTGGCAAGGTGTCCGGGGCGGCGCTGAGCCTTTGGTCTGGGTGCTTCATGTCGCTTTCCTCTGGCTCCCGGTCGGGATCCTGCTTCTGACCTTCGCGGAGGTCGACTTGATTCCGCAAACGGCAGGCATCCATGCGCTGACCGCCGGCGCCGTCACGACCATGATTCTCGCCGTTGCCAGTCGGGCTGCCTTGGGTCACACCGGACGACCCTTGGAGAGCCACCCACTTCTGACGGCCGCGTATGTGTTGATCACGATCGCGGCGATCTGTCGGGTGGCCGCTACCTTCGGTCCGGCGGCGCGCGCTCTGTTGGCGGCGTCGGCGTCGGCGTGGTGTCTGGGATTCATCTGCTTCGCGTGGCGCTATGCGCCGATCCTGACGCAACCGCGAGTGCAGAGGCAGGGGTCGTTGCCGACGGCGTAGGACGACACCGGGGCGCGGAAAAAGGCGCGACACGGGGCTGCGTCGAACGGGGCGCCTTGCAAAGGTGGCCGGAAGGGCTTGGGGCCTGAGGCCACGCAAGGCGCCCCTCGGAGCTCGCGCCAATCGGAGGTGGTTGCTGTCTTGCCGATTGTCACTCACACGTCGACTCCGCCCCATATCGCGCCTTTTTCCGCGCCCCTCCCTACGGAGACAGGACCACAACCTTCCGCAACGGCAGGCG
>JAOTXX010000114.1 GCA_029862185.1 Myxococcales bacterium
CGCGTAATCTTTTGCGGGCCCCGTGTGTAGACTCTGTGGGACCCGCGCGGCGACGTCGATGAACGCACCGGACACCCCCAATGGACGAAACCGAATTGGAAACCGTACTCAGAGAAGCCCAGTTGGGCAGCAGTGTCGCCTTCGGGCAGGTTTACGGTGAGTTTTCGACCCGCGTGTTTGGGCTTTGCCGCAAGATGCTCGGTTCGCACGCCGCGGCGGAAGACGCGACCAGCGAGGTGTTCGAGCGGGCATATGAGGCGCTCGACCAATACGACCGGGATCGCCCTTTCGACCGCTGGATTCTCACCATTGCAAGCCGTCATTGCCTCAATCGCTTGCGTCGAGAGAGCCTCGAGAAGCGACTGTTTCATGACGAGCCCGTCGAGGTGCCTGCCGTCGCGGCGGCGTCCTCGCCCCTCGTGGCATTAGAGAACCGCGAGCAGCGACGTGGGCTGCTCCGAGCGATCGACGCTCTACCCGAGAACTATCGAGTGCCGCTAATCCTGAAATACTATGGTGACCTCTCCTACGACGAGATCGCCGATCATCTCGGGACCACGCGCAGCAATGTCGCCGTCCTGCTGCATCGAGCAAAGCGCGAGCTCCGCAGCGGCATCCGCACGTTGGGAAAGGAAGAGTCATGAGCTGCCCAACCGAGCTCACGCTGTCGATCTACGCAGACGGCGAGCTACCTGAGCACGAGGCGCATCGCATCGTCGCTCACCTCGAAGCCTGCGCGGCCTGCAGCGCGTTGTTCACTGCGCTCGAGCAGGAGAACGTGGTTCTCATGGAGGTACTGGGTGAGGAGGAAGCGGTGACCGTCAGTCTGCCGGCAGCTTTTTCGACCTCGAGCCTTTCGGCTTCAGGTAGTTCGGCGTCGAGTTGGGTGTTAGGCGCCGTCGCAGCCGCGGCTTTGGCGCCCGTCATGCTCGATTGGGTATGGCAAGCAACGCCGACGCTTCCGGCGGGGGTCGGTTGGGTCATCAACCTTGGCGGGCTCGGTGGAGTCTTTTCGATTTCGCGCGGCCTAGCGCAGCTCTTTGTAGGAGGTCAGGACATGTTGGTTTCATCGTTTGGTTTTGTTGCAACGCTGTTTGTCGTCGTGGGGACGCTGGGCGTAGTCGCGCTTCGGCGTCCACTCGCGGAAGCAACCGCTGGCCTGGCATTGGCACTGCTCGCAGCCCTCGCGCCGCCGAGTCAGGCCCATGCAGCGGAACTGCGCTACGAGAAAGAGGGCACCGTCAAGGTCGCCGAAGGCGAGTCCATCGACGACACGGTGTTTCTCGCTGGCAAGACAGCCATCGTGGCCGGCGTGGTGGACGGTGACGTCTTTGCAGCGGCCGAGCGGGTCGAGATCACGGGGACCGTGCGCGGCAATGTCTATAGCGCCGGTGAGACGGTCACGATTGCCGGCGCGGTCAGCGGCAACGTGCACGCAGCTGGCAAGAACGTCGAGGTGGACACCAAGATTGGCGGCTCGGGCTTCTTAGCCGGCCAGAATATCATCGTGACGGAAGGCAGCGATCTCGTGCGCGGCGGCTACTTCGCGGGCGAGTCGGTGCGGAGCAAGGGGCGAGTCGGCCGAGACTTGATTTTCGCGGCCGAGACGATGGACGTGAACGGAAGCGTCGAGCGCAATGTGCGCGGCTACGGAAGCCAGGTCACCGTGAGCACCACCGGCTCCGTAGGCGGCGACCTCCACGTGACCGTTCCGTCACAGGACGCCGTCGAAGTCGACGACGGCGCGACCGTGGGCGGCGTTACCATCATCGATATCGACAAGAAGGAAGAGCGACGCGCGTTCTTGTACCCCGGATTTTACTTTGGGGTGCTGGCGAAGGCGCTCGCCATGCTGCTCATGGGCCTCGTCCTCGTCACGCTCTTTCCTTCTCTGCGGCCGCCCGCGCCGGAGTCGAGCAAAGAGGTGCTGCGCGACATGGGACTCGGCTTCGTTGCGCTCATAGCGACCCCCGTGGTCATGCTCATCATCGCGCTCACGCTGATCGGAATCCCGGTCTCCATCGTGCTCGGCGTGGTGTACGCCGTGCTGTTGTTTCTCTCGACGCTCGTCGTCGCCTACTTCGCCGCGCAGCGACTCCCCGCGGCGGACAGCCGTCGTCGGCTCGTCCTCAATACGGGGGTGAGTCTATTGGTGATTCTCTTCGTGGTGGCGATCCCGTTCGTCGGTCCAGGTCTCAACTTCCTGGTGCACATCTTCGGAATGGGCTGTCTGGTGGTGCATCTGAGGAACTTGTACACGAAGAGTCATGGCTCCTCAGACTCCTCCATGAGCCAGCCGGGCGTGATCGCGACAGAGTAAAGGGGTCGGAGCGCTTCGTTTCAACCGTTCGTCAGAAAAGGACGACCGGGGCAAATCGAGGGAGCGTGAGGAAGTCGATGGTGGGGTTGGCCGCCGCTTTCGCTTGAAGGAACGGGAGCAGCTTGTCGGAGCCTTTGGACAGCAAGGCCGCGGCGCGGACCATGCCGGTGAAGGGGACGTCGATGGGGCCGGTGAGGCTGTCCCAGTGGATGGGGACGACGCGGCTGGGGTTGGTGCGCTCGACCGATTCTTTCCAATAGGTCTCGCGGTAGGCGTCGGTCTGGGAGCCGAGGGCGCCGACGCCCAGGAAGAC
The DNA here is from genome assembly GCA_029862185.1 of Myxococcales bacterium. Lineage (GTDB taxonomy): Bacteria > Myxococcota_A > Polyangia > Polyangiales > Houyiibacteriaceae > SG8-38. Next base: position 2,634 of record JAOTXX010000114.1, read on the forward strand.
CACGTCTGCGGGATAAGGTTCGAGGGCCCCTTCGACGAAGCCGCCGCTACCTAGGATCAGCCAGATGCCCTTCGGATGGGCGACGTGGAGCGCGTAGGCTTTGCCGACCCTGTAATCGAAGGCGCCGACGGGCGGGGTGAGCGGTGCGTCGATGTCCGGGTCTCCGAGGGCGCGGGCGGCCATCTTGGGGTCGGGGAATTGAAAATGGCGCGACTCGATGGGCGTGACGGTGAACTTCCCGAGCGCGATTGGCTCACGATCGGCCACCACGCGAATCTGGGTTTCGGGAAGGCCCCAACCGCGGCCGATGTTCGCCGTCGACTCCGAACCGAGGAGCAGCGCGCCTGTCCGCTTCGCGACCTCGGGGGCATCCATCGCATGGTCGTAGTGCGAGTGGAGGGGGAAGACGGCGGCGAGCTCAGTGACTTCGTTGCGTTCGAGGCCATTGGTGATCGCGTCGAGGTCAGGCTCGATGTTTCCAAACAGGACCTGAAGGGGTTTGGGGCGCGAGAACCAGCCGTCGGTCATCCAGGTCGTTTCACCGTCGGAGAACACAAGGGTTGCGGTGCCGGTGTACCGGACGGTCACGGCGCCGTCGGGGATTGCCTCCGAAGGCTCGACCGCCCACGCGGGATCGACCGGGGGCGGTTGATAGCTGTTGAGGAGGAAGGCCGCGGCGCCGAGCGCGATGGCGAGCAGGGTACCGAGGCTGAGGAGGATGAGGCGTGCGGCGCGGTGCTTCATGGGCGGGATGGTAGCCCGGACTTCCGTTTAGGTTTCGAACTTCCGGTAGCTCAGCCAGGACAGGGTGTGAAAGAAGATGGCGTAGGGGACGAGGAATAGCGGGATCAGACCCGTGGGGAACACAATGACCTGGTTGGGGACTTCCGGGAAGAAGAGCTGAATCGGGGTTTCAGAGGAACCGAAGCCAAAGAAAAAGACACTCAGGAAGTCGGCGACGCCTAGGGCGATGACCAAGTAGACCGCGGCTCCCGGGATGCGTTTGGCGTTCCAGTACGTGAGGAGCACCAATGCTGCAACGACGGCGACGGCGAGGTCGCCGAGGCCGGCGGGGTAAGCAAAGACTCCCGGGATGTTGCCGCGCACCATTTCGATCAGAAAGACGCCGCCGATGACGCGGAAGAGCTGGAGGCCGATCAGCCACTTCTGGCAGAGCCACTTGTCGAGGAACCAGTCTCTCCAGATATACAGAATCAGGCTCGGGAGGATCCACGCGATGGGGACGATGAGGTTGCCGGGAAGCTCGAGGCGCCTCGGGATGTCGGCGATGCACACCCAGAACATCAGCGTACCAAAGACGAGGAAGCCCGCGCCGAGGCGGAGGCCTTTCCTCTTGGATGCGCCGCTGAACACATACGTCGCGAACGCATAGATCGGCGTCACCAGGAAGGCGCTGATGATCACGATCACGGTGAGTGGGTGGGCGTCGGTGATGGCGTACATGATTGTTCCTGTTTTTGGGGGACTACGCTTGGCGGCTTCGTTTGGGGCGCAACGACGGAACGTCGGCGGTGACGTCGATCATGAGCTCGCGGAGCCAGCGGTGGGCGGGGTCTTCGGTGAAGCGGGGGTGCCAGATCATGGTGATGGCGTGTTCGGGAATACCTAGAGGCGCGGGGCGGGAGGCCAAGGTCGAGGCGGTGGAACAGCGGCTGAGGCTCGAGGGGGCGGTGAGGACGAGGTCGCTTTGGGCGATGACTTCGAGAGCGGTGGCGAAGTGGGGGACACGGAGGGCGATGCGGCGTTTGAGACCTCGTGCTTGCAGGATGCGGTCGACGAGACCTGGGCCCTCGCCTCCCGGTGAGACGAGGATGTGATTGAGGCGGGTGAACGTTTTGAGGGTGAGCTTGCGCCGGCCGGTGATCGCAGGGTGGTCGTTTCGAACGAAGCATCGGAAAGAGTCGCGGAAGAGCGTCCGGCTTTGGAGCTCGGCGTCGACTTGCGTGCCGAGGTCGAAGGGTTCGGGGTCGAGGAGCACAGGGTAGATCGCGAGGTCGACGTCGCCGGTCTCGAGGCTGTCGGAGAGACGTTTCGGCGTGGGCACCACTGAGAGATCGACCGACGGGGCTTCGTGGCCCAAGCGTTTTAGCAGCGCCGGCAAGACCAGCGCATCGAACAAGTCGGGCGAGACGATGCGGAACGTGCGGCTTGCGCGCTCGGGCTCGAACGCTGTGGGTTCGGCAAGGGTGCGCGCGAGGCTGACCAGACCACTGCGAAGGGGAACGGTGAGGGCTTCGGCGCGGGGGGTGAGCACCATGCCGCCTCGGCCTCGGACCAAGAGCGGGTCGTCGAAGAGCTCGCGGAGGCGACGGAGCGTGTGGCTCATTGCGGACTGCGTCACGCCCGTGCGCTCGGCGGCCTTCGTGACGCTCCGCTCGCGGGCCAAGGCGTCGAGGGCAACCAAGAGGTTCAGGTCGATGCGGTGGAGATTATCTGCAGTATGAGCGCTGCTCATGCTCTCATAGAAACAAGTCATTGGATTCATGTCAACCCGCGCCGCAGAGTGAGAGCTGCCAAAAGGAGGCAGTCATGGAAAAAGCACAAAACGTATTGGTAGTTGGAGCCACAGGCGGCACGGGCCGCGCCGCAATCGACGCGGTGGTGAAGCGCGGGCACCGGGTGACCGCGTTCTCCCGGCATGCCGAGTCGCTCGAGATCGACTCGGACCGGGTGACCCTGCGGAACGGCGACGCGACCAACCCGGACGACGTCGACCGGGCGGTGGCAGGACACGACGCGGTGATCGTCACCCTCGGCATCACCGAGAACCCGATCCGGGTTCGCTTGTTCGGTGCTGCAGGCACTTCAAACGACGTGCGATCGGCCGGCACGCGCAACGTGATCGCGGCGATGCGGAAGCACGGTGTGCGCCGGCTCGTCGTGCAGTCGACTTATGGGGTCGGGGAGACGCGCGGAAGCTTGCGCTGGGTGGAACGACTGTTCTTCGGCCTCCTGCTGAAGCCGCAGATCGCGGACACCGAAGTCCAGGAGCTCGAAGTGCGGGACAGCGGCGTCGACTGGGTGTTGGCGCAGCCCGTGCACCTTACCGATGAGGACCGCGACGAGATGCCGTTCGCGTCGGCCGATGGCCAGGTGCGGGAGTGGAAAATCTCGCGCAAAGGCGTCGCGGAGTTCTTGGCGCTCGCGGCGCAGGCCCCGGAGTACGTCGGCCAGTCGGTGGCGCTTTCGGGAGCGGGGGTTTCGGCGGCGTGAGGCTCGTCAGCCCCTGCGCCAGCCCATGTAGGCGGTCATGATCTTGAAGACCGCTTGCTCGATTGCGCTGGTGCGCAGGGGCAGGGGCGCGTCGGAGACTTTCAACAGTTGTTTGCCGAGGTTCTTGCCGGTGAACAGGCGCGTGAGGGTCGCGGGGATTTGATCGAAGCCGTGTTGCATATCGATTTCTTGGATGACCTTGCCGTCTTCGACCCATTTGTTGAGGTTCAACAGACCTTCCAAGGCACGGCCGAGGTAGTCGATGATGATGAAGCCTCGTGCCGTGCCGCGATTGATGATCAGCGAGGTGTAGTTCTTGATGCCGTATCGTTCATCCTCCGGGGTGTTGTAATCGGAAATCGCGCCGCATAGGACGATCCGCGCGCGCAACGCCACGCGGAGCAAGACCTCGTCGAGTATCTCCCCTCCCACGTTGTCGAAGAACACATCGACACCCTTCGGACAGAGCACGTCGAGGCGTTCGCCGACGTTTTCGTTTTTGTAGTCGATCGCGGCGTCGAAATGCGCCTCGTTGGTCAGCCAGGCGCACTTCTCGGGGCCGCCCGCGATCCCGATCACTCGGCAGCCCTTGAGCTTCGCGATCTGGCCGGCGATCGATCCGGTCGCGCCTGCGGCACCGCTCACCAGGACCGTCTCGCCCGCTTTGGGTTCACCGACTTCGAGGAGTCCAAAATACGCGGTCAGGCCCGTGAGCGAGAGCGCCAATAACAGTGCGGGGTCGAGGTGCCCCGGTAGCTTGGTTGGAGGTACGAGGTTCTCCCCATCGGGCTCGAAAATGAAATATTCCTGCCAGCCGCACAGGTAGTTGATGATGTCACCGGGCTTGAACTTCGGATGCTTGGATTCGATCACCTGCGCGATGCCGCCGGCACGCATCGGCTCCCCGAGCGGGACGATGGGCATGTAGGTCTCCATCGCCATCCATGCGCGCTGTGTCGGGTCGAAAGAGAGATACATCGTCTGCGCAAGCACTTGGCCGTCGGACAGCGCGGGCACGGGTACTTCGCGGAGCTCGAACGACGACGAATCCACCATCCCCTCGGGCCGAGCCCGCAACACCCATTGGCGATTGGTACGTTCAGGCATGCATCCTCCTTGGTGCTCGCGCAGCCCGCGAACTCGTAGGGATGGAACACACGGATGGTCGCGCCATGCAAGCGCGCGATTCGAAGACCGCTGGCCCACAAGGTTTAGATTTGGGCGGCATCTGGTATAGGGGGGCAGGGGTCTGCATCATGCGCACTCGATGGATCTGGTTGTTGGTCAGCGTTGGCGGTCTGGCGGTCTTCTTTGAGGGCTGTGGCGAATCGCCTGGGCTGAGCGCCTCGTTCGATTACGTGGTTCCAGCGCGCTTCGCGGTTCCCGACCTTCGACACTCGGACGAGCAGGGGGAGTATGAGGTCTATGCCGACGGCCCGCTCCAGCCGGATACCTGGCTCGTGCAGCTCAACGCGTGCACATCGACGGGGTCGATCGTCGAGTATCGCTGGAGCATTGACGACGCAGGGGTTGGCGTGGAGACGCGTTGTGACGGCTTCGAATACGATTTCCCTGCGGAGGGGGAGTATTCGGTCTCGCTCGTGGTCGAGGACGGCAGCGGCGAGCAGATGGAGCAGACCCAAGTCATCGTGGTGCGGGACCTGCTGATCTTTGGGCTCGGAGACTCGTACGGGTCGGGGGAAGGCAGTCCCGACGTGAACGACTTCGACGAAGGCGGCGTGCAGTGGCAGAACACGCGCTGTCACCGGTCTGCGCAGTCGGCGCAGGTCCGCGCGGCGCAAATGATCGAAGAGGCGGACCCGCACACGTCGGTGACCTTCGTGCACGTGGCCTGCTCCGGGGGCCGGATCCACCGGGCCCTGCTCGAGCCCTACGATGGAATCGAGCCGGACGGCACCCCGGCTGCCCCGCAGATCGACCGCGTTGCGGAGATTGCGGGTGACGACGAGATCGACGCGCTTTTCGTGTCGATCGGCGGCAATGACATCAACTTCTCCAGCGTGGTCGAAGCCTGCGTGCTCGGTACGGACTGTCATTTGGGTAATCCAGGGATCGATCCGCTTCTCGAGAGCACGGCCTCTTGGGCTTGTGGTTTCACCGGGTCATTCGAAGAGGAGTGCAAGTCCTACCTGAACCCCGACGTGATCAATGCCGACTCACTCGATGCGCGAGCGATCTTCGACGTCGGTTCGGAGGACGAGTACGTCGACGGCGTGGACTTGCGCCAGGATGGCCTCGACGACCTGGAGACCAACTATGATGACCTCGCCCTGGCGATCGTGGACTCCCTTGGGATGGATCCGGCGCGGGTCTACCTGACCGAGATTCCCGACGTGACGCGCGACGAGTTCGGCGACCTTTGTGCGTGGCCGACGGAGCTTCCCGGTTATTTGGAGAGCCTGCGCATTGCTGCGCAGCAGGTGCCGGGAGTGACGGAGGCGGAGATGGAATGGGCCAGCAACTACGTGTTGACCGAGCTCCGCGCCGCGATGCGGGTCTCTGCCACCAAACATGGCTGGCAGTTCGTGGACGGCGTGGACGCGCGCTTTTCTGGCCACGGCTACTGTTCAGACGTGACTTGGCTCACGCGTCTGCAGAACACTTTTCAGTTTCAGGGCGACCAAAATGGCGCGCTTCATCCGAACCGTGCCGGGTATGGCGCGTATGCAGACGCCATCGTCGAGGCGTTCGACGCGGCTCAGTAGTGGATGCCGAGACCGATGATGTAGTGATTCGTCCAAACGGACGTGGCCACCCTTCGACCTTGGATCCTCCAGGCAGGTGTGAAATAGGTGGCGCGGTATTCGAGGATGACCGAAATCCAACTGGATGCGATGAGCCTGATCCCGACGCGTGCATCGAGGCCTGGGTCGACCGAGGTGTCGCTGTCGACGCGCGCGGTGCCGAGCGCAGCCTGGCCTTCGGCTAGCTTTGCCGTTGAGAGGATGAGGGACGGACCGATGGCGAGGTACGGTTGGGCACGGCCGTTTGGATGCGCTGGGCTTCGGACCAAGGGTGCGCGAAACATGAGGAGCGCGGAGATCGGGATCACACTGACGTCGTAGGGGCTTTGGATGCCCCACGATTGGATGAAGACGGAAAAGTCGCCGGCAACACCGAGCCACGGAAAGCGCCCGACGAACCACCCG
>JAOTXX010000047.1 GCA_029862185.1 Myxococcales bacterium
CCGATTCTCGGCGCGATGATATCCGATGGGTTTCTCGGGAAGTACCGGACGATTATGGTGCTTTCGATCGTGTACTGCCTGGGACATCTGACTCTCGCAATCGACGACAGCAGAGTCGGTTTGGGCCTTGGCCTCGCCCTCATTGCAGTGGGTTCCGGTGGCATCAAACCCTGCGTATCGGCGCACGTTGGAGATCAGTTCGGTCGGTCCAACGCCCACCTTCTAACGAAAGTCTTCGGCTGGTTCTACTTCGCCATCAACGTGGGCGCGCTCGCGTCCATCTTGTTTGCAGAGCCTCTCCTTCACCGCTTCGGGCCCTCGATTGCGTTCGGAGTTCCGGGTGTGCTGATGGCGCTTGCAACATTCGTCTTTTGGTCCGGCCGCAACAAGTTCGTCCACATCCCGCCCGGGGGTCTTGCGTTCGTTCGCGAGGTCCTCAGCCCAGAGGGTCTCAAGGTGCTCGGCAGGCTTTTGATCATCTACGCGTTCATCCTGATGTTCTGGGCGCTCTTCGATCAGCAGGGCTCGGCCTGGGTGCTCCAAGCGCAGCGCATGGACCGGCACTTCATCGTGGATTGGGATCCATCGCAGGCCCAGTGGCTCAATCCCGCCCTCGTGCTCATCTTCATTCCGCTCTTCAATCGCGTGATTTACCCGCTCTTTGACGGATTTTGGCCCCTCACACCGCTCCGAAAGATCTCGATCGGGCTTTTCCTCACGGTTCCTGCGTTTCTGCTTCCCGCCTGGCTCGAAGCCCGGCTGGATGCGGGGGAAACGGTCAACATCATTTGGCAGCTCGGCTGTTACATCATCATGACCGCTGCGGAAATCCTCATCTCGATCACCGCACTCGAGTTCTCCTACACGCAAGCGCCCAGACGAATGAAGTCGGTAGTGATGGGCGCGTTTTTCGCAAGCGTCGCTGCAGGAAACCTCTTCACGGCGGCCGTGAACTTCTTCATTCAAAACCCGGACGGATCCAGCAAGCTCGATGGTCCGTCGTATTATCTCTTCTTTGCGGCGGCCATGGGGGTGACCGCCATACTCTTCGTTCCGGTGGCGGTCTGGTACAAGGAACGGACCTACATCCAGGACGAAGTGCCAAGGGAGGCCGCAGCGTGAGCATCATCGACAGAGCGCGATCTTGGGTCGCTACGGACCCCGATCCGGATACGCGGCGCGAGCTCGAGACGCTAATCAATCGAGGCGACGTCGCCGCGCTGGAGGAACACTTCGCTGGGAGGTTGGAGTTCGGCACAGCGGGGCTTCGAGGCTTGTTGGGCGCGGGCCCATCTCGCATGAATCGGGTGACCGTGGCACAGGCGACCGCGGGTCTTTGTGCCTGGTTGAAGCGAGAAGTCCCCGATGCGGCCTCTCGCGGCATTTGCGTGGGCCGCGACGCGCGTCCCAAGAGCGACGTCTTCGAGCGCGACGTCATTGAAGTCGCCACCGGCGCTGGCATTCCCGTCTGGCGCTTCAGCGATCTGGCGCCCACCCCGGTGCTGGCGTTTGCGGTGCTGGAGCTTCACGCCGCCGCCGGCGTGATGATCACGGCGAGCCACAACCCGCCCGGATACAACGGCTACAAGGTCTACTGGGAAAACGGTGCGCAGATCATTGCTCCGAACGACCAAGGCATCGCCGACGAAATCGAGCGTTGCCCTCCGTTCGGACAAATTCCTCGTCTCTCGTTGGAGCAAGCGGGGACTCGCGAGTTGCTCCGCGATGCCGACGAGCTGCGACAGCGCTACGTCGAGCGTATTGCCGCCGAGGTCCGCGACACCGCCTCCGGCGCTGACCTTCGCATCGCCTACACCGCGCTGCACGGAGTTGCCGAAGACACGTTTCGAAAGGTGCTGGCTCAAGCAGGCTTCGACGATGTGCACAGCGTCAGCGAACAGGCCCGTCCGGACGGCAGCTTTCCCACCGTTGCCTTTCCCAACCCGGAAGAGCCCGGCGCGATGGACCGAGTTCTCGCTCTGGGAAACGAGGTCGACGCCGACCTTGCGATCGCGAACGACCCAGATGGCGATCGCGTGGCAGTTGCGGTTCGTGGCCCGCGAGGGTTCGAGTCGCTTTCAGGCAACGACATCGGTGTGCTCTTGGCGAACGACTTGCTGGAAAGGCATCAAGGTTCCGGCCAACCGGTGGTGATTTCCACCTTGGTGAGCAGTCCGATGCTCGGCCCCGTCGCGGCGAGCTACGGCGCCCGATGGGAGCAGACCCTCACCGGGCACAAGTGGATCCAAAACCGGGCGCTCGAGCTCGAAGAAGAAGGCTATGTTTACCTCTTCGGCTACGAAGAGGCGCTTGGGTATGCGCCCTCCCCAGCCGTTCGTGACAAAGACGGCATCAGCTCTGCCCTTCTTCTTGCCGACATCGCTTCGCGCCTCAAAGCGCACGAAGCGACGCTGCTCGACGCGCGGGACCAGCTCTGGCGCAAGCATGGTTTCTTCGCGGACCGCCAGGTTTCGGTGCGCTTCGAGGGCGTGGACGCCCAGGCACGGATGAACGCCATCGTCGATCGCTGCCGGGAAAGCCCGCCGCTGGCGATCGGCGGGCAAGCCGTACTTCGAATGCTGGATTTGGAGCGTCAGGTGCAATGGACGCCGCTCGCTGTGAGTCCGCTCGTTGGGCAAACCGTCAGCAACCTGTTGGTTTTCGAGCTGCAAGGTGGCCACCGAGCCATGATGCGACCGAGTGGAACCGAGCCGAAGCTCAAGTACTACTTCTACGCCGCCGCACCGCTGCGGCTGAGCCATGACCTGGCCGAGGCAAAGATGCAGGCAGTCGCAGTGCTAGAAGGAATGATCGACGACCTGGTCAGTCCGTCCAGCGATTGCTGAGGAGCGCGCGGGCCATCGCGTCCCACGCTTGCGATGCACGATACAGCGCTTTGGCTTCGCGGGCAGCGTTGCGGTGGCACGGGAGCGGCGGGCGGCCGTACGAGTTGGGCGGCGGTAGCTCCGCGCTCAGCTGATGGGCTTGGCGCGCACAAATCTCGGAGCGCTGGCGGCACGTTGCGACGATGTCGTCGGCGGGCGCGACGAGATGAGGCGATAAGTCGATGCCCACCACATCGGAGAAGTCTCGCGAGCTGACCCCCGACAGCCACATCGCGCTTTGAACGTCGCGCCCGCGCGCTGTAGGCGAATGGCTAGACCAAGCATCGGGTCTGACCTCTCGAATGTCGGAGTGATAGGCCTGCCGCCCCTCGGGAGGTTCAGGTGCGTCGGACACGGGGCGAAGCCAGGCAGCGAAACGGGCACGAAGCATGGGTTGCCACGGTTGTCGCGGAACGCCGCCGCAGCGGTCAAAAAAGCTACTGCACCGAAGCGCTGACGACGAGGGCGATCGCGGCGAGGAGAACCACACCGGCTGCACCCCAGAGGACGGCGGAGTTTGGGCGTTGTCGACGGCTCCGCGTCGAATCGCGATCGGGGCGCGGAAACCGAAGCCCTTCGGCCAATGAGTCCGGCGTGGAAGCCGTTTCGTCGGGCCGGGCGCCGGTCATGCCCTGCGCCGTGAGAGCGTCGAAACGCGGGTCCCGCCGCGTGACCGTCGGGCTCGTCCGCGAGATCGTTCGTTTGCGGCCGGGACCGCCCTGCAGAGCCCGAACTTTCAGCTTCGGTCCGCCACGGCCGAACTCGATCTCGTCGTCGGTTCGAAGAGCGGCATGCTTGACGCGCTGACCGTTCAGCCACGTGCCGTTGCGGCTGCCGGCATCGATGAGAATGTAGCGCCCATTTTCGCTGCGGATCTCGGCGTGCCGCCCGGATGCGTCCAGGTCGACCTCGGGGTCGAAGTTCACATCGCTGTCGGGCATGCGTCCGATACGAATCAGATCTTGGTCGAACTCGAGATCACGTCCCGAATCGGCGCCTTTGGTTTGGCGAAGTCGGATCACGATCGGACCTCAATCAGCGGGCGGAATGAGCTCGACTTCCCTCGGCTGACCAGGCTCAACCACGATGTCCTTGCCCACCTGCGTCCCATCGACTTCCCGCGCCTCGAAATGATACGCGCCAGGCGTCAATCGTAGCAACACGGCCTCGTCGACTCGAAGCGGCCCATAGCTCCTGCCGTTGACGTAAAGCTGGCCTTCGTCGATCGCCGCGCGAACCTGGACCTCGACGGGGACCTCGGCGTTTGCGAACGCTGGGGGTGGAGGCGCCGAAACGTCTGTCGTTGGCGTTGCACGCCGCCCCGCGCTGACGATGGCGACGACCGCAGCCAAGCCGAGCAACCCGAGAACCGATGCTGCGGTGGTCCAGGAGAACGAGCCCTGCCCAGCTGGGTCGGAGACGCGCTCGCGGAGCGGTGATCGTGGGTTGACCATCCCGGCGGGCACCATGCTCTTGACGATACCGGGCAGGGTTGGGCCGGAGGCCGCGCGGTCGTTCTTGCCGCGTGGGAGCGGGTACTGCTGATAGAACGGGACCTCAGCCGCTTCGGGCAGGTCCAATCCCTCACCCTGGAAGTCCGCCACGATGCAGGTGATGTTGTCGTGGCCGCCGGCGGCGTTCGCAAGGTCGATCAGGGAGTCCACGAGCTGTGGAAGCGAGCGAATCCGGGCCATCTCCGATTCGATGGCGGCATCTTGGACGAGGCCGCTCAGGCCATCGGAGCACAAAAGGAGCCGGTCGCCGCGCCGGAGCTCGACGAACGTGAGATCGACGACGACCTGCTCGGTCGTGCCCAGCGCTTGAAGGATGATATTGGAGTGCTCGAAAACCTCTGCTTCGTCTTCGGTCAGCTGGCCCGCTTCGATCAACTGATTGACGAGCGACTGATCTTTGGTGATGAGCGTCAAGCGCCCGCCTCTCAGGATGTAGCAACGGCTGTCGCCGACCTGCCCGACAAAAAAGACTTTGTCGACGAGCCCTGCAACCGTCGCCGTGGTTCCCATGCCGCGGCGCGTCCGGTCCTTCTTCGCGGCGCGGAAAATCCGTGCGCCGGCTTCCTCGATGGAGTCGACCAATCGGCGCGCAAAGCTATCCCGGTCGGGCGCGGCGTCGTCACCGCGGATCGTTTCGAACAGCGTGTCGACGGCCATTTGGCTGGCGATCTCGCCGGCGGCGGCGCCACCCATGCCGTCACAGACGGCCAAGGCGAGCCCTCGGTCCGAAAGCGAACCCTGGAACACTTGCTCGCCGGGAAGCGGGCCCGAGGGGACGCTCAGGTCGCCGACCATGAAGTTGTCCTCGTTATGATCACGGATGAGCCCGACATGGGTTTTCCCATAGATCGTGAAACTAATGCCCTGCTGGCTGGGTCGCGGGCTCGGGTCTGACGCGCCGTCCCAGCTCTCCTTCCCTGGCGCCGGGAGCAAGGTCTCGTCAGTATCGCCTCGCTTTGAACGATGATCGCTATCGCGGTGTGCGTCGCCGCTCATTCAGCCCCCGCCAACATCCATGGACCCCACCCAGACACTATAACGATACAGGGTACATCTGCACGGCCGAATTCTCCAACGGATAGGCGCTCGAATGGAGAGATCCGAAGGGTTTCACAGGAGGAAATTGAATCCGACCCGCAAAACCAGCATGGCGTCCAAAGGGGCACCGACGCCCCGCAAGGCGCCATCTCCCGGGGTGGTGAACGACCCGGTCCGCAGCAGGTTGCCCGTCACGAGGAAGGAGAAGACGTTGTCGTGGCTCAACTCGACCTCTGCGCCGACCCCGAGCTCCGCCGTCCCGCCTATGGTCGCTACGCGAAAGGAGGGGCCCAAGATAAGAAAGCCGCCTCGGAGGCGGATGAGCGGATGGGTCGCGTGGTCTGGCAGGAACGAGTACTGGAGCAGCCCCGTGAACATCTGAGGTACGGAGGTTTCGTAGACTCCGTTCGCCGTGAGCAACCAAAACTCGTAGCCAAAGCCCAAACCAATGCCATTCATCCACCGGTAGGAGAAGTTGACCCCAACGGCCCAGCCCAGGTCGGCGATGCAGCCATGGCCTTCAGGGCAGAGCCGTTTGGTGGAAAGGGGGATGACCATGCCGGTCTCCGGACCGATGGCAATTGTCCCCTCTCGCGCTGGCGGGCCGCCCGGCAGCTCCGACGAATCGGCCCCCGCCCATCGAGGTGCGGCCAGGCAGAGAGCCCAAAGGCAGATCGTAGCGGGGCGAGTTGGCACGGCTGTAGCATAGGGTGTCGAATCCCTTGCAGACAAGATTGACAGCCCCCTACCCTCTCTTATAGTAGCGCCGATTCGACCCCGCTTCGAGGTTTTCAGATGGAGATCTTCCTAAACAAGCGCGTGATGCGGCAAGTCCGACTCTCGGTCGCCGATGCGATCGCGGACGGTGAAACCGACGCACTGCGCGAGGACCTCGTCAGCACCTTTTCGGACGATGATATCGAGGAAATCGAACGCCGAATCGACAGCGGCGACTTCTACGACTTCATCACGGAGATCCTGGACGAGTGGTCCGGAGAAGATCTGGATGAGCTGTTGGAATTGCTGGAGACCCAGCTGGCCGACGCGGACGTGGACCTGAAGTACACGGCCCCCGAGGACGACGACTCCGACGAAGTCGAAGAAGTCGAAGAAGAAACCGAAGAAGAGCTCATCGTCGACGACACCGACGACGACGACGACGTGTAGGCGTGGCGACCGGGGGACGGTGGAACGCGACATGGGGCTCGGAGGCCGACCATCACACCGCCCGATTGACAGTTTGTCTCCGTCACGCTACCAGCATCGCCGCGCTCGCAAGAGCGAACCCTAGGCCACCGTAGCTCAGTTGGTAGAGCAACGGTTTCGTAAACCGTAGGTCATCAGTTCGACTCTGATCGGTGGCTCTGTCTTTTCAAGCACTTGCGTGTATGGCGAAATCGGCGTTGACCAATCGTTGACCAATCCGAGGGCTGCTTTCGAGTCGTCTGACCACTGTTCGATCGCCTCATTGGCCACGCGCCGAATGGAGTCTGGAGCAAGGCGCGCGTAGCGTTCGGTCGTCGTTCGACTGGCGTGCCCCAGCACCACCTGGACTTCCTCGAGCCGCCACGCCCTTCCCCACGTGCCCATGATCAAGTGGCTGGCGCAGGTATGCCGGAGGTCATGGAAACGGACGTCAGCTCGGACTCCTGCCGTAGAACGCCATTTCTTGGCCCACTGCGCGTCATATCCTTTGGTGTGCATGGCTCCATCTCGAGCATGAAAGACGAGGCCCGCTGCCCTTGTGACATCGTCTCTTCGCCTCCAGAGCGCGAGCTTCTCAAACACAGGCGGTAGCATCGGGATACGACGAACCTTCCCGCCTTTCGTAGGCCCATCGAAGGAGTAGCGAACGAGAATCTCCCGCTCTTCGAAGTCGACATCCTCCCAGTGGAGGCCCCAGATCTCTCCGGCTCTTATTCCCGTATAGATGGCTACCGCAAACGCGGTGCGCTGCTTGGCGGGGAGATCGGGAAGATCGAAAACCGCACGAATCTCGTCGTTGGTGAGATAGGTCCAATCCTCATCGGTTCTCGCTTGACGCGGGACACGCACACCCTTGCAGGGATTTCCGCTGGCCTTCCCGGCCCCAACCGCGTCAGAGAAGGCCGAAGATAAGGCGTTGAGGGCATTTCTCACCGTCTGCTCGGCCAGAGGTTTGCCTATCCGTGCCCCATGGCTGGCCCGTTGCGTACTGAGTTCCCGTATCCACTCTTGGACATGGCGTTGCTTTACGGTACGGAGCGTGAGCGAGGCGAGGCCCGACGAGAAGACGTGTCGTTCCCACAATGCGCGGGTGTCTTTGGTGCTTCGGTGCGTTCCTCTTTGTTCGCGGTCGTCTAACCACCGCTCTCCCCATGCCGCTACCGTGAGGCTCTTTGAGTGATCGTGTAGGAGCTCGAAATAGGCCTGCGACTGGGCACGCGCTTCGTCGATCGCGTCGAAGCATCCGAGGGACTCCCGCCTTCCGTCGATCGTCGCGCGTAGTCTGTAGCGGATTCCCTTCCCGGTCGTAATCGGGGTGATTGTGCCAAGGGCGCAGTCTATTTTGCTTCGAGCACTCATCGCTAGAGCTTACCTAGCGAACGCAGCTTCTCATAGGCTCGGTTACGCTCTAGGTCCGTGGCTCGCGCAGGGGCTAGCATCGGTTCTTTCTCCTCTTCCCCATGCAGCTCTTGCAGCAGCTTCTCGAGCGGCTCCGTAGCAAGCCATCGACGGGCGGCCCTGGCGATCTCGGGAAGCGTAAATCGACGATCGGACACGACTACCCGAGACGAAATATCCTCGTTTGAGCTGAGTGTTTCACCGACGATCCGCGCCAAAGTAGTTGCCTCACTCTAGTTATTGGTTTTGCCCCCCGAAAAATTGCGCGAGGCGGACAACTTTTTTCGCAGGCTTCGAGAGCTCGGAAGATCACGGCAGAGATAGAGGCGTGACTCACACCGCTCGGTGTTTTCCGGCGCGCACTGTCGTTTCTTGGCGCGACTTGGCGTCGCGTGTCGCGCGTTGTCGTTTCTCGGCGCGGCTTGGGGTCGGTTGTCGCCACATGGCGCGTTTAGTGGCAAGTGCGCCACTTAGTGACAGCGGGTGTCGCGAAAGTGCCAACAAATGACTGTGGACGACACCTAGCGCCATTCGGTGCCAGATGGGGACCCAACTTGTTGGGGCAAGGCATAGTTTTGGCAGACACCAAAACTGCACGGCCCTCGCTTCGGGTCTTCGTTCCGAGCTCGACCGTGAGCCGCACGCTCAACGCCTTCGGCTAATTCGCCCGCGCTGCGCAGTACAGTAGATAGTCTCCACCGACACCCGTTCAGGTTCGTGCGCCAGGCGACATAACGTTTAGTACCGCGCAATTGGGCGTTTACGGTTAGCCCGATGGGCTAAGAGGTGGGGTTGTCCCGATGACGAACGCCAACGTGGGTGGGGTTGTCAAGTCGCGATCCAGTCTAGAGAGGTAGTACTGAAACACGACGATCCAGCAGACCGCTTTATCGCAGCAACCGGAAGCGTCTATCAGCTGACCCTGCTCACCGGAGACGAGCGGCTATTGCGAGGAAATGGGTACGAGAGGATACGCGCGTAGAGGGCCAAGAGGCCGCGCGACCTGGTGATGACGAGGACTCCTAGCGCGAGCAGAATTACCCAGAGAGCAGAACCGGCTGTGCTTTGGTCGGCCACTGAGCAACCGCCTCCACGCGCAGCATCAGTGCTGTCGTCCGTGGTGCCACCCATTCCCGCGGCACTGCCGATGCCTCCGTTGCCACCCATTGCTGCGGCACCGCCGGCGCCACCGGTGTTACACGCATCTGTCTCCGAGGTGGCCGGATCACAGTCGTTGTCGACGTCGTCGCAGACTTCTGGCGCTTCTGGATTGATCGCGGCCTCTTCATCGTCACAGTCCGTTCCACCGCAAACGACATTGTCGTGCCCGTCTTCGTCGAAGTCCGGGCACCCGTACTCGACGACCAGCTGAGGTCTATCCGCAGGAACCTCGCCTTCTCGGCTGTGAAGCTGCTTGGCTGTGCTGGTCACATCCTCAATACCGATTAGGGTCCACCCCGAGTTGGACGCGGGCAAATCGAGCCAGCTCTGGACGTCTGTCACCATCTGGGCGGAGCTCCAACTCACCGTGGTGCCGGCATCACCGACGCTCGCGGTGGCCGACGCCGTGCTCACGAAGGATCCGCCAGCCATCGCCCACTCGTCACCACTCATGCAACCGGCCGCGCCGTCGCTGAACCTGCAAGTCCAGGTCACATCGCCGACGGTCGCTGGTAGTCCCTGTCCACCCATCGACGATCCAGTCCCTTCCCCCCAGTCCTCGGTCAATACGTACAAGCTTGCGTCCCGAGCGTCCGGATTCCCCCTCTGGACTACCATCGTCAGCGTGGCGTTATCGACCGTCGCGCCTTTAGGTAGTCCCGCCGTCACGTCGAATCGAAGTAGCGCGCGACGCGACAGCGTGCCCATGCTGCCACTGGTTCGTCCGACCGTGACCGTCGGGCCAGCGCCGTTGCTGTTCTCGTTCTCCTCGTAGATCGTGTTGTCGCGGTCGGGTTCATATGTGACCGATGACTGCGCTCGAGCAGGTTGCTCGACGACGAGAAGTAGAACAGAGATGAGCAGACCGATGCGGCACCAACTCCGCAACGGGCTGGTGCGACCTGGGTTCGCCCTCAAAGGCATTCGAGCCCAGCGGCGCTGGCTGCTTCAAGCACGAAATTTCGACAAGCGAGGACCTCGCTGTCGGCCAGTCCGACGATGACGACTGAGTCATTGCCAAGTGGCCAATTTAGCTGGCACAGCGCCTCGCCCCCAAAGTCTGTGAACTCTTCCACGACGGCCGAATAGTCGAATTGCGCGACGGAGCATTGCATTGCCGTCAGGTTCAATGCTGTGGGTCGCGCGACGACGCAAATGGGATCGCAAGCGGGATCGGTCGCGATGGCGGCGACATCGGCGACCGTGAAGCAAGGGCAGGTGGCGACCACGCACGTAACGTCCACCGTCCACCCGTCCTCGCAGTACCCTTCCTCGTCCGTCACCGTCACGGTGACCCTGTGGTCGCCGACCTCTTCGCAGGTGTAGCGGGTCACCTCGCCGGTCGGGTCTTCGATGCTGCCCCCAGTGGCCGTCCACCCATATGCGATCGGGTCGCCTTCCGCGTCCTCAGCGCTGGCTCTCAAATCGATAGGGTCGCCAACCGCGGCCTGAAGCGGCGAGACCACCATCTTGGTGAGCTCGGCGCAGATGTTGGGCTCGGCGTTGACGCGTACCCCTCCAAGGCGCTGGGGAAGCTTGCAGCGCAGCACGACCATGATGTCGGTCACCTCATTGACTTCGATCGAGAAATCTTCCGAGCCCTCGCACTCCGTCTGCTCGTCCGTTTCAATGGTGGAGAGGGTGACGGTGTAGTCGCCTGGTGGAAGGCCAAACACCTCGACGCTTGGAGTCGACCCGGGAGCGCTGATGTCGATCGTACCCTCCATGGGTTCCATGCGCTCGGCCGTGATCACCCAGCTGACGGTGTTGATGGTGATGCCATCGACTTCGAGACCGAGCCTGAGCGAGCCAGTCTCTCCTTCCGAAGTGGTGTCCGAAGAACAGCCTGTCACGGCAAGCGCAAACGCGAGACCGACAACGCTGGAAAATAGGAAGCGCGAGCCAAACATGGATGGGGCCAGGAGACCTGTTGACGCTAACACTGGCGCCAGGCAAGACCAAGGGGGATCGGGCGTCGGCCGACCACGGGCGCCGGTTCTACGAATGGTTTGCGCGATGCGGGGGCTCTGGCGCAAGTCTTGCACCTTCTGAATTGCGCGCATCCCCACAAATAGGCTGATTGGTCTCGGGTACAATTCTTGCTGTTACCGGTGCTCATGCTCCGCGGTTCCGTCGCTGTCGCGATCGTCGTGTTCGGATTTGGTCCGGTGGCCCGCGCCGACCAAGTTACCCTCCAAGCCACCAAAGACAACACGCTATACCAAAGCACGAGTGGCTCCTTGAGCAACGGTTCAGGGGAGCGCCTCTTCGCTGGGCGCACGGTTCAGAGCGACGAGGACAGCCGGCGGCGAGCACTGATGGCCTTTGACGTGACGAGCTCCGTACCGGCGGGCGCCACGATCAACAGCGTCACGCTTACGCTAAACATGTCGAGGAGCCAGCAGGCCGGGAGCGAGATCGTGAGCCTCCACCGCGTTCTGTCGGACTGGGGTGAGGGGGCGTCGGTGGCGAGCGGCGCCGAGGGCGAAGGCGGAGCTGCAGCCCCCGGCGACGCAACCTGGATCCACACGTTCTATCCTTCTACGTCTTGGGGCGCCGCGGGCGGTGACTTCGTGGCCACAGCAAGTGAAAGCATCTCCGTTGGCGGCTCGAGGGGGTTTTACAGTTGGAGCGGGCCGGGACTCGATGCCGATGTTCAGGCTTGGGTCGACGGGACCGCACCCGAGTATGGGTGGTTGCTTCTCGGTGATGAAGGCACAGCGGGCACGGCGAAGCGATATGACAGCCGCGAGAATTCGAAAGTCCAAAATCGCCCCGTCTTGACAGTCGACTTCACGCCGCCGGCCGCGAGCGGGGCCTGTTGTGCGCCTGACGGATCCTGCGGGGTCACCAATGACGCCTCAGATTGCAGCTCGCAGGGTGGCACATACCAGGGCAATGGTAGCGCTTGCACTCCCAACCCATGCCCGCCTCCTAACGGCGCTTGCTGTCTCGCGGACGCGACTGCGACCTGCAACGAGGTCGACCAAGCGACTTGTGACGGCCTGGGCGGCACCTTCGCAGGCGCGCTCACTGTTTGTACGCCCAATCCATGTCCCGTGGTGCTGACGCCTTTTGTCGATCCATTGCCACTTCCCGCAGTGGCTCAACCGACTTCGGGCGAAGCGGGCGGAGAGGCGAGTTACATCCTCACCATGCGTGAGGTGCAACAACAGCTCCACCGTGATCTAGCCAACCCAACGACGGTGTGGGGTTTTGGCGATGGAGCAAGCGCTTCGTATCCGGGCCCGACCATAGAAGCGGCCACCAACAAGCCGATTACGGTAACCTACGTCAACGACCTTCGAGACACTGGCGCCGGTGGCAACCCACCGCCGCTTCGGACCGATCACTACTTGCCCGTCGACCTATGTCCCCACGGCGCCCTGGACAACAAAGACGCGTGGACTGTCGTCCACCTGCATGGTGGCCACGTCGCGCCTGAGTTCGACGGTTACCCAGAAGCGACCTTCCCACCCGGACAGCAGGTGGTTTACCAGTACCCGAACGCTCAGTTGCCAGCCACGCTTTGGTACCACGACCATGCGCTCGGCATTACTCGCCTGAACGTCTACATGGGGCTCGCGGGCTTTTACATCGTGCGCGACAACGTGGAAGACGCGTTAGGGCTTCCCGCCTGCGATGGTCCCTGTGTCGCTGGCCAGCCCAGGGAGTACGACGTTCCGCTGGCGATCCAGGACCGCACCTTCAACCCAGACGGCTCGCTGAGCTATCCGGCGACCTGGCAGGACGTGTTCTTCGGCGACACGGTTCTGGTGAACGGCAAGGTTTGGCCCTTCCTGCAGGTGAGGCAGGGCAAGTACCGGTTCCGCGTACTCAACGGCTCCGGCTCGCGCACATACACGCTTGCATTGAGTAACGGCGATTCCTTCGAGCAGATTGGCGCAGAGGGCGGACTTCTGCCTGCGCCGGTGACCGTCAACGAGATCACCCTTGGTTCGGGCGAGCGAGCGGACGTGGTCATCGACTTCGAGGGGTATGCTGCAGGAACGGAGATCACCCTCGTCAACAGTGCGCCCGCGCCATTTCCGGGGCCGGCAGGGGACGGGGTCGTGCCGGACGTCATGAAGTTCACGGTCCAGGCGCAAGCCGGACACACCGATCCGCTGCCGGCGACGCTGCGTTCGATGGAGATCTTGGATGAGGCGGACGCGATTCACGTTCGGGACTTCGAGCTCGAGAAGGGTCCCGGCGATGCCTGCAGTCCCTTCATTTGGGAGATCGTGTCGACAAAACTCGATGGTGTGCCCGTGACGGGTCCAAACACGAAGTGGGACGATCTCACCGAGTTCCCCGAACTCGAAACGACTGAGATCTGGACGTTCATCAACAAGTCCGGGATGACCCACCCGATGCACATGCATCTAGTGATGTTCCAGGTGCTCGATAGGCAGGGCTTCACCTTGGTCGACGAAGAGGTGGTACCGATTGGAGCCCCCGTGCCGCCTCCGCCTCAAGAGGCAGGTTGGAAAGACACGGTACAGGTGGGGCCAAACGAAATCGTGCGTGTAATCGCGCGATTCGAAGGTTACTCGGGGTTCTTCTCCTATCACTGCCACATCCTCGAGCACGAGGACCACGAGATGATGCGCCAGTTCAATGCGGTCACGGCTTGTTCGGACGGAACGGACAACGACGGGGATCTGCTCTTCGATTATCCGGCCGATCCTGAGTGCACGAGCCCGCACGACCTCTCCGAGACCGATGATTGCAGCGACGGTTTGGATAACGATGGCGACGGCGTTGCAGATTTCAGCGAGGCCGGTGGTGGAGATCCCGGCTGCGCGTTCGCGAGCGATGAAACGGAGAAAGACGCCGCATTGCCCTGCGACGACGGCATCGACAACGACGGCGACGGCCGCATCGACTTCGACGTGATCACATTCAACGACCCGGCTTTTCATGCGGGTTTGGGAGATCCGGGTTGTCGCAATGCGCAGTCCTCGACTGAATCGCCTCAGTGCCAGGACGGCATCGACAACGATGGGGCGGAGGACAGCGGGATCGATTTCGATCGTGGTGCGTCTGCGACCGGTACAACGGCTTCACCGTCGCCTGATCCTGAATGCGTTGGCAAGCCATGGCTGAACCGAGAGCGCCGCCCGGGCGGCTCCGACTGCAGCGTCGGGAGCATCGAAACCTTTGCTCCGCTCATGCTTCTTCTCGTCCTCCCGGTCATCCGTCGGCTCCGCAGGCGCAAAATCTGACGGCGCCCACGCCGGACAAACCGCGAGCCGGTAAGTCCCTGGCGGAACTCGGCCTCATGGAGCTAGCGTCGCGGCCTGTGGACCGCCTCGGCTTCTTTCGACCCGTCGTCGGTGGCGAAGCGAAAGACGACCGCTAAATCGTCCTGATGCGATCTCGGTATGCATTACGCCAAGGCGTCGAGCGGCGGTCCGTATGACGAAGCGGGCGCTATGGCCGGCGCCAGCCAATCCGACGAGTTCCTCGCACGGATCCTCGAGCGATACGAGAGGCTCCAATCCGAATGCGACTTGGTGGTGCGCGAGGGCACCGACTACAGGGGGTTGGGGGCAGATAGTTCCTATAAACGCCCTTTCAGGTTCGCGCCCTACCCGACATTTCAATCTTGGAGAGCTACCCGACGCGTGAGTTTGGTTTTGACATGGGCGTTTACGACGAGCCCGATGAGCTAAGAGAGCGCTCGGTGATTCGGTTGTCGAAAGATTGCCTCGCTCGTAGCCGCGGCGTGAAGCTCCACGGACAGAGGACCCGATCAAGACTCGCGCCGTTGTCCGGCCCTGCGATTTCAACGTGTCTTAGATCGATCGCCCCGGAGCAAAGTGGCGAACAGCGTCGGAACGCCGAAGGCCGCCAGGACGAAACGTGACAGCCGAGGTGCGACGGCAGTCACCTCTCGGTTGGACAGTTACGACACGTCAGACAGCGACGGATGAGCTTCTCTAGCTCTTCGATCAGCTCCTCAATGCGCTCGAACGGACACGATTGGTCAACAGGCACCCTAACCCCTTGAAAGCATTGAGTGCACCTTGGGTTTCGTAAACCGTAGGTCATCAGTTCGACTCTGATCGGTGGCTCTAGCCGCTTGCGGGTGCAACCCGGACACATGGGTTGCATTTCATTCCGAAGACATAGGTAACACTTGGGATGCGCCGTTTATGAATTTGTATTAAGAGGGGGAGCATAGTCGACATAAACGCCCTTTCAGATTCGCGCTCCCGGCGACATAACGAGCTATGGCCCGGCAACCCCTTGGTCAGCACTGGGTCACTAGGACGACACCGATTCCCGCGATTAGCGCGAGCCCGAGCAGTAGCTGAGCGGGTGTTGGTCCCCGTGGGTCGTTGTCTTTGGCTTCAGGTGACACCGAGCTGAGCAGAGCCCAACAACCCAGCCGCTGTCAACCGTCGGTTTGCCCGACATCCGTCTTCCGGACCCACTGCTGCCTGGTCCGCTCGGAACGGTTTCGTGACCCGGAGGGCTGCGAAGCAGCAGCGCGTAGCCCGGTGTAAGTCCAATCGGTGGCACACAGCCAACCCAGGAGCGCCGGTGTCGCCGCCGAGGGCCCTAGCTCCCAGACGAGGCAGCCGCGACTATGAGTGATATGAAAGGCACATGGGCTCTATCCTCATCGCGGTCGACTCGGTCGTGAACGTTCTCCTAGGCTTGCTGCTACTGATCTTTCCCCCGAGCCTCGTAGAGTGGCTGGGCTTGCCTCTGCCCAGCAGCGCCTTCTACGTGCGGATCCTCGGGGCCGTGATCTTGGGAATCGGGGTCGCTTTGGCCATCGAATTCAGACGAGAACCCGGCTCATCGTTGGTGGGTTTGGGCACTGGAGGGGCTGTTGCCATCAACCTCTGCGGTGGTGGCGCCCTGGTGGCCTACCTCGCCTTCGGCGACCTTTCCCTTTCGGCGGAAGGAAAGATCGTGCTTTGGCTCCTGGCCGCGGTCGTCGTCGGCTTGGGCCTGGTCGAGCTCGTCGCGAACCTGTCCGGTCGCCGGCTCTCGAGTTGATCAACAAGGGGCTGTCCAGCCGCTCACTTCCCCGTCGGACATTTCAAACACCTCGGACAGCACTTCACGAGCTTCCGTAGCTCTTCGATCAGCTTCTCGATGCGCTCGAACGGACACGATTGGTCAACAGGCACCCTAACCTCTTGAAAGCATTGGGCGCACCTTGGGTTTCGTAAACCGTAGGTCATCAGTTCGACTCTGATCGGTGGCTCCATCTTTTCGGGCACTTGGATGTATGGCGAATTTGGAGTTCCTTGTCGCGCGTTGTCGTTTCTCGGCACGGCTTGGCGTCGGTTGGGGACACCTAGCGCCATTCGGCGCCAGATAGGGACCCAACTGGCTTACATCTGCAGCAGGTCGGACAGTGACGTCCGAGCGGTGGCGAGCTGCGCGAGGGGACCGACGATCACGATGCCGTACAGCCATCGCTTGCCCCATGAAGAAACTGGCATCCCGCGACGGCTCCTCGACCTCGCAAACCACCAAACACAAGCGACGCCGAGCGCGACCTCGATCGCGAGAGCAAGCTCGGGTGCGTTCGTGTAGAGCCCGAGTCCCACGCGGGCCGTTTCGGGCCCGTAGATGTAATGATGGAAGCCCGACACGAGGTCGGACACCTCGTGAAAGGCGACCAGGATGGCCGACCAGATCGCGGTCGGCACGTCTCGCCAGATCACGAAGGCGAGCAACCCGACGCCCAGCGTCCACCCAAGCGCGGGGAGCACGTCGTGAGTGTACGTCATGTCGATGCGCAGATTGCTGAGCGTGGCCTCGAACATCGATGACGGCTCCACCTTCTCGATGCCGACCGCCACCAGAAGGACCCATACGAAGTCCGCGATGTTCGACGCGATGAGCAGCCACCAAAAAGGAGCGCGCGGCGCTTTCTCCGTCGCCACGAGCGCGGTCGCATAGTGACCGACGATCATTTCTGAGTCCTCGATTCGCGTACGACCACGCGATTGAGAAGCCAGAAGAAGAGAATGTAAGTCGCAGCGATGTACAGAACGAGAGACATACGGAGCTCCTTGATAACGGCGCTTGCCCCGTCGGTGCCGTGAACTTACGAAGATCCTGGGGCCATTACAAACCAGATATCCTTCAACCGAGCGTTGCAGATAGGCAAAACAAAGCCCGTCTCCGCGCGGTTCCCGACGCGTGAGTTTGGTTTTGACATGGGCGTTTACGATGAGCCCGATGGGCTAAGAGAGCTCGACAGAGGGCCTTTGAAGTTACAATCAGCCCCGCGAGCTCCTTGCGAAGCGCTTTTTAGCGCTTGGCGCCGAAAACACGCAACACCTCCTCCTGAGCCGCCTCCCAAAGCGGTAGCGCAGCGTCGAGTCGACGCTTGCCGTTCGGGGTGATCGTGACGGTCTTGGATCTGCCGTCGACACCGGGCCCGGGCAACCGCGCGACGTTCCGCGTGTTGAAGCAGGCACAGTCGATGGGGTCGAGGCGCTTGGGCACAGCGCGTGTACATACACTCATTTTGCATTGTCAAGCATGTGATAGGCTTGCGCGGCCTTGCTCAAACCACTTACCGAATGGCCCGAAGACCAATCTGTCGGTCTTCTGATATTCGCCGAGGATTCGTCGTCGCGGCTTTCCGACCCGAACGCGATGTCCCTCGTGATGAACACGGCGCGTCGCTGGTGGTCGGCCAGCGCGAAACACATGGCGGTCGGGCCGAGCGTCGACCCGCCGTTTCGAAATCTCTACTTCCTCGAGCTCGAGGACCCGAGCATGGCGTCGCGCTTCGTCGACGAGCTCCGCGAAACAGAGCCCGCCTCGACGACAATCCTGGCTGCATCCCCAATCTCTCCAAAGTCGGGTCGCCGTTTCAAGCGGTTCCAGTCATTCATGCGCCGACTCCCAAACCCGAGCCGGGCGGGCGGCTCGTTGCCGCCGGATTACACGGGAAGTCTGATTCCAAACGACACGCAACTCCACACGATCCAAACGATGAAGCAAGACGGCCCGGTGTTGGTGCTGAGCCTGAATCGCTATCGGGATCGCGCCGCCGATCCGATGACTGGAGAAAAAAAGAGTGGCCGCGACGTGTTTCATCCCTACTTTCGACAAACGCTATCGACGTTTAGCCGCCTCGACGCGCGCATCCTGTGGATGGGGCGCTCGCGCGGCGTCCTGACCGGCACGCTCGACATGCCGGCATGGCACGACATCATGGCCGTCGCCTATCCATCGGCCGACGCCGTGAGACGCATGATTCAAAACCCCGGGCTGCAATCCAAAGCCCGCTATCGAATCGCCGGACTTGAATCTTCGTGGATCGTCATAGGCCCGCTGGTCGCCTCGAGCGCAGGCTGAGCTGCCGAGCGCGCCTGCGGCGCCAGAGCAGGAAGAGGGCGCACGCGAGAAGCCACAAAGGCACGTCTTTCGCCGCTGTCGTCCGGCAACCGCAGCCACCGCCACCGCCACCGCCGTCCGCGGTGCCTGGGACGACGGTGAGGGTCGCGGTCGCGGCGTCCCCCACGACTCCCTCATCGGTGAGCAGCTCGCTGGTCAGGTTCTCGTAGTCTCCCGGATTCGCGGCGATCGGCGCCTCGACCGTCACATCGAACGTGCACGATTCGCCCGGGCCGACGCTGCCGTTTCGAAGCATCAGCACGCTGCTTCCGTCGAGGACCGAGCCTTCGCCGCAGACGTCGTCAATGGGCGTCCCGGTGGCGATGAGGCCGGATAGCACCGCATCGAGGTCGTCGGTGAAGCTGACGCCCGTCACCGTCGACGCGCTGTTGAGGTTTTCGATGGTGAAGGTGAGCGTCGTCGAGCCTCCCTGCTCGGCCGCGCCTTCAAACGCTTTGGCGAGCGTCGCCAGATTGAACGCAAGCTCGTCCCGTGCCGGGGGTGCGGTTCTCGCAAAGCCGTCGATCATGCCGGTGAGCTCGCTCGTGATGTTGGTCACCGATGTGCCAGTCGCAACATCACCTGAAACCTGAAGCTCCACGCTAAACGTGCAGGACGAATCGGGTGCAACCGTGCCACCGGTCAAGGTGATGGCGTCGGTGCCGGAGAGCATGGAGCCGGCCCCGCACACGTCGCTTGCGGGCAGGCTGACGGCCTCGAGCCCAGGAAGAGCGGCGCTCAGATCGTCGGTGAAGGCGAGCTCTTCGGCCGTCAGGGTGGGGTGGGCGTTGTCGATGGTGAACTCGAGGGCGACGCTGTCGCCGGGCGCCACCACATCGGCATCGAAGGCCTTTCCGAACGAGAGCGCCTCGCTGATCGTCAGCGTGCTGGTGGCGCCGCTCACGATCGCGGGAGTCCCGCCGATGGTGAAGCTGAACGGGCTCGTGACGTTGTTGTAAGAGTTGGCAACGGCGTCAGAGGGAATTTGTATGTCGACGTCGAAGCTACAGGCGTCCCCCGCAGCAACGCTGCCGCCGGTGAAGCTCAGCACATTGCTGCCAACGATGGTCGAGCCGGCTCCGCACACATCGGACTGAGGCAACCCCGTCGCCACGAGCCCAGACAACACTGCGTTCAGGTCGTCCACGAACGACATGCTGGTCGCTGGCTCGCTCTCGTTCCCATTGGTGATGGTGAAGCGTAGAGGCACCGTATCGCCCGCGAAGTTCGGGTCTTGGGCGAACTCTTTTTCGAGCACGACGCTCGTGACCTCGAGATCGGCCGTAGCCGGCGCGCCGAGCACCGAGAGTCCAGTCACCGTGGCGGTCACCTCGCCCGTCGTGTTGGTGTACTGATCGGATGAGGCGTCGTTGGGTACGTTTAGAGTCACCTCGAACGTGCATTGATCCATGGGCGCAAGCGTCCCCCCGCTGAACACGAGAAGCGAGGTCCCTTCCAATTTCGAGCCCGGGCCGCATACGTCGTCGACGGGGAGCCCGACGGCCTCCAAGCCCGAGAGCATGGCGCTCAGATCGTCTACGAATAGAATCCCGGTCGCCTCGCCGGGCGCGTTCTCTCCGTAGCTGAGCTCGAATTCGAGCGTGACCCGGTCGCCGGGCCCCACTTGCGCCTCGCTGAATGCCTTTCGCAGTTGGGGCGCGGCCACGAAATCGAGCTCCGCCTCGGCGGCCTTGCCCGCGACCGGGCTGCCATCGAGGGTCGCGGTGATCGGCTCGGTGCGATTCAAGTATCGACCGGAAGCGGTTTCGAGCGGGATGTCGAGCGCGAGCGAAAACGTACACGACCCGCCCGGTGCCAAGCTGCCCCCCGTCATCACGAGCCGGCGGTCCATCCCGAAATCCTCGAACACGAGCGTGCTGCCCGCGCCGCAGAACCCCGGCGCAGGAAGCATCGGAACGGCGATTCCAGGAATGAACGGGTCCAGATTGTCGACGAACCCAATTTCGGTGGCCGCGTTCGTGAGGCTGAAGTGGCTGATGGTGAGCTCCATGGTCGACGCTTGCCCGGCGGGGAGCGGGTTGGTCAGAAAAGCCTTTTCGAGCACCGGCGCCTCGTTGAGCTCGAACGAGTCGACTGCGCGGCTCCCGGTGACGGTGCGCCCGTCGATCTCGGCTGTCACCTCGCTCGAGGTGTTGGTATAGATACCCGGCGCGGCGCTCCCAGGCACCTGCACCTCCACGCGGAACGAGCACATCCCCTCCGCAGGCAGGCTCCCGCCCGTCAGGCTGATCGTGCTCGTGCCCGAGAGCATGGACCCGGCACCGCACACGTCGCTGACCGGTAGCGCGAGCGCGACGAGGCCGCTGAGCGTTGCATTGAGATTGTTGGAAAACGCGATGTCGGTGGCGGGCTGATCCCGATTGAAGTTGTCGATGGCAAAATCGAGGAAGAGCGTCTCTCCCGGGCGCACGGGATCGCCGGAGAAAAACCCCGCGAGGTTGATCTGCTCGACCGTAACTTCGAGCACCGCGCTGGCCTTCCCGGTCATGAGATCCATCCCGTCGAAGAACATTAGCGGCTCCGTGGTGTTTCCCAATGTCCCCGCGACGCCGGCCGTCACATCGAGGCTCGTCGTGCAGGTCAAGCCGCCGTTCAGGAGATTCAAAAAGAAGTCGATCTCGGTCGCGCCTGGCTGCGCCGTGAGCGGTGGGCCGAACGTCGTGTCACAGGTGGTGCTCACGTTGGCCGGGCTCGCGACGACCATCCCGGGCGGCAACGCGTTTCGAAACGCCACGTTCTGCAAAGAAGTCGCGGGCAAACGGTTCTCGATCGAATAGGAGAGGGTGCTGGTCCCGCCAAATGGCACCGAGGCCGGCAGGAACGACATCTCGAAGACCGGGAGCGTATCCGAAATCGAAAGCTGCGCGCTTGCGGTGCCACCGTTTCCCGCGCTCGACGTGACGTTGCCCGAGACGTTGTCGAACGTGCCTGCCGAGTCACCGGTGATGTCCACGCTCAACGCACACGTGCTGTTTGCGCCGATGCGGCCGTCGCTGAGGGTGATCGTCGTGCCGCCGCCCGGCGCAGAGACGACGGCGTTGACGCAGTCGGTCGACGCGTTCGACGAAGTCGCGATCCGTAGCCCTGCCGCTACGTTGAGAGCGATCGCGAGATCAGACGCCGGCGTCACCGGATCCGAATTGATGAATGCGATGGTGAGGGTGCTCACGGTGCGCTCCCCGATTCCCGCGGGGCTGAAGCTCATCGCGGCCGACGGCGGCTGCGCGAGCGCTCCCTCGGCCGGTAGCCAGGAACACAAAAGAACGGCCGCGCACAGCCCGGCACGAGAAATCTCAGTGACAAACTCTTTCTCCATCGCACATCCCCCCTTGCAGGAGAGTAACCGGCGGCGCGTGAGGTCGAAAGCGCGAACTGGGTCGCCAAGCGCTCCACGCCACCGCCGCAGCTGCGCGAGTCTCTGCGACCTACGGCTGCGCAGAGGTGGGTCTCGATCCACGCCTCGGTCATTCGCCAGCGATCCGCCGGGCGGCGGTAGGCTTCCGGCGAGCCTTCGGCGTAGTAGACAGCCGCCAGGAACCCGAGTTGCAGTCTGTACGACCCGCATCGTTTCCAACTTCGATCTTTTTCGTCCACGTGGCCTGGCGTGCCCGCGGCGAGGCCGACCTCGTGAATGAGTAAGCCAGCCCTCGACACGACATCACGCTCGTAGAAGATCTCGAACACATCGATCCGATACCCTTGTCTTCCGGAGTACGCATGGGACACCACGCGGGGTGCCATTTGTCCGCACGAGCCAGGCACCGGGTAGCTGTGCTGCCAGACGTACTCGCCCCAGCTTTCCAGGCCCGGTGTGCGCTGATAGCAGATATAAGCGCCCTTTCACGTTCGCGCGCCAGGCGACATAACGTTTAGTACCGCGCAATTGGGCGTATACGACGAGCCCGATGGGCTAAGATAGCCTCAGCACCGCGTACCGATCGAGCGCTCAGCGGGCCTTTTCGTTGCAGTGCGGGAAAGCGAGGGTGATCGACCGATGCGGGGCTCCCCCGCCCTGTGACGTGCCGCTCATCTCTGTACCGCTTGAATCACTCGACGTAGATGACGCCCTGCATGGTCGTGAGATGGATTTCGCAAAAGTAGGGGTACGTCCCCGCCATGTCGAGTGTGACCGACGCATCTTCCGACCCGCTGCTTGCATTGATTGCCGAGATCGGGCTCGCTTCGTCCTTGGTCGGCGTCACGCCGCCCGCGAGCGGGTGGATCGTGAAGTCGCCCTGCCAGGTCACCACGGTGTCGGTGCTGACGCGAACGCAGGCGCTGTGAGGAATCAGCCACGCAGCGATGTCGGTGATCGTCACGTTTGCCATCCCCGTCAGATCGCTCGCTTGGGATTCGAGGCAGCCGTTGATCAGCGTGGTCGATCCCCCAGTGCCGCCCATGCCCGCGCTTCCACCCATACCTCCTTCGCCGCCGACGCCCGCACTGCCGCCCGTGCCTCCGCTACCCCCGGTTCCCGCCGCGCCGCCCGACCCACCGTTCGGGCCCGAGCTGTCCTCTCCGCAGCCCAGAGCAATCGCCGCAATACAAGTCACACAGAAAATGAGTCTCATCATGTTTCCCTCCAAGATGGGGCAAGCCTATACAACTCGCGGGGAGTCGGAAAGCCCGAACCCGCCCGATGGCGATGGGCGCCGACGCATCGACGACAGGAAGATCGCACCGACGTTGGTCACCGTCGACTTAGATGCATTCGCACAAGCCGACCTCGACGCCGCAGGCGGGGGATACCGCTGTGGAGGTGCAGCACGGCAAGCCTTCGCTGCAATCTCCGTCGTTCCGGCACGGCGCGCCAAACCCGCCGTCGCCGGGTGTAACGCTTGAACATTCCGTAACGGCGCTGCGACTGCGACAGGTACACGACTGATCCAATCCGAAGTTACAGTTTCCAGCTGCATCGGGGACCAAGCAGCAGAAAAACCCCTGTCCGCACTCGTTGTTGTTTTCGCAGAGCGCACCCTCGAACATGCCGACCTCGCCTCCCGACGAGAACGTGGAGCAGTCCTCCACACACTCACCTAAATTATCGCCACACGTGGCAGCGTCCTCGGTGCAGCAGTACACGCCTAACGAAGATGCATTGGGGTCACAGTCGTTGTCAGTCTCGCAGGCGGCGCCAAGGTCGCCGGCCCCACCGGTTCCGCCCGTGCCGCCTTGCATCTTCATCGCCGTCCATTCGATGTCACAACGCGACTGCCCGTCGACCTTGGTGGTCGTCCCTGATGCGGAATCTTCGTCGAACGTGCCGCTGAATGAGATTTCCTCGGAGCCGACGGACGGCTTGTAACCCTCGACGGCAAACGAGTCGTTGACGATGGGAACGGGCTCTTCATAGCCTACACCGAAGCCGCAATCATTTCCGTCCTGGTCGACGCCCGCACTTTCCTCTCCCTGCATCGCAAAGGCGAAGCCGTCGCCGACCACCCCCCCGAGGTTGCACTGCGCGTTCGCCATCAACTGCGACCCGTCCTGGCTCACGTAGAAACAGGTCACGAGCTCCAGCGTGCTGGAACCCCAAGGGCCGGCGCGCTGCGCGTATTCGAGGCCCCCAGTATTACAGTTTCCGCCGGTGAGCACGATCAGCAGACAGCTGGCGAAACCAAACATTGTGAGACGGTTCTTCATGACGGAGCCTCCTTGCCTGCGTCTTTCACGCACCACTTTGGACCAATGGGAAGCAGGTAGTGTGCCAGTTCCGGGAATCGCTCTTTTTTCGTCTGTTCTCGCGCCGATCGTGCTTGTGCGTTAGCTCCCTGGTGAATCCGCGACGCGCACATCCTGCGTCTCCGTCACGGAAGCGCGCAAAAACGCGCGAGGCGGAAGATCCCACCGACAACAGCGCACCAAGCAGGCGCTACGGGCGATACCAGGGGTCGCCATCTTGTCCGGGCGTGCAGCTGCCCTCGGGGGAGCCCGGCACGGGGCGGTTTTCGGCAAAGCACGGGTCGCAGAGGCGAATCGGCCAGAGCAATGGCGACGATCGCGCTCGTGTGCCGTCGGCGAGCGAGCCAAACGCTCGGAACTGCGCTGCGATGTCGTCAGGTCGCGAGAGCGTGGTAAGAACAAACGCGCTGCGAGGTTTGCCGCCCAGGCGACATGACATCTAGTACCGCGCAACTGGGCGTTTGCGATGAGCTCGATGGGCTAAGTAAGCCCTTGACGCGCAACATCCGTTCGTAGCAAAAACGGCAATTGATGGAGGTAGGTATGAACTTTGCTCGGCTGGCGGTGCTTTGCGTGGCGGTCCCTTTGTGCTTCGGCGTGGGTTGCTCAGAAGATGAGGGAGCCGCGATCGGAGCCGGTGGCATGGGCGGCACCGGCAACGTTGGTGGCGGCGGCGCAGGCGGCACGGAAAGATTTCGCCCCGACCCCTACGCGGCCAACATCTGCATCGGCGCGAAGCAGGCCGCGGCGGGTGAATTCTGCGAGGCGGTTTCGGCGGCATGGGGAGCGTTTGCACTCGATCTCGACGAAACGGCACGCGGCAATGCAGTTGAAGCCGCCCGTGATGACCTCGACGCGGCGTGGGCCAGCGCCGAAACGGGCGCACAATCAGAGGGCGCCGACTGCCAGGACTTCGCGCTCAGCGCCTCCGCCGCCGCTGACGGCATCGAACAAGGACTCAGCGATATCTATGCCAAGGTCATCGACGGCATCACGCTCGATGAGCCCGCACAAGCCCAGTGCGCCGCCGACCTGATGGCAGCCACCGGCGATGCGTGCATTGCGGTGCTCGAAGCCGAAGGGATGCGGATTTCAGACCTGCACGAAGACCCCGATGGCTCGGCGCTCGAGGCCGCCATTCAAGCGGCGGGCAGCGCGTTTTCGTCCGCGTGGGCTGGCGCGACCTCCGGCACATGCCCGACCACGGCCACCGAGCAGGCCATCAATGATGACATCGACCAGCTCACAAGGGACCTGGTCCTCAACACGATCGTGGCTCCGGGCGTCGCGGGCGAAAGCTTCCTTTCGCTGGTGCCCGGCGAAACCGTGTACAAGGGCCGAACCTTCACCCCGACGTGCATCGAGCCGGGCTCGGAGTATCGCTATTTCGCCAGGCGCGGGACGGTCAACAAGCTGCTGATGTACTACCAGGGCGGGGGCGCATGCTGGGATGCGTTCACGTGCCTGGTTCCGACCTGTGCAGACACGGCTACCGAAGCCGACAACCCAAACACTCGCACCGCCGGCTTTGCTGACCTCACCAACGAAGACAACCCCTTCAAGGACTGGCACATCGTCTTCGTGTCCTATTGCACCTGCGACGTTCACTTCGGCGACACGACGCAAGAGTACGCCGAGGAGCTCACGATCGAGCATCGCGGCTACCACAACTCGCGGATCGTCGAGAAGTGGGCTCGCGAGCACTTCTACAATCCCGAGACGGTCTTCATCACGGGATCGAGCGCGGGCGCTTACGGTGCATGGTTCAATGCCCCGCTACTGCACGAAGTGTGGCCGGCGTCACAGACACACGTGCTCGCCGATGCAGGCAACGGCGTCATCACCCAGGAGTTCCTCACCAACGAATTCAGCAACTGGAGCTTCGATGCCAATCTGCCCGAATACATTCCAGGGGTCGCCGAAGCGCTCAACCCCCAAGGGGGTGGAATGCCGGTCTACACCGAGGCGGTCGCGGACTACTTCCCAGACAGCAACTGGGCGCACTACTCGACTGTTTACGATGGAAGCCCCGGAGGCCAGACCGGCTTCTACAACATCATGCTGGACATGAGCCCGCTTGGCGCGACGACTTGGTGGGAGGCGAGCTGCGATTTCGGCGATGTCGCTCGGCAGCAGTCGGAGACCACGTTCGCCGCGGTTCCCGAAAACTATCGGTTCTACTTCGGGACAGGCTCCCGGCACACGATGTGGGGCGCCGACAAAGTCTACACGGACACGACCGGTGGCGTCCCGACCGTCGTTGACTGGCTCAATGCCATGCTTGCGAGCGGCCCCGATGGGCGTGACGCGGCCTGGGTGAATGTCGAAGCCGATAACCCTGGGTTGCTGCTCGCCGGCGACCCCCGACCCGAGCCGCTCGAGGCGCCATTCGAAATGAACAACGAGGACACCGTCATCGTCTGCCAGTAGCGCGCGCAGCTCTCCCTCGGAGCCGATTGGGACCATGTTGAGCGCCCAATCGGGCGAAACTAGTCGTTGTTTCGCGGGACGGCGCTATGCGTAAGGCGTTCGGCAGCGCTGGGGTTGAGTCGGAGAGCCAGGCTTTGAAGGCGCCTTGCAGGCCGGCACTGGAGGTTTTGATCGCACACCCCGTTGGGGACGCCGTTGTAGCAAAGTCCGTCGTCGCAGGTGTTGCCCCGTTCTCTGCACTGCGGGGCTTGATCTTCGCCGTTCGAGCTGCAGCCGATGGAGAGTAGAGCTACCGCGATCAGAAGAGCATAGTAAGAACAAACGCCCTGTCAGGTTTACCGCCCAGGCGCCATGACATCGAGTACCGCGCAAATGGGGCGTTTACGATGAGCGCGATGGGCTAAGAAGCGTCCACAGCGGGAGCGAGGCCGTTCCAATGAGGAAATGGAGTTGTGAGCTGCAAGGAGGGGGCGTGGAGATGCATATGGCCGATACAAAGGCGGTGCCTGGGTGCGCGGTAGGTTGAAACGTGTAGCCGAGATGAAACGCCGAACGGTCATCATCTCAGGCGGCGTCAACAGTGCGGATAGCCTTCCCTCAGCTTCGGCGCTAAGTGCACGGCAAGTGACGCGACGGTTCGACATCTCCACACGCTTGGCAGCTACTCCGGCTGACGTGTGGGCAAGCTGTACCTCAGTGCAGGGTGTCGCGCGCGAGCTCAGTCCTTGGTTTCGCATGACCTTTCCCCGGGGAATCGAAGACCTGACGCCACCGAACGTCGAACTGGGGAAGCGATCGTTTCGCAGTTGGATGCTCTTATTCGGAGTGGTGCCGGTTGACTTCGACGATGTCACGTTCGTCGAAATAGAGCCGGGCCGCCGGTTCGTGGAACGCTCAACCATGGCGAGCCAGCGCGTTTGGCTGCACGAACGCATCGTTGAACCATGCGACGAAGGTACACTGATCACCGACCGGCTCGAATGGGAGGGCCGCCTCCCAGGCGCTGAGCTTGTCTTCGCGGCGGTAGTCCCACAGCTATTCGCATGGCGGCATCGACAGCTGAAGCGAAACTTCGGCGAGGCATGAGCGACTTCAGATGGTTTGCCATTTGCGCACCCTGCGCGGGTTCGCCGCCAGTGCACCTTGTTACGTCCTGGTTGCAACGAAGAATCCGAAGTGGCCCTCGTCATGCGACGCCTCGACGTGTAGCCCTGCTGCTTCGAGTGCACCGGCGAGTCGCGCGTGATCAAATCGGTCTTCCCTGGGGTGGTCCAGCAGGGCGCGCACCAGCGGATGCTTGAGGAACTTCTCGTAGATTTCGTCGGCGTAGAAGCGCCCCCCAGGCTTGAGGACGCGATGGACCTCCCCAAGCGCTGCTCTCCAGTCCGGAATGTGATGAATGATGCCGAAATCGAAGACGGAGTCGTAGGTGCCATCGTCAGCCCGGATGTCGGTTGCGTCGCCTATCCACAGTGAGACCCGGTCACCAAAGCGCTCGAGACGGGCTTGCGCGCGGCGAACCATATCCGGGTCGAGATCGAACGCATCCACCGTGTCCGCACCGAATTGCTCGAGGATGATCTCCACACCAACGCCTCGCCCGCATCCGATTTCGAGCGCCCGGCCCCCCTTCGTGGCGCCGCCCAGTTCGCGGAGGCGCTTGGCCTCGTAGTGGCGCTGCGCTACCTCACGCACGGGGTTGTTCATCAAGAGCTTTTCGAATTTGTTGAGTAGCATCAGTCGACTTTCTAGGAAGCTGAGAGCGGCGGCCCGGATTGATCGCGCGGTGGGGCGGGGCTTCTTCGAGGCGAGGATCTCCTACGCCTGAGCAGGCTTCCCGTCACGAAAACCGAAACGAAGATCAAAGCGAACGGCACCCAAGTGCCAAGCGCACTCGAGAACATCGCGAAGCTCCGCTGGATCAACCAAGCGACGATCAGGGCGTCGAGCGCGACTACGATCGCCGTGAAGGTGCCGGCGACGAAGATGGGACGGCGACCGCCGCTGCGCAGGAACAGATGCGCGGTGACGGCGGCGAAGATGATCGGCGCGCCGACCGCATGCGCGATGATTGCACTGGGTTCTGACACCGTCGCGAGCAACGCGCCCATGAGCGCCCCGCAGGCTGCCCAGCCGACGACACCGTGCGCGATCAAAGCGGCGAGCGATGCGCGCGGGATTCCGATGTCGGAGGCACCTGGTCGCCGAAAGCGAAAGTCGCAGCACTCCCCGCCCTCAGCAAGCGTCGTCGTGCGGATGAGCTCGATGCCGACCAGCTCCGTGTGCGGCCAGTCGAGCTCACAAAGCACGGGCGCGAGCTCCTCGGCACCTTCGGCGCGCAGGAACTTGATGATCCCGCACTCGACGAAGTCGATACCGAAGTCGAAGCGCCCGGGCTCGCCCGGGACGAAGCGGGAGACGTAGTCATCCGGGTTCGGGCGGTCCTGAGAGGCAATGGCGAGCCGGCGCACCTTCTTCTGGTTCGCCGGGCCCATCCGAATTCGTCCGTAGAGGCGCCTCAGCACGCGCGGATAGCGCGACCAGTAGGTTCTGAAGATCTCGCAAAAAAGCTTTGGTGCTTCGTCGAGCGTCAGCCCGCGTGGCTCGAGCACTCGCCAAAGTGCAAGCCAGAATGCCGATCCGTACAGGCTGAACGAGCGAGGGTTCGCCGAGCCGCCGATCCACGGCAAGCGATCGATGACCGCTTCGTACTCTGCCCGAGTTTCGGCGATCGACGCACCGAGGCCCTCCTCGCCGAATCGGTCCACGAGCAAATCCCGCAATGTCGTTACACCGCGATCGAATTGTCGCAGTAGGCGGCCGCGTAGACGCGGGTCTCGATCCACAGCCCTCTCGCTTGGACGATCGGGGGGTTTGAGATTCGTCGTAGGCAGCTGCTCCATCTCATCCATCCGACATCAGAATCCTGAAGCGGTGATGCGTCCGTTGCCGGTTTGCAGCGTGATCGCTCCGTTGCCTTCTCCCAGCACACCCATGGCGGTCCTGCTGGTCCTCACCAAGTTCTGTAGCTCGAGGTTGAAAATCTCGATGCTCCCATTGCCGACTGCGGCAGAAAAGGCAGCCGACGTATTCGCGGGCATGAAGAGATCGGTGTTGCCGTTCGCAATGGTGATGTCGACGGAGCCGCTAGGAGGGAGAGTTGCCCTTGCCGTGACATTACCGTTGCTGAGTTGCACGGACACGCTGCCATCGGTGTTGGTCGCGTCGATGTTGCCATTGGCGCTCGTGACTAGCACCGCCAGATTCCTGGGGAGACTGATCTCGTAGTTGACGACGAAGTTGCGGCGTTGGTTGTCTTGTGGCTGGATCGTCCGCACGACGATTTCCTCTTTGAATTCCTCGACGTCGACCTGAACCTCCGGGAGTCCCTGCTCCGCTTCATCGACGGTCTCGGCGTGAACCTCGCGTGTCCCTTCGACCGTGACCACATCGGCTCCAGCCACCCCCGTGATCGTGATGTTGCCGTTGATGGCCTCGAGCACCAGACGTGTTTGGTTCGCGACCTCCTGTTCGAATGAGAATTCTGCCGAGGCGACCTTCCGTTCGGAGTGGGACACGTCGCCACAAGCCGCCAGCCCAAGGGCAATGAGCAAAGTCGAGGTTGCAGTTCGGTACATGGTTCGCCTCCGAACGCCCTTGTGTGCAGTCGAGCGCCAACAACAGGAAGCATGCGCCGGACGTGTTTCGCTTTTCAAGGAGATTGTCGGAAGCGCGATCAGAGCCCCAGCGGGCGGGGCCCGTGATCTCCGTCGCGGCCAGCCAAGAGCGATGTCGATCCGATCGGATCTACGCGGGAGTTGTTTGCGATCCTCTGTTGGACCCCTTGATGAGCTGAATGCCGAAGGGGACCAGGGCGATAGCGAGAATCGCGGAAGCCACCAGACCGAAGAGGTCGATGTCGACGGCAGCGGAGACTCCCAACAACACCATTGCAATGATCAGGGAAGCACTCTGCCAGCGCGGAATAGCGCGGCCAAGATACAGTCCTACGCCTTGAATCATGAAGCCAATGGGAAGGAGTGGCAGCAGATACAGCAAAGCTAGCCATCCCTTGAAGCTGAACATGGCTTCAAGGCCGGGAAGCATTTGCTCGAATTCCGCTTCCGGCAGCGTGTCGAACGCACTTGGAACCAGACACAAGGCGGTTTTGTCCACGGCCAGCATCACAGCTCCGAAGACCGCCACCACGCACCCGACGAATCCAAGCCACGCGCCGCGCTCCGTCAGCATCTCCATGAACTTCAGCGCAACCACGATCAGCAGCGGCACAGTGAGTAACATCAGCGCGTGTCCAAGATGCATGAGACGATTGCCATGGAACTCGCCAATCCGGGTATTCACGTCGGTCACGACGGCAAGGCTGAAAAGATCGGGATGGATTGCGAATGCGAAGATGAAGACGATCGGAAAGACGACGAAAGCCAGTCCTGTGCCGATACGCTTCGCGGTTTCGAGCCTGCGATTTTCCATTGAAAGATCTCTTGTATCACCTTTCTCATTCGCGGGTAGCGAAGGCACGCGGAGATCGTGCGCATCGCGCGGGAGAAAAAGATCCGACCGACGTTGTCCCAAACGCTGAGGAGCTCGACAGATTGCGCTGTGGTTTCTTGAAGTGGCGCCCACCGGCGGCCAGTTCGAAACCGTCAGTACGATGCAGCCAAGTCACTGAAATCTCGTGGAGCGAAGTCGGCACGGCATTCGCTTCTATCGACGAGGCATGACCCGAGCTCGCATTGTGGATCCTGGCACTACGTTGGCGATTTCTCGGCGCACCACGCGCCGGCACTTCCTCCTCCATCCGGACGAAGCGCGGCAGATGGAGCAGGTGTACTGGTATTGCCTGGCGTACGCGGCGAAGCTTCATGGCGTCCTGGTCCACGCGGCCTGCCTCATGTCGACCCACTGCCACGAGGTCATCACCGATGTGCGGGGCGAGTACCCGAAGTTTTTGCAGACCTTCCACCGTCACTTGGCGCTGTGCACCAAAGCCTACCGCGGATGGCCCGAAGAGGTGTTCAACAAGGAGAGTAGCGGTGCCCATGCATTGCTGACACCCGAGGCGATCCTCGAGTCGATTGCCTATCTCGTCGCCAACCCGGTTGAAGCGGGGGCCGTACGCTACGCCAAAGACTGGCCAGGGGCGCACACGCTTCCTCCGCACGTCGGGACGCGGGTCATTCGGGTCAAGCGGCCGAAGTACTACTTTGATCCCGAGAACGCAGAGTGGCCTGAAGAGCTCGAGCTTCGATTGGAGATGCCTGTGGCGCTCGAAGTCGACTACGGACCCGAGCTTGCGCGTGAGCGCATCGCGGAGCGGGTGCGCGAGAGGGAACACCAGGCGTGGAACAAGGCGAAGCGCAACGGACTCTCGTTCGTCGGGCCGAGGCGTTTGTTGAAACTCGTGCACACCAAGCGGGCCCGGAGCTATGAGCTCTTTGGGAGCCTGAACCCAGAGTTCGCGGCGGCGGGCAATCGAGCGGCGGCGACCGAAGCGGTGAAGCGGCTTCGCGCATTCAAGGCGCAGTACGCGCAGGCGCTCCGGGCGTGGACCAGCGGAGACCGGAGCGCGTGCTTCCCTCAGGGCACCTGGTGGATGCGGGTGTGCCATGGGGCGCGCTGCGGGCCTGGGCCGTAGGGCTTGAGCACTTTCTTGTGCACCAACCACGGTCGGATCTCTGGGGGCAGCGGCGTCTAGGTGTGCGCGCGGGAAGTGAATCACGTCACGGCGCTGCGCGTCGAGGCGTTTCTGGTGATGAGTTGGGGGAGCGTGGGGTCGTCGCCCGACGTGAGCGCTCGCAATGCACCTGGATCTTCAGCATGGCGCGCGCTCCGAGCAGCAACCCAAACCGCCAACCACGGTCGGATCTCTTTGTTCGTGTTGCCAACCACGGTCGGATCTCTTCTTTCCGTCGATCTCTTTGAACAACGGCGCGGCCCTAGAACGAGGTGACCGTCAGCCCGTTCGCTGTCGCGCAGGTTCCAGTCGTTCCGCACTCAGGGGCATCGTCTTTGCGAGTCACGGCAACGGCGACGCCTGCAGCAACCCCGGCGG
>JAOTXX010000115.1 GCA_029862185.1 Myxococcales bacterium
GGCGTGTCCAACTAAAACCCCCACCAGCTCCCTGAGCCGAACCCGATCGCTACGGCTCGGGGATCGCCTCTTGAACCTTTTCCCAGGGATCCGTCGTTCCAATCACATCGACGATCATCACCGCCTCTGCAGCAGAAATGTTGTCTTGCTTCAGCGTGCTGATGTCGAGCCAGCCGGCGATGCGACGTGCGATGGCAAGCCGGGTGGCGAGCTCGCTCCGGGCTCGGGCCAGGCTCCCGAACCGTGTCCAGCGCATCGACCAGATTTCGTCCGCGATCCAGTCGCCGAAGACCTTGTTGGGCGAGACTGGATCGACGACGCGCTCGCCGGCTCGCTCGAATGAGTCTGCCCAGGGACGCCCGTGCTCGGTGCGCTCGCGACGGTCCACCAAGAAGGCGATTGCATCGCCGAACCATCGTGCCGCGTAGGCGGCTCTCGTGGGGCCGTGGAAGTCGTGCATTTCGTCGGCGACGTCCGACCAGCTCATGCCTCGAAGCGTTGGGAACGGCTGCGCATCGAGCGCAGCCATCAGGTTCGATCCTTCGAGCAGGGCCCCGATCAGCCCCGCCTCGCGAGCCGCGTAATCAGTAAAGGAAAGCGACTCGTGCTGTGACCAGGAGACCTCGTCGAAGACCGCATGCTCGGGTTTGAGCTCTCCGTTCGAATCGACCAAACAGGCCTTTGCTTCTTCCGCACGTACCGGCGGCAACGACCCCAGCGTGCGGCAGGTGCAGCGGTGCTGTGTCGAGATCCGCCCGCCCAACGGGGTTGCCGTCAGCGCGTAGGGAAACTGGATGCAGGGAGTCGGCTTCAAGTCGGGGCCGACCTGGGTGTGAATCGCGCATCCCTGCTCGCTCCAGAACACACAGCGCCCGGTATCGCTCCGCATCATGAGAACCGCCGCGTCCTCCCCTTCGTGCCGATCGATCGCGTCGTTGGAGATCATCTCGAGCATTTGGCAGTCTTCGTCGCTCAGCGCGCCGACTGCGTGGATGTCGCTGCAGCACAGGCCGTCTCCCACGCAGTCGAACCGCGCGCCGGCACGCACCAGCAGCGGCTCCCGTTTCGCATACGCCGTCATGCGCTCGCCAGACGTGGCTTGGAGGACAAATACAGAAGCTCCATTCCTGGAACGACCATGAGGTCGGCCCCGGGGTTGATCTCCTCCTTGCCTGAATCGGGGCTCCGGACGCCGATCACCAAACAGCCGTTCGAGGCACGAACCTGCCGGCTCACCTCATCGAATGTCGCAGGCACCACCATGTCCTGCGGCAGCGGACCCACATACAG
Source organism: Myxococcales bacterium (assembly GCA_029862185.1). GTDB lineage: Bacteria > Myxococcota_A > Polyangia > Polyangiales > Houyiibacteriaceae > SG8-38. The sequence continues at coordinate 1,291 of JAOTXX010000115.1, forward strand.
ATTCTGATTCCCGGCAAAGACCATGCGGCTGGTCGCGTCGGCCACACCGGGATAGACGACCGTGTGCGCCAGCAGCGAGTATCCCACTCGACGCGTCTCGATGACCTCATCGCTGCCGGCCGTTCGCGCATGTTGGACATTCTCGGAGTCCAGAACCTCGGCAATGATCCGTACCGGGCTCTTGCGCTTCCGGGCCGTGAGGCTCTTGGTCAATGCGGAGCGAATCGTGAACACGGTGAGGATCGTCGTCGCGTCTGCCTGCTGGGGCTTCACGCGGCGCGAACCGGTCACGATGACCGTCGAGGAGTACGCAATTCGCGCTTTGCCGAGCTCACTCTCTTTAGTTGGGTCGCCCTGGATCCACATGAACTCGGGGGGGAGCTGCCGTGGGCGCTCGTATGGACCGAAAAGTACGACGCGCTGCTCCTCGAAATCGATCTCTTTACTGAGGACCTCGAGCAGCATTCCGCTCCCGAGCTCGTAACCGCAGACGACGATGTGATTGACATAACCGCTCATTCGAAACTGCTCCTCTCGGATGCTCAGGACCGCGTGTAACAGGCTGTGGCCGATGACGCCTGCGAAAAGAGCCAATGTGAACAGGCCTCCGACCATCATCACGCCGCCAATGACGCGGCCCAAGGTCGTCGCAGGCGTGATGTCGCCGAAACCCACCGTGGTGATTGTCACCAAGGCCCACCACAGCCCATCGCCGACGCTTTGGATCTCGGGGTTCGAGGAGCGTTCCACGAGAAAGAGGCTGATTCCTCCAAGAATCGTTTCCACGCCAAGGACGGAAAACGCAAACGTGAACAGGAGACGGTCCTCTTCGAAGGCGTGCATCAATCCGCGGAACGGATTCGCATAGCGGAAGAATCTTCGGCTGCGCAGGAGCCGCAAGAGGCGCAAGGCGCGCAGACCACGAAGAGCGGGGACCAAGGCGAGCACGGTGAGGATGTCGATGAGCATCATCGGCGTCAGCGCAAATCGAATCCGACCGAAAATCTCGGTGCGCACTCTGCCGAGCGGAGGCTGCTTGAATACCTCGAGCACCGGCGGGTGATACGTCAGAATCCTCGTGCTGACCTCGATCGCAAACAGCCAGAGAAGAACACGGTCGATTTGCCGAAGGATCTGATCGCCCCTGGAGCCCTCCGGGAAGAAAGCCTCGGCGACGAGCACCACGATCGACAAGACGATTAGGCTCCAAACGGTCGACTCGACCACGCGATACACATGAGTTCGCGGGTCGTGGAACCCAGCATGCAGATAGTCACGCGCGGTCATGCGACGCGAGCATCTATGGAGGGACCGCTGGTGTCAACCGCTGCGGCGCATGCGGTCAAGCAGCCTACTCGGCGGCCACGGGCGTCTGCTCGACTTCGTCGAGCTCGACGGCGTCGGCGAGGATCTCGGCAATGTCGCGCTGGGCGATCTCATCCGCCTTTTCCTCGTCCTTGATACCGTCGGTCAGCATGGTCATGCAAAATGGACACGCGCTAGCGACCGTGGTCGCGCCCGTGTCGAGCAGTTGCAGCGTGCGCTTGTTGTTCACGCGCTCTTCGCCCTGCTCTTCCATGAACATCTGCGCGCCGCCGGCACCGCAGCAAAGGCCCTTTTTGCGGTTCCAGTACGGGACCTCCGTCAGCTCCAAGCCTTCGATTGACTCGAGAATCTGACGGGGCGAATCGTAAACCTGATTGTAGCGGCCGAGGTAGCAGCTGTCGTGGTAGACGACCTTTCCCCTCACGGCCTTCGACGGGATGAGCTTGCCGGCTACCAGCAAACCATTGAGGAAGTCGCTATGGTGCACCACGTCGTACGACCCGCCGAAATCGCTGTACTCGTTGGCGAGTGTGTTGAAGCAATGCGGGCAGGCGGTGATGATGGTCTTCTTCGAGGCTTCGTAGCCGTTGAGGGTTTCGACGTTCTGCTCGGCAAGTATCTGAAAGAGGTATTCGTTGCCGGCGCGACGAGCTGGGTCGCCCGTGCAGGTTTCCTCGGTGCCGAGGATTGCAAAGTCGATGCGTGCCTTCTTCAAGAGCTTTGACACGGCGCGCGCCACCTTCTTGGCGCGGTCGTCGTAACTGGCCGCGCAGCCGACCCAGTAGAGGACATCGGCGTCGGGCCTGTCACTCAACAGCGGGATCTCGAGGCCGTCGGCCCAGTCAGCCCGATCCATAGCGGAGATGTTCCAAGGGTTGCCGTTCGTCTCGATGCCGTTGAACGCGCCCTGGAGCTCGCCGGGGAATTCGTTCTTCATCATGACTTCCTCGCGTCGCATGCCGATGATCTTGTCGACGTAGGAAATCATGACGGGACACTGCTCTTCGCAGGCACGGCAGGATGTGCAGCCCCAGATCACATCCGGGTGGAGGATGTTGGGGACCAGATCGACCACGGTTTCGCCCACGAAGTAGGCACCCTCCGGCGCCGCTGGGAAGGTGTGAATCGGCTCCTCTGCGGCGCTCGGCTTGGGCTCCGATGCGGGCGTATCGCCTGGTTCTTCGACCAGAGCGTCCTTGCCAAACATTTCTTTCTCGGTGGCGTAGAGATGATCTCGAATCGCTAGCGTGAGGTGCTTCGGTGAGAGCTTTTTGCCAGTGATGTATGCCGGGCAGTTGTCGCTGCACCGTCCGCACTCGGTGCAGGTGTACAGGTCCATGATGTGCTTGTACGTGAGGTCGCTCAGCCGGTTGATACCGAGCGACTCCTCGCGCTCTACTTTGCCTTCGAGGTCATCAACTTTGGGAAGGGCATTCGGCCTCCGCTCGTAGGCGAACACGTTCGGAATCACGGTAAGCACATGGAAGTGCTTCGAGTACGGAAGGATGTTCAGGAAGATGAGAACGAACGCAGAGTGCCACCAGAAGCCAGCGTGCTGAAACGCGCGCACGACGCCGTCGTTGTCGGTGCCAGAGAGAAGCTGCGCGACGATGCCGCCGAACGGCTCCCACCAGCCCGCATGAATCGCCTCTCCGTACGCACGCGAATCGATCACTAGGGAGGCGCCGACGTAGAGGAAGTCAGCGGCCATCATCGTGATGATGATGAAAAGAATCAGGATGGGCTCGGTGAAGACGTAGCGGTTGGCGTGGTGGCCGAGCGTCATGCGAGGCTTGTCCTTCACGGCTTTCGGGTCACCACTGTCCAGACCGCGCTTCACCCAGCGGAGGTACAAGAAGAGAACCGAGCCGGCGATTGCGGCGAACGCTGCGAGCTCCTTGACGAAGGAGTAGAGCTTTCCGACGAGGTGGTCGGTGCTCAGGAGGCCCCAGAAGTCGAACCCAGGGTCGAAGCCGCGGCCCCAGAGCATGAGGCTGTTGAGCAAGAGCACCTGGAACGCAATGAAGATTCCGACGTGGGCGAAACCCGCCATCGTGTAGTTGGGCATCCTTTTCTGCCCAAAGGCGTAGACCAGCAGTGTCTTGGTCCGGTCGGCGATTTGCTCCGAGTCCCAGCCAAACCGAGGGTCGGGCACCCCCACTTTGACCTGCCTCAGCCGCCGAAACGCGGACCATGAGAAAAATCCGAGCGTGCTCAGCAACAGCAACGTCATCCAAATCGGACCCATCGTCTTCTCCCTGAGTTCAAGCGCGGAATCGGTACAACGGTAGGCTCGCGCTGCGCGAAGATGTAGGGGTGCGGCGCGGCGAAGTCAAACCCCATGCCAGGGGGCGATCGGGCTTCGAATGACCCTGTCGACTATGATTCGAGGGTGAGTCGTTTGGCTTCGATAGTTCTGCTGGGCGTGGCCGCATGCACGGCCCCTTCACTCCGCACCGTTCCTCGCGTCGTGGACGGCGAGTTGGAGCATGGGCCATTCGTCTCGCCGTACGCGTACGAGTGGTTTATCGAGGGCGAGGCATCGGCAAGTCAGGGTCGCCACGGGGAGGCCGCAATGGCCTTCGAGAACGCGACCGCAGCGCCGGCGGACGACGCGCTTCTCATGACGCGTTTGGCCGAAGAGTACGAGCTCAGCGGAGACTCCCGCCGCGCTGATCGCACGCTCACTGTGGCACGACGCTCTTATCCGGGTTCGCCGTGGGTCGCGCTCGCACAGGGTCGCATCGCGGAACATCGGGGCGAGGAACGAGAGGCGATTGCGGCGTTTCTCCGGGCCCGGGAGCTGGCGCCAGGCTGGGATGCGCCGATCATTGCGTTGGCGGAATCACTGATCGCGTCCGGGCGTCCCGAGCGGGCGAGCGCGATCTTACTCGATCACCTCGGCTCCTCACGCAACGCGCGTTTGGAGCGCGCCAGGGGCGTACTGCTGGAGCTGGCGCGACGAAGCGGAGACGCGGAAACCTTGGCGCGTACCCTAGCTCTGGATCCGGATTCGACGCTTGCAGCGCGTGCCCAGGAGGCTGGGAAGCTCGCACTCGAAAACGGCCAACCTGCGTTGGCGGCCCGGGCGCTCGCCGCAGCGCTGGACACCCCGGAAAATGTTGCACTTTGGCTGCAAGCTCTCATGAAAAGCGGAGCTCGGGCGGAAGTCGCGTCGTTCTTGGCAGGCGCCGATAGCGGACACCTGGGAGGCTGGTCCGAGCACGTCGATCTGTTGTTGAAAATCGGTGAAGTCGACAGGGCGCTCGATCTATTGAAATCGACGGCGCCGTCTCCGAAGGTCGAGTACGCCAAGGGACGTGCGCTCCTGATCGATGGAAACTTCGTCGAAGCGGCTGCCGCCCTCGCCGAGGTCCCGTTCGGCACGGCGAGCTTCGAAGCAGCACGGTTGGCATTTGCGGAGTGCTCGACGGCGCAGGGCCGACGTGGCGCCGCAGCAGAAGCATTGAGCCAGGCTCCGAACTACTCGCTTGCCATTCGAGAGACACTCGCAGGAATCTATCTCGAAGAGGGAGCGCTAAGAGCGGGCCTTCGGCTATTCGATCCGAAACGAGACCCCGAGCGGGCTGCGCTGGCGGCGCTCTTCGAACGCGCAGGGCATTTCGAGGAGGCGGCGGCTTACTACGCAGCCGTCAAGGCGACCGGGCTGGACGACGCTGGGCTCCGCGCGCGCGTTTTGGCCGAAAGGCTCGCTGCGAGGGGCAATCGTCCAGCGGCGATCGCGGTGCTCGATCGATGGACGCTTGCGGCCCCCGACGACCTCTACGCAAGGGTGCGCCTGGTCGAGTTGCTCGCGGCAGACGACCAGCTCACGGGTGCGCAGAAAAGGGGCCGCAGCGCGCTCGAGGTCGTCGACGAGCCGCAACTCCGTGCCCATCTCCTCGCCGTACTCGAGCGTTCCGCGAGCTCGAAGTAGCCAGCGGCGATCAGTACTCGCCGAAAAGATCTTGAATCCGCACGTCGAGCGCGGTTGCAATCTTGTAGAGCGAGCTGATGGACGCGCTCGACTCGGCGCGCTCGATTTGCGACAGGAGTGACACGCTGAGCCCGGTACGGCGGGCCATTTGCTTCAAGGTCAAGCCGCGGTCCTTGCGGAGCCCCCGAATGGTCTCGCCGATCACGCGGTGGAGGTTTTCTTCTGGTGTACGAAGAAGGCCCTTTTTGCGCATCACGCGATCGAGCACCTCTCGGAACTCGTCGGGGTTGAACGGCTTTTTGAGGTAGTCGACCGCGTCGAGCTTCATCGACTGGACGGCGGTATCGAGAGACGGATAGCCGGTGAAGATCACGACGGCGACGTCACTGTCGACCCTGCGGATCTGCTCGAGGACTTCGACGCCGCCGAGGCCGGGCATCATGAGGTCGAGCACCACGAGGTGGTATCCGCCCTCTTTGACTTCGTCCGGCGCATCTTTGGGATTGGCAAGGGTGGTGACCTCGAAGCCGTCCTTGGTGAGGAAGGTCTCCATGAACTCCAAAATCGCCTGGTCATCATCGACGACGAGTACTCTTACCGGTGGTAACGCCTTTGCCATCCTGCCTCCGCCACAATTGTAATTGCAGTGTTCAATTCTAGTCGGGGCGAGAGGATTCGAACCTCCGACCTCACGGTCCCGAACCGTGCGCGCTACCAAGCTGCGCTACGCCCCGTATTTCAAGCTCGGCGGAATCTAGCGTTATCGTCGAGTGCTGTCAAAGAGCTAACCTACATTCACCCACATGTAGACCTGATACGCATCTGCCCAAGGGCCCGCACCTTCGATCCATGGGCCGACATCCAGACGGCCCGATGATTCAAAGGACAGTGATTTCAAAAGCGAAGCCCGCTCAACTTGGAGCTCGAATCCGGATAGATCCGCGCCCGATGCCACCTCTATACCCTCCTCATTCAGAGGCGAGCAGACCGCGTAGAGAAGGGTGCCGCCTCGTCGAACCAATGGGGCTACGGTTTCGAGGAGACGACGCTGTGTCTCACCCATTCGGGCGGGGTCTTTTGGGCCGGTTCGCAGTAAAATTTCAGGCCTACGGCGCAGCGTGCCGAGCCCCGTGCACGGAGCGTCGACGAGGACACGGTCGAACTCGCCCTGGACCTGGCCCCTTCCAACGGTCCAATCGACGACGGCGGTCTCAAGCTGCGTCCGGTCGAGTCGAAGCCGCGTGAGCTCGGCAGGAATCTGCTCGAGACGGTGCTCGTGAAGGTCGGTGGCCACGACGTTGCCCGATTCGCCTACCGCTTCAACCAGCTGAGCGGTCTTGCCCCCGCGGCCTGCGCAGGCATCGAGGACGCGGTCGCCCGGCTCTGCGCCCAGCATGAGGCCGATCAACTGGGCGCCCTCTTCCTGAGCGGCGAACGCGCCTTGTTGGTAGCCGGGCAGCGCTCGGGGATCGCCTGCGCCGCGGATACGCAAGCCGTGCGGCGAAAGGGCAGTCGGTGTCAGGGACGCATCGGGTTGCGCGGCGACAATCGCGTCGGCGACGTCGTCTCGTTTGAGGTCCGCGCGTACTCGCAGATCAATCGATGGGGCCTCCTCACCGACGCGCAGAAGGTCCTCGGCGCGCTCTGACCCAATCGACGACCTCAGGGAATCGCGCAGCCAAGCTGGAACCGCCAAAGACGAAGGCAGCCGCGGAACCTCGGGGCGATCGGCGGCCACCTTTCGAAGCACCGCGTTTGCGAACCCTGCAAGTCTCTTGCCGCGCTTCATCCGTACGAGCTCCACCGCATCGTTGACGACGGCATGCGGAGGCACCCGCTCGAGGTACGAGAGCTGATAGACGGCACCGATCAGCACGGCCCGGGTCCAATCGTCGACCTTGAGCGGCCGCTGAAGGTGCCGGCCGATCACATCTTCGAGCTCGGGAGTAGTCCGCAACGAGCCATACACGATCTGTGTTGCAAGCGCGGCGTCGGAGCGTTTGACCGAAGCACGACGAAGCTCTGCGTCGAGAGTAGGCGTCGCCCAGGCATCGTCGCTGGCAACCCGTTGAAGCACGCGGGCCGCGATCAGTCTGGCTGGGGCTACCACGGCGCATAGCTTACTCCCGTCCCCCTCGAGGGCACGGGGATTGGAGGCTACGGTAGCCCCGTGATACGGTAGCGACCGTGGGACGGGGCAGGACGCGACCAAGCGCAAGCGAGCCGGCGCGATGAGCGCCTTGGTTCTCGTCGGGGACCCCGATCCTTTCAACCTCCGTTTGCTTCATGAAGCGTGCGAGGCAGC
>JAOTXX010000116.1 GCA_029862185.1 Myxococcales bacterium
TGGCTGAGTATTTCCTGACGCGGTCCCCATTCGCGTCGGTCGCGCTCAGTCGGCTCGGGCATCTCACCGGTCTCCCCGAGCATGGTGAGCAATTGCTTTTTGACGAGCGTCTGGTCGTGGTGTTTCTCGAGGGCGCACGCGGGGCCGGTAAGCTCTACAAAGACCGCTACAAGCTCCTCAGGTTCGGGACTGGCTTTATGCGACTCGCGCTCAAGACCGGCACGCCTGTCATTCCCTGCGCCTTCATCGGCGGTGAAGAAGCGTTCCCGCAGCTCTTTCACATCAAATGGCTCGCCAGGCTCGTTAACGGGCCGTTCGTGCCGGTCGCACCGCAACTCGTTCTTTTTCCACTGCCGGTCGCGTGTCAGGTGTACTACGGGCCACCGATGCACTTCGAGGGAGACGGGTCCGAGCCTGACAACGTCGTTCAAGAGTACATAGACCAAGTCCGCGCCTCGATGCAGCGATTGATCAGCACGGGGCTCGATGCGAGACCCCAAGCCTTCATGTTTGAGAAGATGCGAGGCTCAAAGGAAGACACCCCACGATGAAGATCTTGATCACCGGAATCAGTGGAACATTGGCGCGGGGCGTGGCGTACCGACTCGTGCGACGCGGCCATGAGGTCATCGGCATCGATCGGCGTCCATGGCCCGATGTCCCTGACGGCGTCGAGATGCACCAAGCCGACATCCGAAAGCGCCCGGCCGAGGACGTGTTTCGAACCACAAGGCCCGACGCGCTGGTCCACATGGCGACCGTCACGCATTTCACAACCAGCACCGAGGAGCGCTATCGAATCAACTTGGGCGGCACCCGCAAGCTCTTTGAGTACTGCCACGAGTACGGCGTGGCTCAAGCGGTGTTCGTCGGTCGACACACCGTGTACGGGGCCACTCCAGATTCACCGCTCTACCACACCGAAGACGAGCCTCCTTTAGCGGGTGCGGCTTTCAAGGAGCTCGCCGACTTGGTGGCGGCCGACCTATACGCTGGTAGCGCGCTTTGGCGATGGCCCGAGATCGACACAGCGGTCCTCCGGCTCTGTTACTTCCTCGGCCCAAGCCGAGGCGGCACGCTCGCAAGTTTTCTATCGAAGAGCCGCGTACCGATGGTCATGGGCTTCGATCCCCTCTACCAACTCATGCACGAATGGGATGCCGAGGAGGCGATCACCTTGGCGGTCGAGAAACGACTCCGAGGCGTGTTCAATGTCGCCGGCCCTCCCCCGGTTCCGCTGTCGACCGTCGTGGCAGCCACCGGCAAACGCGGCATCCCGATCCCCGAACCACTCTACTCGAACGTCCTCGGCCGCTTCGGTTTTCCCTACCTACCCGACGACGCGATCGCGCACGTGAAATACCCAATCGTCATCGACAACAAAGCCTTCGTCGAAGCCACTGGCTTCGAGCCACGATATTCGGCCAAGCAAACCATGGAAGGCTTCCGCTGGAATTAGTGTGCGAGAACGATGATTCATGGCGCTAACCCCATCACCGAATTTATGCAGGGAGCCAAGCTGTAAATTTGTTCGCCATGGATCGCTAGGATGATAGGTCTGCGGACGATGGAGCCTCCCGACCAGGACGATCCCCGAGAGCCGTTGGCACCGGCGTACCTGCCCCCACACGAGGCGCCCGCCGCCGAGCCAAAGGGGCCCGAGCGAACCTTTGCGCTTATGCGACAAACCGTGACCGTCGGCGATCTGGTTTCGAAGGGGTCCGCCGCTTGGCAGCGGGATGTCGGCACCTGGGTGCTTGCGACCGTGCTCATGCTGCTGATCGGATTCGGCATCCCCTTCGCGCTTGGCTTGGTGGTCGGCCTTTTCGGGGCGCTCCTTTCCGGAGGTGATCCGCACCCTGCCGCAGCGGCCCTCATAACCGGGCTTCAGGTAGGGGTTCAGATCCTACAGACCGTCATTCAAGGTGTGCTTGGGATGGGCTTTTACGCGATGGCGATCCACGCCCTTCACGGGAAGCCGACGCCGATCGGAGCGCTGTTCAGCCAGATCAACAAGGCCGTGAAGTACGTCCTCCAGGTGCTTGCGATTTGGATCCCGCTGGCGGCCGTGTTCGCCGCTATCGGCGCGGCGGTGTTCTTCCTTTCCGTGGGATCGATCGACCTGAACATGCCACTCGACGACGCGTTCCAGATCGCGAAACCCGCCCTCTTGATTTTCTTTGTCGTGAGTCTTCCGATCTACGTCTACATCTTCCTCGGGATCGTCTTTGCCCAGCTCGAGCTCACTTACAACGACAGCGCCGGTCCGATCGAGGCGGTCGTGTATTCGTGGCGCATCGCTCGCGGCCGCCGCTGGTTGGTGCTGGGCGTCACGATCATTTCCGGGTTGATCGCCTTCGGTTCGATGCTGCTCTGCGGAATCGGTTTTCTGTTCGGCGGACCGCTGGCCACCCTCATCTTGGCAGCCCTCTATTTGGCGCTTCGAAACGGCGCCGACGTCCCACCACCCGACACCCAATCTACCCTGGGTCGAGTCTACTAGCGGGGTGCAGCTGCGATGTTGCCACCGTCGACGGTGACGACACATCCCGTCGTGCTCGGCGCGAGAGCCAGGTTGAGAAACGCTTCGGCCACGTCTTCAGCCGTGACCTCACGATGGAGCAGATTCGACCGGTAGTACGCGTCCGCATCGAGACCACGGGCCGCGGCACGGCGCTTGACGTCCTCCGAGGCGAGCAACCCGGTTCGAATGCGGTCGGCGTTCACGGCGTTGCTCCGCACCCCGATGCTGCCACCCTCGATCGCATATTGCTTCATCAAAGCAACGACAGCCGCCTTGGGGATTGCGTAGGGGCCAAAGCCCTTGCCGGGATTGAACGCCGCTTTCGAGGCGTTGAAAAGAAGAAAGCCGCCCATCCTTTGTGCGCGCATCAGGCGCAGTGCCGATGACGCGAGGTACTGATGCGAAAAGAAGTTCACCTCAAAGCTCTGCTTTAAATCATCCGTGCTGATCTCATCGATCGCGCCTTGTGGAGCAATACCAGCGTTAGACACCACGCCGTCGAGCCCTCCGAAAGCGCGAACGCAGCGTTCGACGCTCCTACGGACGGCGGACTCCTTTGACGCGTCGACGATTTCGCAGCCCGCGCCAAGCGGCTTCGCGACGGCGACCAATGCCTCTTCGTCGCGATCGGTGAGGTACAGTGACGCGCCGGCATCCGCAAATGCCCGAGCGCAAGCGGCGCCGATGCCCCTACCGGCCCCCGAGATGTACACCACACGACCCTGCAAGGGCTTGGGTTGCGATTTTCCGAGCTTCGCTTGCTCGAGCGACCAGTATTCCATATCGAAGAGATCGGCTGTTGGCAGCACTTCGTACTGGCCTATAGCTTCGGCAGTTTCGATCACCCCGAGCGTATGCTCGTAGATGTCACCCGCAATTGCCGCGGCCTTCTCCGTCGCGCCGACCGAAATTAGGCCGACGCCGGGCACCAAGACGACTCTGGGATCGGGATCGAGTCGAGTCACCTCGCGTCCCTTAGCGCTCGACTCGCGCGTCACATAGGCCCGATAGTCTTCGCGATAGGCCTGAAGCCTCTCGTCGATGTGCGATGCGATCGTCGACGGGTCCATCTCAGAAGACAGATCCAGGAGCAAGGGCACGCGCTTGGTTCGAATCACGTGGTCTGGCGTAGCTGGCCCACGCTGGGTAATCGTGCCGAGATCAGCGCGGCCGAGAAACCGTTTGATCATATCGTCGTACCGGAGGTTCAAGAGGTAGTGCCTCTCACCCTCCCCAAGCTTTCCTCGCAAGACCGGCGCAATAGTCGCGTAGTCCATGTCGTCCCGAGCAACCTGGGCCCGCTCTATTCTTGCGGTAGCGGTCCGCCCGAACCGTTCGGCTTTATCCACGGCGGCTATATGCCTCTCGTAGCTTTCCTTTGCAGTTTGCCCGAACGTAAACAGACCATGCCGAAGCAACAGAAGACCCTGCGTCTCAGGATTTCGCTCGTAGGTTTCCGCCGCAAGCTTGGCTAACGCGTACCCTGGCATGATGTAGGGAACGATCGCCAACGTGTCGCCAAAGACAGCGCGGCAGACGTCTTCGGCGCTGGGCTGGTCGACGAGCGCGAGGATCGCATCGGCGTGCGAGTGATCGATGAACTTGTGGGGGAGGAAAGCATGGAGAAGTGTCTCGACTGAAGGATTCGGTGAGCTGGAGTCGATCAGCCTAGTCCGCTGAGCGTTCACCATGTCTTCGTCCGAAAGGGCGTCGCGGTCACGCAGCGCATCGAGACTCTCGAGGCGAACCGCAGGAAGCCCCGGAGGCTCGATGCCACCGAGGTCCCAACCGCTTCCTTTGACACAAAGGACCGCAACATCTCGCCCCGTGTCGTCGCGCATCGTCGTCTTGACCGAGGTGTTGCCACCACCGTGCAAAACGAGCGCCGGGTCCTGTCCGATCAGGCGCGACGTGTAGACGCGCAGTGCAATGTCTGCGTTGACGGCGGGGTCCTCCCGATAGCGTTCGATCGTCGCTCGAGCATCTGCGTCCGACCATTGGCTCTCCACGGCTTGCCTCCCTTGTGCGACCGGAGCCTATCACGCGCGGGTGTCCCTAAAAAGGGACGGCCCCCGCCGGTCTTCTGGCTGCGGGGACCCACTTCCGGGGTGCCCAGACCTGGAATCGAACCAGGGACACGAGGATTTTCAGTCCACTGCTCTACCAACTGAGCTATCTGGGCCCGAAAAGCAGGCGCGGAGCCTAGCCGCCGTCCGTACGGTGTCAAGGGCGAGAGAAAACTTGCATTCCGGTACTCCTTCAGGATTACAATGAAGGGCGGATGGCCAGCCCTGTGGATGATCGCGGCGTCGAAACATTCCTTCGACTCTTGAGGGAAGGCGCGAGTAGCGCTCGAGCGAAGTCTGACGCGCTCGACGGCCTCGTGGCACGAGACTTGTGGGTGGCCACTTGGGAGCCGCGTGCCGAGGGCTTCCGCACACTGATCAACGGCGACGGTGAAGAGGCTCTGGCAGTGTTCAGCTCCGAGAGAGAATTGATGACGGCGGCAGGCCAATTCGGCTGGCTCGAGTCGGACGGCAGCCTCGCGACACATGAGAGCGTGGGTGGGGACATTCTGAGGCATGCGTGGACTCGCGAGTACGCGTTCGTGGTCGTCGACATCGCTGCCGATCATTCGCTCGAGTACGACCGCGAGGAGATTCGGATGGCGCTTCGCGAGATGGACGCGACAGGGCCGTTCCGAACTTCACGTCCACCCGCGCCGGATTCCGAGGTGCCCGCACCGGCGAGCTCCTTTCCGCCACCGGTCGAGAAGCTTTCCCGGCAGATCTCGACGATGTACAGCATGGCACCCTCGCGCGCCGAAAGGCTCGTCGGCTTGAGCGATCGGCCAACCAAGCCGCGCGAGATTCCGCATGAGAGCGAGCCGCCCACCAAACCGCATCGCAGGCCGGCGGGGCATTCGCTGGATCCCGTTACTGGCAACCGACCGAGCTCGCGCCCCGCCGCAAAGCCGGATAGCAGCCCACCGCCGAAGATCGAAGAGGTCGTGCCGGAGTCTGCAAAGGTCGAGGTGGCCGGAACGTACGGCGCCGCGAGCGTCGTCCCATCGACCGTCGAGAAACCCGGTGCTCCAGCCACAGGGTCGTCGAGGCCCGTGTCTGAAGCTGCGCCCTCCGATGCCCCCACAGCGCCGGCGGCGCGCGCATCCGACTTGTTATACCCGGGCAAGTTCGCGCTTCCTCCAGTCAGACCGATCGGGAAGCCTGCGGCCGACCCTCCACCCGCGGTTGAAGAGCCACCGTCAGACAATGACGCCCCGCGACCGTCACGTCTCGCGGCATCTGCGATCGGGGACGCGATCGAGCTCGCGCAGTTGCTGTACCCGCCTGACGAAGAGCTAATGGAAACCTTCCGCGTCGTGCTTCGCCGTTACCCCGAGGTGGAGTGGGCGTCCTATTGCAAGGTGGCGCAACCCGGCGGCGAGGCAAGCCCGGCGATCGGCCTCCGCGTCATGGACTCGTATCGCGACAATGTCACGGCCATCATCAAAGAAGTCTCCGATGCGGGCCGGACGCGTAACCTGGAGATCGACGTCCTGTTGATCGACGGCCACGACCTACTTCGTAAGGCCCGTGAGCGCGCGTTCGTCTTCTTCCCCTGGAAGCCCAAGCCCTTTGGCAGTTGACGGCGGCACCGGCTGGGCGCTAGCCCGTGTTGGTGACCCTTGGTGATGCACCGCCTGCCGTCCGAAGCCCCATCCCAGCGAGCGCTGGCCGAGCATGGGTCGAGCGTCTGGCCGCGAGCGAATGCCCAGCGCTGACGACTCGTCGCAAACGGCGAGCGGAGCGGGCGGGAGCGAATCACGACCCGATCGTGTGGGTCGAGGCCCAAGGAAGCAATGTGGTCGACGCCGACGGCAACAGGTACGTCGATCTCACGGCGGGCTTCGGAGTGGCACTCATCGGGCATGGACACCCTGCTGTCGTCGAGGCCATCCAAAAACAGGCCGATGTGCTCTTGCACGCGCTCGGCGATCTCTACCCGTCCTCGGTGAAGATCGAGCTTCTCGAAAGGCTGTGCGCACTGTCGCCCTGGCCCGAGGCGCGCGCGATGCTTTCGCTGAGCGGCACGGACGCGGTGACTGCAGCGTTGAAGACCGCGGTGATGGCGACTGGGCGCCCGGGGGTCGTGGCTTTCGAAGGCGGCTATCACGGCTTGTCGTATGGGCCTTTGGCGGTATCCGGTTTCGCGGAGCGCTTCCGCGCACCGTTCGATCGACAATTGAATTCGCACGTGCACTTCGCGCGGTGGCCGGATACCGACGACGCCGTCGATCGGGCACTCCGTAGCCTGCCCAACGACTGGAGCGAGATCGGTGCGCTGATCATCGAGCCGATCCAAGGAAGGGCCGGGGTGCGCGTGCCCCCGAGAGGGTTTCTGAACGAGCTCGGCAAGAGGTGTAGGCAGCACGGCGTGGTATTGATCGCAGACGAGATCTTCACCGGGCTCGGTCGGTGCGGAGCGTGGTGGCGTTCGGTACAGGACGGGCTCATCCCCGACGTCATTTGTGTGGGGAAGGCGCTTGGAGGCGGGCTGCCGGTAAGCGCGTGCATCGCCCGCAAAGAGGTGATGCACGCCTGGGGCGACCCGGATCGAGAGGCCATCCATACAGCCACCTTCTATGGCGATCCGCTTGGCGCCGCGGCCGCACTGGCAACGCTTGACGTGATCGAAAAAGAGCGCTTGGTCGCGCTATCCGAAACGCGAGGTGAGGCGTTCGCGCAAGCGCTCGAACGGGCGTCCCTTCGAGGGGTCTCCGAAATCCGGCAGGTTGGCACGATGCTCGGTCTTCAATTCGAGGCGGAGCTTGGGGCTTTGCGGGTGACCCGCGCGCTTCTCGAGCGCGGCTATCTGGTCCTTCCGGCCGGTGAACACGCCGATGTCGTTCAGCTCGTGCCCCCGGTCACCCTGAGCCAAGCGCGATTCAACGACTTCGTGGACGCGCTTGGCCAGGTTCTGAAGGCGGCCCCGTGAGTGTTCGGCGCCAGCTCGAGCGGCGCATTCGAGCGCTCATCGTCGATCCTGGCACGCGCAAGGACGTGACACGGGATCGACTGATCGAGGAGATCGCGGTGTGGCAAGCAGCGCGCATTCCCGAGTACGGTCGCTTGCATCGAGACGGCGGCTGGCCCCCTGCCCTGCCCACCGATGTGTTTCGCATTCGGCGAATCGCCTCCCATCCACCCGAAGAGGACGCTCGCGTGTTTCGAAGCTCGGGCACGACCTCCTCAAACCAAAGCACGCACGTCTTCAGAGACCTCAGCCTCTACGACACCGCAGCGCGTGCAGCCGCGAAGCACATGCTATTCCCGGACGTCGAGCGGATGCGCTTAGTCTTGTTAGCGCCTCACGAAGACGAGGCTCCGGACTCTTCGCTCAGTTACATGCTGACGCGGTTTGCCGAGTGGTTCGGGTCCGAGCACACGTGGGTCTGGCACGAAGGCGCGCTCGACATCGATCGCCTCGAGGCGACGCTCGCTCAGGCGGTCGCCGGCGGTCAGGCAGTTGCATTGCTTGGCACGTCGTTTGCGTTCGTGCACGCCGAAGATGGGCTTGGCGAGCCGCGCATCGCGCTCCCGGAGGGGAGTCGCATCATGCAGACCGGAGGCTACAAAGGACGTTCGCGTGAAGTCGAACCGGCCGAGCTTCGGCGCACGATGAGCGCACGCTACGGCATCCGAGACCCCTGGATCATCGCCGAATACGGCATGACCGAGCTCAGCTCCCAGCTATACGAGACCACCTTACGCGACGATCTCATCGGTCTCTCATCTCCGAGGCGCCTTTGGGTTCCGCCATGGGTGCGCGCGACGCCAGTCGACCCAGACACATTGGAGCCCGTCCAAGGCGACGCGCTCGGCGTCCTTCGGATCGACGACTGCGCGAGCTTGGATTCGGTTTGCTGCATTCAGACCGCCGATCTGGCGACGAGGATCGAGGACGGAATCGTCGTCCAGGGCCGTGCGCCCGGCGCCGCGCCACGCGGCTGCTCGCTGGCGGTAGACGAGGCCCTGGGAGTGAGTCGATCATGACCGACGATGCTTCGATGATCCGGAAGCGAGCCAAAGCGGTTCTCGAAGCCGGCGAAATCCTCCGGGGTTGCTCGATCGAGGAGCGCGCACGGTGGCTCGAGGCGAGCGCGCAGGCCCTCGCTGAAGGCACTCCCCTCGGACGCGAAGCGCGCGAGACGCTTCCAGAGGAGAC
>JAOTXX010000048.1 GCA_029862185.1 Myxococcales bacterium
CACGCAGGGTTTCGATTGGTTCGACGAGAACCGCCTGCTCATCATGGACCACGGCCCGACGCAACAGACCGACGGAATGCGCGGTCTCGACGAGCTCAATGTGGCTCAGGCCGGCGACAATCTCGGGTGGCCGGACATCTCGGGCTGCGACGTGAGCGACGGGTTGAGTCCGCCCGCCATGGTGTGGGAAGAACCGTTCCCGCCGGGCGGCGCAACGCTCTACACGGGAACCGCGATCCCGTCTTGGACGGGAAGCCTGATGGTGACTGCGTTGGGCTTCAACGCTCCCTCGGGCCGACATCTACATCGCTTGGAGCTCGACCCTGGCGATCCCCGCACCGTCGTCGCCCAAGAATCATTCCTCGTGAACACCTATGGCCGGCTTCGCACGAGTGCGATGGGCCCCGACGGTCTTCTCTACATCACGACGAGCAATTGCGACGGGATACGAAGCTCTTGTCCGGAGGAGGGCGATCTAGTCCTGAGAGTTGTTGGCACCACTGGGCCGTGACAGTGGATGAGAGCCAACGGCTCCACCGAGCGCGTCGATCCAACCGAAGCCAATGACTCGCCTTGCTTAGGGCTGATAGTGGTAGATGAGGCCGGTGGAGCCGCCGTCGCCAAGCTGTTGCCCAACCGCCCAGACGTCGGTCGAAGACGTTCCGTGCACGGCGAGGAAGAGGCGTAGGTAGGGCGCGCCGATCTGCTGATGCGCGACTTGCCGCCACGAGTTGCCGTCGTAGTGCGCGATCGCGCCGGCGCTGCCCACGGCCCACAGGTCGTCCGCAGAGGGACCCCACACCGCGCTCAAGTCACCGACGAAGTCGAAGGTGTCGATCGTTTGCCACTGCGCGCCATCGAAATGACTGAGCTCGGAGCTATCCGTCATCACCCAAACGTCGGTCGCGCTGGTTCCCCAGACTTGACCGTCGCCGGCGCCTGCGTCGAGGTCGATCTCGGTCCAAGTCGATCCGTCGTAGTGCACGAGATCGAAGGTCGAAAGCGCGTAGACATCGCTGGGCCCAGAACCCCAGATCGAGCTCTTGAACGGCGAGCCGGCGATCGTGCGCCCCCACGAGTTGCCGTCGTAGTGGGCGACGATGGCGTCATCGCCCACCGCCCAAACGTCGTTGGCAGAAGAGGCCCACACGTCGGTCAGCCCGCTCAGCCCAGTCGGCTGAGACACATTCATCGGCTCGAACGTCGCACCATCGTAGAACAACAGGTCGCCGCCGGCGCAAAGCCACACCTCGGTCGGCGACAGCGCGAAGATGCACAGAAGCCCGGCGTTGCTCCCGGAGTCGAGCGCGCTCCAAACCTCGCCATCATAGCGCTGGATGCGCGAGCTCCCGTCGATGACCCACACGTCCGTCGGCGAAAACGCCCACACGTCGATCGCCGCCAAAACGCTTGGCGCGCTCCGCGCGGACGTCCAGTCGCTGCCCGAACCGTCCCCGCACGCGACGACGAACACCAGAATGACCCCCCAGATCCTCATCCGATCAGGATAAGGGCTCTCCCACCCGTCGGTCACCGAGACTGCCCTTCCTGTGAGGCAAAGACCTGAACACACGGACGCGCGCCCAAGCGCAACTTCCGACGCCACCGCCCACGTCCACGGTCTCATCCTCGCCACCCGCAACGTCCGCCAAGTCGAAGCCCTCGACATCGAGTGGCTCAACCCATTCACGCTCGCACGCTGAGCCGCGCCCCTACTCCGGCTTCCTCGCCACGATAAACGCAATCTCGCCCTTAGCCCCCACGTCCGGCTGCGAAATCTCCACGAACCCGCTCTCCCGTATCTCGTCCACGAGCGTGCGCTTGTCGAAAATCTTCACCATCGGGGCTTTGCCGACCAAGCGCATCACCCCGATCAGCGCCCCATACGGAACCCACGACTCCCCAAGGCAAACCGTCGACGAAACGAAAAACCCTCCAGGCTTGAGCAGCCTGAAGATCTGCGCGAGCGCAGCCGACCGGTCATCGACGAGGTGCAGCAGACTGTACGCGCAAACCCCGTCCAAGCTCTCCGCCTCGAACGCCCGAAATGTCTCGTCGAACGCCCCCGTATGGAACGTAACGTTGTCGACCTCCTGCGCCCGGGCCTTACCGTTGGCAATGCGAGTCATCTCGCTCGAAATGTCGAGCCCGTGAACCTGTGCCGCGGAGTCGGCCAAGCGGAGCGCCAGCGACCCCGTCCCACAGCCGATGTCGAGCACCACGTCCGTCGCCTTCATGCGCGACTTCGTAATCGCGATCTTGGCGTCGAACGCGTCCGGATTGGCAACAGGCTGCTTCGCGTACTTCTCCGCGATGCCGTCCCAGAACGCAGCGTCGTCGGTATCGGTCACCCCAAACCGCGCCACCAGCGCCACCCCAACGAACACATCAAACCCGAGGCAAAGGGCAGGGTACCAACCCGGCACGAACCCCGGATGCCCACCCGGGTGAAGCACCACGTCCCAAAGCGCGTGCAGCAGCCACCCCACACCGACGAGCCGCGGAAAGCGCGCGGCCCCAATCCACGCCACCAGCCCGTACCCCGCCACCCCGCCGAGCTCAGTGAAAGTCCACGCCATCGACGCGCCGTTGACCACCGCAAAGCCAACATAGATCAGCGCCGCGGCCACCAAGAACGCCGCCCAAGCCCACACCTCGTAGCTCGGAAACCGCTCCCGCCGCCGAGCCGCCTCCCTCGCGGTCAACCAAACCGCAAGCGCCCCCGCGCCCGCACCAAGCGCCACCCAAACGACATTCATGTCCCAAGCCTAGCGCCAAACCCAACAGGCCGCGCGGCTTGTTCAATTTCCAACGAAAGCACGCAACTTCGCTCGGCGCCCGACTCGGCAGGCTTCACCGCGTCGATGACGACCTTCGCCGCGCGCCCCGCCCCTACGGACACGTGACCGGTCGTCCCACGCACTCTTCGTGCTCGTCGGCGAGGCCGCCAAACGCCAATTCCGCCGCGCCAACGGCGGCACCGACGCGGAATAGACGCCGCTCGCAAGGGTCCATCTTCACGTTCTTCGCTCTCACGAATCTCCGGAAATCGCGTAGCATCCGGCCCATGAAGGACTTCACAGACAAAGTCGCCGCCATCACGGGCGCCAGCTCGGGCATTGGCCGCTCGCTCGCCTGCGAGCTTGCTCGTCGCGGATGCCACCTGGCGCTCTGCGATGTGAACGAAACCGGCCTACAGGAAACAGCTGCACAGGCGAAGGCGTTGGGCGTTCGCGTGACCTCCCAGAAGGTCGATGTCGCCGACCGCGATGCGGTCTACGCGTGGGCAGACCAAGTCGTAAACGATCACGGTAAGGTCAACCTCGTCTTCAACAACGCGGGGGTTGGGCTCGCTAGCAGCATCGACGGGATGAGCTACGAGGATTTCGAGTGGTTGATGAACATCAACTTCTGGGGTGTGGTGTACGGGACCAAAGCGTTCCTCCCGCATCTCAAGTCCACCGGCGAAGGACACATCGTCAATGTGTCCAGCGTGTTCGGCCTGGCGGGTATTCCGAGTCAAGCCGCCTACAACTCGGCAAAGTTCGCCGTGCGCGGCTTCACGGAATGCCTGCGTGAAGAGCTCGACATGATGAGCTGCGGCGTCAGCGCCACCAGTGTGCACCCGGGCGGCATCAAGACCGGAATCGCTCGCGGCTCCCGTCTTCGTGACAGTATGCAGGACCTCGGTCTAAGCATCGAGGGCGGACCCGAGTCAGTGGAGAAGAACTTCATCACCAGTCCCGACAAGGCAGCGCGCGTCATTGTCGGCGCGGTCGAAAAGAACAAGCGCCGTGTGCTCGTGGGGCCAGACGCCTACGTCTACGACTCCTTGGTCCGCCTTCTGCCCTCTGCCTATCAGCGTATCGCCGTCGGCTTTGCAAGACGCGCGATGAAGTAGAACATCATATAGACGACTAGTCGATCAAGCGCCAAATCCGCCGCGCCATCGAACAGAAGCTCACCACCCACCCCTTCGAGCTCGGCAAGCCCCTGCGCTACAGCCTCCGAGGCCCCCGCCGCCTCCGCGTCGGCGACTACCGCGTGATCTACCGCATCGACCCTCCCGACGTCGTCCTGGTCGCAAAGCTCGGCCACCGCCGCGAGGTCTACGAAGACTAGAGCCCCGTGACGACGTACTCTAGAAGGCTTCACGGAAGCGCTCACCGGCCCTACGGGACACAACGTCCATCGAGGAGCGGTCATGGCAACAAACACACGTCCCCCGGGCGTCGGGGTTCTTGCTGCGCTCGAAGGCGCCGGCCTCATCGCCTGGCACCTCGTCGCGACCCCGTTCGTAGGACGCAAGCGCCTGCACTGGGGCACACGGGAGCTCGAGGCCACCGATCCACTTCCCGGCGACGAGCTGGTTCCAAACCCGAAGTGGTCTTACACCCTCGGCACCGACGTCGCTGCACCGCCGGAGGACGTCTGGCCCTGGATCGCGCAAATCGGACAGCGGCGCGGCGGCTTTTACAGCTATCAGACGCTGGAGAACTTGCTCGGTTGCAGGATCCGGAACACCACCGAGATCCTCCCCGAGCATCAGCATCCCGAGGTCGGGGAAAAGGTCTACCTGCATCCGACGACACCGCCCCTCCGGATCGAAATCGTGGACCCACCGCACGCGCTGGTTCTCTTCGGCTCCCCGGCAGATCTCGCCGCCGAGCAAAGCTGGGGGGTTTCGACCTGGCAGTTCATCGTCCGGCCCGGATCAGCCGGCAAGAGCCGACTCCTCACCCGTGGCCGCAGTGATTTTTCCCCGGGGTGGGCAACCAGGCTCGCTTTCGGACGCTTCCCCATCGAACCCATTACCTTCGTGATGAGCCGCAAGATGCTCCTGGAGATCAAGCGCCTCGCCGAACCAGCGCGCTAGCCGCATCGCGCCCGCCGGTGGAGTAGGGCGCTCCCGCCGATCGCCTCCCCGCAACCCAGCGAAACCACACGCACGGCTCCCGGCACGTCGGTTGCACATGCAACCGCGCATGAAACCAACAGTCCTCACCCACAATTTCCAAGACGGCACCTTTACGGCCACCGAGCCCATCATCATCACCTGGAACGGCATCGACATGCCGAAGGGCCTCCGCACTGTGAAGCCAGGCCAATATGTCCTCCTCCCATTCGAGCCCGCGGACGACATCCTCCGCCCCCCGAACAAGGCAGCCTAGGCCGGGGTGATGGAAAAGTGTTACACTATGCAGATGCCCACCCAGAAGAAGCGAATCAACATCACGATCGACGATGCGACCCATGCGGCCATTGAGCGTTTGGCCGAAGAGCGAGAAGAGTCGATCTCGCGGACGAGCCTCCGGCTCATCGAAGAGGCCCTCGAGTTCCAAGAGGATCGGCACTTCTCCAAGGTCGCCGACGCGCGTCTCAGAAAGAAGCAACGTCGAATCGCCCACGACGAGGCCTGGGATTGACCTATCGCATCGAGTACCTGCAAAGCGTCGTCGCCGACGACATCCCCGCGCTCCCCAAGTCGGCCAAACGCCAGATCCGCCGCGCCATCGAAACCAAGCTCACCACCCACCCCTTCGAGCTGGGCAAGCCGCTGCGCTACAGCCTCCGAGGCGCCCGCCGCCTACGGGTGGGCGACTACCGCGTGATCTACCGCATCGAGCCCCCCGACGTCGTGGTGGTGGTAAAGATCGGCCACCGCCGCTACGAGCGAACGCCTTGGACGACCCTGGGAATGCCGCCACCGAAAATCATCCTGAGCGCCGCCGGGGCATCGTAGCGGTGCCGTTCGAGCGCCGATTGAAGCACCTCGATCTCCACCGGAGCGTTGCATATCCGGTGGAGATACCGAGCCAACGACGAGGGGACGCGGGTCACCGAGCGCGGCTGCAATTCATGTTCGAGCCGCTGGAGCTGCGACGCGAAGCCGATGTTGGGAAGGACTTGAAACCGCTTCGATCGAACTCGACAGAAGGCATCAAAGAAACTCATGCCATCCGTTTTCATCAGCCAGGCGATGGCGAGCGTTGCGGATCGGCTGACGCCGACTTCACAATGGACAAACAACTTGGCCTTTGGATCACTGGCCGTCGCAGCTGCTGCGAATTCGAAGAACTGCGAAAACGTCCCTGCGATGTCCTGATGCATGCCATCGTGGACACCGAGAAACAGATGATGAAAGTCCTGCTGTAAGAACGCCATCTGCGAACGTTCATCCTCCAACAGGCAGCTCACCACATGGGTGACCCCGGCCCCCTTCAGCTCCTGAACGCGCTCTGGGTTCGGTCGGGTGCCCAGATACAGAGTCGGAGTGATCGGACTGAAGAAGCGCTCACGTAGGTCTACGGAGAAATCCAGTCCAAGACCGAGCCGTGAGAGCACACGGCCCGCGAGCTGGTTGAGTTTGGCCTTCATGGGGTGTCTCGTTGCGAGTCGAGTCGCCTATCGCAATACCACACACCTTCGAGTGACGTACGCCTCGGAAGCAGGCATCATCATCCGATGACCGAGCCGTCTAGCCACTACACCCAGGTCAACGACCTCCGCCTCCACTACCTAGAAGCAGGCGCCCCCGATCCGAACGTTCCCCCCATCCTCCTCCTCCACGGCTTCCCAACGAGCAGCCACCTCTACCGCAACATCCTCCCGACACTGGCCAAAACCCACCGCGCCATCGCCCTCGATCTCCCAGGCTACGGCCTCTCCGACAAACCGCTCGACGCCAAGTACAACTTCAACTTCTTCGCCGACGTCCTCGACGGCTTCCTCGACGCGCTCGGCATCGGCGACACGAACCTCTGCGTGCACGACCTAGGCGGCCCCGTCGGTTTGTACTGGGCGCTCCGCCACCCCGGCCGCGTCCCGAAGCTCGTCATCTTAAACACCCTGGTCTACCCGGAGACTTCCTGGGCGGTGAAGCTCTTCCTCATCGCGATGAAAACCCCAGGCCTCCGCGACTTCCTCGTGAGCCCCAAGGGCATCGTCGGCGCCATGCAGTTCGGCGTCGCCAACAAAGCCCGCCTCAACCGCGAAGTCCTCACCCCATACACCGCCCCCTTCGAAAGCCCCGCCGCGCGCAAAGCCCTCATCCAAGCAGGCAGCGGCCTCGGCGTCCGCGGCCTCGCCAAAATCGCCGGCGAGCTCCCCGGCTATCAAACCTCCATCCGCCTCATCTACGGCGAAAAAGACCGCGTCCTCCCCGACGTCGCCAAAACCATGGCCCGCCTAAAGCGCGCCCACCCCGAAGCCGAGCTCACCGCCCTCCCAAACTGCGGCCACTTCCTCCAAGAAGACGACCCCGACCAAGTAGCCCAGCTCATCGCCGAGTTCCTCAACACCGCCATCCCGGACTAGCCAACCGAGGCCGCCCCCAACTGGCCGCGCGGCCTCACCAAAGTTGATGCGGCGCTAGAAGAACGCGCGTCTTCGGCGCGCGCAAACCCGCAACTTCCGGCGCCCCGGGTCGATAACCAATCGATGCCTAAACCTACACCTCAGCCCACCCCCGCGAGGCAGCCCCACCGCATTCTCCTTGATCTATACCTGATTAAGGTATACTGTGGTAAGGTATAGATCGGGTGGCGATCCAGGGCTTCAAGAGCCGCGTCGTCGAAGGTTTCTTTCTCGAACGAACCCTCAGCAGGCCCGTCGGCTGGGCCTCCATCCAAAGAGTCGTGATTCGAAAGCTAGACACCATGGACTACGCCCGCTCGCTTCGGGACCTCAACGCACCCGGCAACCGCCTCAAGGCGCTGAAGGGCCGTCTCCGCGGGCTCCACGCCATCCGCATCAACGACCAGTGGCGCATCACCTTTCGCTGGACGCCCAACGGCCCATCCGATGTCGACATCGTCGACTACCACTGAAGGAGCTCGGCCACGTGATACGAAAAATCAAACGCAAGCCCACCACTCCCGGCGAGATCCTCCACGAGGAGTACCTCGAACCACTCGGACTCACCCAGAAGTCCCTGGCCGATCACCTCGGCTGCGACATCAAGGTCATCAACCGCATCGTCAACGGCCGCAGCGCCGTCACCGCCGAAATGGCCCTCAAGCTCGCCGCCGCATTCGATACGACGGCAGAGTTCTGGCTCGCCGCCCAACGCGCAGTCGACCTCTACGAAGCATCGAAGCGCATCTCGAAGCTCCCAAAGCCGCTCCCGAACCTCGCCACTTGAGACCCCAAAAACATCAGGCCGCGAGGCCTGCTTAATTGACTACCCTAGGCATCGATGCCAGCCGCAACCCCCAAAGTCGAGCTCATCTACGCCCCCGACTGCCCAAACGTCGACCGCGCGCGCGAGCGCCTTCGCCAGGCGATCGGCGAGCGCCGCCAAGGTCTGCATTGGGCCGAGTGGTGCAGCGATGATCCCGCGCTCCCCGACTACGCACGGGGCCACGGCTCGCCCACCATCCTGATCGACGAGCGAGACATCGCCGCCGACCACCCCAAAGCCAGCTCGTGCCGCCTCTACGACCAAGGCGACGGCTCCCTCCATCCCGCGCCTCCAGTAGCCATGATCCTCGCCGCCCTACGCACACGAAGTGGCTGAGGCACACCAAAAACAACAGGCCGCGCGGCTTGCTCGAATTCGCCTTCGCGGATCTACTCATCGCCTGCGCGTAGTAAACTCCCGGCGTGACCACCAACCCCTTCCTATCGAGCCCCGAGGCGAAAGCGTTCTATCAGAGCCGCGTTGCTTCCTTTGGCTTGATCATCGCGGCTGCGGGGGCGGTTGGGTTCGTCTTCCGGATCGCCATCGGCCTGGCGTCTGGGACGCTTCTCGAAAAGCTGGGCGACCCGAGTTACTGGCTTCACGCGGCGGCCATCGTTCCGTGCGTGGCGATGTGGCTCGTCTGCCGTGGCGGTCTGCGGCCGGTCAACACGGTGATCGCCGTCGAGACGGTCGGCCTGTTCTTGGCCTCGGTAGGCTACATCGGCATGGGGATGACGATCCCGCCGGAGGTCGGCGCCGACGTCATTACCGCGTTTGCGCTTTCGTTTGCCTTCTTCTCGCGCGCGGTCTTCGTGCCGAGCACGGCGCGACACACCGCCATGTTGGGGCTCCTCATCGGCGTCCCGCTCGTGGGCATGATGGCGCTGCACTACCGCGACGTGGACCCCGCGATGTGGCGCATGGTCGGTTACGACACCCGTGGTTTCGAACGGAGCACCATCATCATCACGACCGTCCTGATGACGACGATGTGGTGGACGCTGACCGTCGGTCTGTCGAGCATCGCGTGTCGCGTCATCCATCGCCTTCGGCGCGAAGTGAGCAGCATTCGAAGCCTCGGTCAGTACCAGCTCGAGCGGAAGCTCGGCGAAGGCGCGGTGGGCGTCGTCTATCAGGCGACCCACGGCATGCTGAAGCGCCCGACGGCCGTGAAGCTGTTGCGGCCCGAGCTCGGCGGCCGCGAGGTGCACGACCTCTTTCGGCGCGAAGTGCAGCTGACGGCCACGCTCAAGCATCCGAACACGATCACGATCTACGACTACGGCCGCACGCCGGACGGCTTGTTCTACTACGCGATGGAGCTCCTCGAGGGCGCGAGCCTTCAAGACCTGGTCGAGGCCACCGGGCCTCAACCCGTGCCGCGCGTCGTCCGCATTCTGCGCAATGTGGCCCTCGCGCTCGCGGAGGCACACTCGGTCGGGCTCATCCACCGCGACATCAAGCCGAGCAACATCATGCTCGCGCGGCAGGGTGGGGCATACGATGTCGTCAAGGTCGTCGACTTTGGGCTGGTGAAGCGCCTGCACGACGAGGCCGACCCCGAGACGAGCGACGCCCGTGCCATCAAAGGGACCCCACACTACCTGAGCCCCGAGGGGGTCAACACGCCGCAAGAGGTCGATGCGCGAAGCGACCTCTATGCACTTGGCGCCGTGGGCTACTACCTGCTCACCGGCCGCCCCGTCTTCGAAGCCGACACCATGTTCGAGGTCTGCATGCAGCACGTGCAGGCCGCTCCTCCCCCCATGAGTGAAGCGCGCGGCAAGCCCATCCCGAAGGAGCTCGAGCAGCTGATCCTAGCCTGCTTGGCGAAGCGCAAGGACGACCGGCCCGAGTCGTCACAGGCGCTTGCACACGCCCTCGACCAGCTCGACCTCCCACCTTGGAGTCGGGTCGATGCGGAACGATGGTGGCAGCGCTACGGACCTCTGGTCGAAGAACAACGCGAGTCGATAGCGCCCCCAATCACCGGCCACACGATGGACGTCGTCATCGACGAGCCATGGTTCGAAGGCGCCGACGGCGCGCCTCGCAAGGCCTAGCCAGCGCGTGCGCAATCAGCGCACCCAAGCCCGACGCCGCACGAAACCCCGAAAACACGACAAAAACAACAGGCCCGCGGCCGCCGCGTCCTCCCCGAGGAGTCTGCCCAACCCTTCAGTTGCTCGCGCGGCAAGCTGGGTCGGTTCGGACCTCGAAGTCGTCGAGCAGGACTTGCCGTTGGGCGTCGAACTCCACCACCTCGTCGAAGAAGTCGCCGACCTGGACGCCAAAGCGGAACCAACGCTCGGACCACTCGGGAGGCAAGCAGACTTCGGTCCTACGCCAACCGCCGCCCGGAAGAAGCTCGTCAGTCGCGAATCCGGCCAAGCCGAGCACCCAGCTCACACGAGCCCCCGGATCGGCCGGGACGTTGGAATGGAAGATGAGCTGGGGGCCTTCGGACCCGTCGCTCGGGGGAATCCAAATCCGGGCACCGAAACCGGTGATCATCGAGTTGGCGGTGCCGTAGCGCATGGCCAGGACCCCGTCGCCGTTGCGCGCGAGCTCGGGCGCGTCGATCGCTCGCACCGTGTTGCCAGGCCACCCCGGCCCCGAATGGGGCCAACGGAACGGGCTGGAATCAAAGCTCGGGTCGAGCAAGTCCGTCGAGGTACCACAAGCGTCGTCGGATCCGAGCTCGACTGAGTCGACCACAAACGTGCTCTCCTCCTCGAAGAATCGGTCGAAGCCATTGGGCACCAGCTGACGAAAAAAGAGGTCGATCGTATTGCCCTGGGTCCACGGCGGAAGGCAGTAGGTGTACCGGTGCGGTTCCCCGTCCGCGATGAGCTGGTCCAGTTGGTTTGCAACGGCGAGACCGGCCCGCGTGAAGTTACCGATCTCCGCGAGAAACTGCTGGTCAGCGGGCGCGCTCCACCAGAAGCTCAAGGTTGGGGAGGGCAGGGCGCTCGCCTCGGGCACGGAAAGCCTGGTTCCGAGGGTGACCCGTTTGCCGCTCCCCGCCTCTTTGTAGAGCACCGCCCCGCTCGACCCTCCCTCGCCCACACCATCCTGAAGCCGGCCCTCCGCGAAGCCCGGGCTGAATAGTGGCTCCCCGAAAAACCAACCGCCGCCGTCGACATTGGCGTCTCCGTTGAGCACGAAGCCGGGGGCCGGGCATTCCCCCGCGTCTGCGACGAGAACCTCGAATCGGTCCACTTCGATTGTCGCGCCGTCTCCCGGGCTGCAGCCTGCGTTTCTTTCCGCCGCGGCCACTTGGAACTTAACTTCCCCGTTGTACGCTGCCTCTCCGAGGCAGAAGCGCGCCTCCCACCATGCCCCGTTTGTGCTCGGAGCATGCGCGAACGCGCGATTGTACCCCACTGCAACCCCCCCGGCGCCCGATCCCAGTATGTCGATGCCGGTCGTGCGGTAGGTCATCACCACGACGAATGGATCCGCGAGGTCGTAGTCGGGCATCTCGACAACCTGGCTCACCGCGCCGGCATTGCACACGACGCTCTCACGGAACGATGCAATCCCGATTCCCGTGGGGCCGACTTCCGACAAAGGTTCGATCGCCGCACCATTGGTCCGGCCGGGCCACGCGTCGGGATCGCTGAAGCCCGGGCTCTCGGGGGTTCCGGTCCACTCGCAGGGGGTTCCTGCGTAGCCGGTGGTGCAGGCGCATTCCGGGCCCCCGTCGCTGAGGACGCACTCCTCGTGCGCGCCACACTGCAGGCCGCACACGCACTGGCCTCCCACCTCCACAAACCCTTCGGTGCAAGCGCCTGAGTCGCCGCAGCCGCTGCACAAAGCGAGAGCGGCGATGCAGGCTATTGCCGCACGTTCCATCACACGACTTTCGCGTGGTTCGTGCGTCTTTACAAGGGCCTCGAGCCCGCGACGCGCCGCGTCGAGAGCAGAACAATTACGTATGGACTGCGGATGAAAAGCATGATTTCGTCGCCTATCTGGGCTTCGTTCTCGCCCAGTGCAGAGGAGAGCCATGAAGTCACCGATTGCAATCAAGCTATTGATGCTCGCCGCGCTGGGTATGGGGTATGTCTTGTTGGCGGCGTGCAGCCACGAAATCTGCACGGGTGATAACGACGGCACCGTTTGCGCTATGAACGAACACGGCGTGGCAGTTTCCACGTGCCAGAGCGGCGTTTGCACAGGCATCGGCACCGATCCGCCCGAAGACAAGTGTGGCGCCAACGACGGTCTGATTGGCAATCCGTGCACGACCGCAAGCGGCGACACCGGCAAGTGCGTGCTCGATGTCCCCAACAACGTCATCGTCTGCGGTGTTGGCCTCTAGCCGCCGTTCTCCCTAGCTCGCGTCGGCCGGGCTCGTCCAAACGTGTCGGGTGATCGCGATGCCAAACAGCACGATCGCCCCAGCGACCCACTGGCCGAGCGTAAGCCCCTGGTAGCGCGCGTCTCCTCCTTCGGCGTACTCGGCCCTGAGGAAGTCGAGTAGGAAACGTATGAGCGGGAGCAGGATCGCCACGAGGCCGATGTAGAAGCCGGGTTTGCGCGGCGCGCGCGAAAGCGCCAGCAGCAGCAACGCGACTCCGAGCGAGGTGAGAGATTCGTAGAGTCCGAGGTCATGACGGGGCGCGAAGGGTGGGAACGGCGTCTGGTAGTCGGCGACGGCCAAGGCGAAGTGGCTGATTCGACCGGGATGGTCTTTGACCAGAAAGCATCCGAGCCTCGCCATCGCTAGGCCGAACGGGAGCGCGAAGGCGAAACAGTCACCGATCTCGAACAACGATCCTTTCGTCCGCAGCTTCCACAGCATCGCGCCGATGGATCCGCCCGCCATCGCGCCGTAACTCGACCAGCCGAGGGGCAGCTCCGATAGTCGACTCGGGTCACGCCACAGCATCGCCAGACTCGCCGGATGGTACTGGAGAAGAGCAAACAAAACCGCGAACGGAATCGCAAAGAGAGATCCCGCAATCGCAAGATCGAGGGTCTTGTGGACCGAACGATGGTGGTGGCGTGCGAAGAGAACCGCAGCTCCCATGATGATTAGGAAGGCAAGGCCTACGGTGATCCGAAACGGCCACACCGAGATCTGTCGGCTCCCGATCTCGAACACGATGGGCTCGAGCCGGAACCAAGGAATGAGAAGTAAGCCTTGCATCGAGTCCGATCCTCAGGGGTCGAGCTGAACGTCGTCGGGACGCACCGGCTGGAAGACCTGCAGGCCTCCGACTGGCGCCATGAGCGCAACGCCATCCGGGAGGAGCGGCGCAAAATGTGGAGCGAGTGCCTGAAGTGTCGTTGAGACAAGGGCGCCCTGGTTCGCGTAGATCGCACCGTCGCGGGCCGTTGCCACGAATCCTTCGACCGTGTCGCGCAACCGCAAGGGGGAGAAGCTCTCGATGAGCGCACCGGTTTTTGGGTCGAGAAGGACAACGAGCTGCGCCACCGGCAGTGGAATGACCGACTGCGCCCCAAGTGCGGCCAAGTACCCAACCGTGATTGAAGTCAGGACGCCCGAGTCGGTAATGGTGGGAACTGCGTTGTGGAAGGTGCTCGGCCCGAACAGAAGCGATCCTGGGTGAAGCGGGGGCAGTCGCGCTTCCGCGAGCGCATCTAGGTTCGCCGCCCAGGCTTTCGTGCCGTCAGGGTGGATCGCGAAGCCCGCTTTGCCGCCAAGGAGATAGATCATGCCGTTGGCGCCGATCGAAGGAGAGGCCTGCTGTCCGCCCGTACGGAGCGACCAATTCGCGTGGCCGGTGGCCGAGTCGACCGCGTAGAGCACTCCCTCGCCATCACTGACATAGACAGTCGAGCCGTTCGGTGAGATCGCGGGGCTCGACCCGCTGCCGGGTCCCATCACGAATTCGAGGCCAACCTCGACATGTCCGAGCCGTCCTTTGCTGCCCGGTACGAAATCGAATCCGTACAGCGCGCCACGGTCGTCGTCGAGAGCACGAGAAAGCCCCGTGGCAAAGATGCGGCCCGTTTCGGAATGGACGGCAGGGGTATTTGCGCTCGGCAGCACGCCCTCGAAGAGATACCAAACGACTGGGATCATTTCGGGGTCCATGAAGCCGCCCTGCCAAACCCCCGGCGGAGGTTCGATGCCGAGGCCTTTGGGAAGCTCGTTGTCGCCGATGGCCACCGACCCAGGCATTTTCGCTACCGCAGACACTCGGCTGCCGTCCGTTCGACTGACCAAGACGATGTCGCCCCAGATGGACATCCCGCCGACGGCGCCATCGCGCGTCAGAATCGCCGTGACCAACGGATTCACCGGCGCCGCGCGCGCGTTTTGCCAGGCGGCCCCTTCGGGGGGGCGGGGCAGGTCTACGACCCAGCGCACTTTGCCTGCGCTCGAGAACGACCAGATCTGATTGCAGTCGCTCAGGTAGATGTCGCCTTGCCGGTCGACGACGGGCGTCTGAAAACCCGAACAACTGTCGAGGCCTTCCGGGCCCTGCCAGGCATCCGACTCCCAGAGCTTGCGACCATCCGCGTCGAAGGCGTGCAGCGTCGACGTGCCGGGGCCACTCGGCGTGGTGATGTATACGTGGCCCTCGGGTCCGATGCTCGGACTCATCAACGTGGAGAAACCTTCGAGCGCGGTCCAACTCAGTGCATATCGGCGTGGAAGCTCGACCGGTACGTAGTCGTCATTTCGCGACGTCGCGTGCGCGGTGCTCCACGCGGTTTCGGCGTAGGGCGCGGCCAAGCAGGGCTCGGCATCGGGACCGCACTTTGCGAGGCCCGGCTCGTGTTTGAACGTCGCGCAGCCGCTCGACAGGACGCACAAGAGCAGACCTACCTGTGCATCATTTAGGCCCACCATCGCGCCAGGTGCTCGCACTGCGCGAGCATCTCGCACCTGCCCTCGACTTGCAACGTAGTTTCCAGGCTGAAGGGCACTATCGCCCGTCGCAGTCGGCCGACGTACCAAGCGAGAAGTCGTCGAGCAAAAGGCGATCGTTTTCGACGGGTCCGAGCCACGTGTCTGGGCCGACCGCGATCTGAACTCGGTACCAGCGGCCCGCCCACGTAGCCGGAAGGCAGGCATTGAACTGCTTCCATTCAGTGCTCGGTTCAAACTCGGCGCTCAGCTCCTCGTCGAGCCCGCGAAACCACTGAATGCGCGCGACGGGCGGAGACGGCGCCGCTGCGTGAAAGAACAGGGCCGGGCCGCCTACCTCGTCGCGCTCGGGTACGAAGACGTACGTCTCCATCGACAAGTCGGCTCGATTCGGCCCATAGACGAGCTCGAGAAAGCGGTTTCCATCGACGGAGTCGGGCGGGGCGCCAATCGTTTCGCTGCGGACTTGTTCGAGGGGCGAGCTGATCGAGGCGCCGAACCATCGATTATCGGAATCGAAGAACGGGTCGAGGAGCTCTGTGGCGTCGCCGCAATCCGTGTCCGACACGATCCTGACGTCGTCGATCGTGAGATCGGCGAGCTCGGTCGAAGCTTCGTCCGTGAGCGAAAATGAGACGTCGACCACATTGCCGTGCGTCCACGGTGGGAGGCAATAGGTCGCAGGCAGCATGGCGTTCGTGCCGACGAGTGTGTCGACCTTTCGTCCAGGGTCGCCGAGCCCGAGCCACGTTCCCATGTGCACGTCGAAGCGCTGACCCAGCGATCCTCGCCACTGGAAGCTGAACGCGGGAGAAGCTAGCGTCGCGGGAATCGGCACGGACATCTTCGTCGTCATGGAGCCTCCCCCCGTGGCACCTTCTTCGCGCAAGAGGCGCGCACCGCCGAGCCCGTCGGACCCCGCCGATGGATCGAGCTCGCCCACCACACCGTCGTCCGTGTCGAAGCGCCAGCCACCTCCTTGCGTTTCGGCAGTCCCGTTGAGCACATCGCCAAAACCGAACCGAGTGCCGGTCGCCTGGTCGACGCACTCGGTGGTCGTGGCGGGCCGAATCCAGAAACGCTTGACGGTGATTCTACCTTCCGCTGCGCCCCCGTCCGTGCACTCCTTGCGTCGCTCGGACGCCGAGATACGCACAGACACCTCGCTTTCGTAGGGCGGAAAGCCGTATGCAGCCTCGCCGAGGCAGAATGTCTCGCTCGCGACCTCACAGTCGTTCGCCGGATCGTCGCAATCGAGAACAACGCCCGGCGATCCCCCCGCGCCACCTGCGCCGGAGCCCGGAACGGCGCTCGTCGGGCGAAGGCGAGTCCAAGCGCGATTAAACCCGATGGCGAGGCCGTGAACGTTCTGCGCTTGGTATGTGACCTCCGCGACGAGCGTTTCACTGGTTGCCTCGAAACTCGGCATCGTGACGACTTGGGTCAGACCGCCAGCGTTGCAGACCACGTCCGGGGGAAGCAGACCGACGCCTACCGTTCCGGTGCTGGCAAAAGCGCGAAGAGGAAGCATGTTTGCACCCTTCGAACCCTCATCGAACCAGAAGCGTTCTCCGGTGTTGATATCGAAGTCCGGGTTCTTGATGAGTCCCTCGGGCGAGAAGGTACACGGCTCGCCTTCGTAGCCAGCCGGGCACCGGCACTCATCAGGTGTCGCGGACCTATCGCAGAGCTGGCCGGCCGGGCATCCCCCACAGTCGTCCTTGCAGACTCCGTCGACGATTTCGAGGCCTTCCGCGCACTGGGCTGTTTGGCATGCGCCCACGGCCAGCGCCAGGCCCAACGAGAGAAAGCAGTTGCAAGCACGTATCACACGATGACTATCTTCGCTTTGTGCCGAGGCTGCAACCGATGGCGTGGCCATCGATCACCGGTCCGCGACGCAGACGCCTCCGACGCAACGACCATTCAGAGTGTCGCTTCCTTCGGTCGAGCAACGCTCGTTGGCTCCCTCACATCCGAGGTCATCGGGTTCGGGCCGTTCGCAGGCCAAGCCCATCAACGACACACAAGCCCACAAGAGGGTAGCTAAGAGAAACACTCTTCGGGCGGTCGGTAGGGTCATTGTACGATACCAAAAGAATCGGCGGGTAGTCCGAGCGAGATTCGAGCCGGCGGTTGATCCGAATTCGGGCCGCTTCGGACCGTGACGGTCACGGACCGGATCTTCTTCTTGGGGTCCTCGAAACGCACGGTGACGGTTCCCGTCGGCATCGTGAACTGCCGTTCCCGGGTTGTGCCGAGCGAATGCCCCTCACGAGGATTGAAGACCGAGACCGATCCGACCAGCTTCCCCTTCGCGTCGTGTGCGATGATGAGCACAGGCAGGTCTTTGAGAATGGTGGGCGTCGGAGAGCCAAGGAAATGCTTCGCGCTCGAGAGCCTGTACCCGGCATCGCTTGCCTCGAGCGTGACCAACGTGACGGGAACGGCACCGGGAATGAGTGCCTGTTCCCGCGGCACGCGTTTCGGGTTGGGGCCGACGGACTTGCAGCCGAGGAACAAGAGCGCGACCAACGACGTCGCTGCCAGTCGAGACACGCTCATGGGTTCTGCTGCTTAAGCTTGTTGATGAGCCAACGCGGTCCAAGCGGTTCAAGCTGCCCGTAGTACCAGTTCACGCGTCGAATGCAGCTTCGTTGGAACGCGAGCATCTTATCGTCCGCTACTGCCATGATGCACTGCAGCTCGGCCGGTTCGGGCTTCCACCAACACTTTCCACGCGTACAACCGATCTTTTGGACCTCGTTGCGGTCCCAGCCGTTCTCTTCGTTGTACTTCTTGGCGTCCTCTTCGGAGCTGAAGTTGTTGTGATGGGGCGCGCTGGAAACGCTATGCAAGCCAATTATCTGCTCATCGGCGAGTCCGAACACGGCGTGACCTGCCTCATGGACGGCGACTCGAGGATGCTCCGCGTGTGTTCCAAACTTCGTACCTACCGCCCAGTTTTGATTTATCGTGTCGTCCTTGTGCACGAGGGCCGCGTGAGTTGAGACGCGAGATTCCTGGACCGACTCCGGCACATCGAGGACTTTCTTTCCTATTGTTCCGTTGCTGAGAACACCGTCGTCGATCTGGCCCTTCTCGAGTGAGTAGTAAAACTGCCAATAGCGGCGGCGGTCACCTTCGATGGCGTTGTTGGTGTGGTATCCGCCGAAGATCACGCCGTCGAGGTCGCCGAGCATCTCAGCGGCATCCGTGTAGGTCTCCTCGTCGGCCACGAAGGTGAGGTTGACCCGTTTGCCCGGCGGCCCGTTCGCCAAAATGGGCACAGGCGTGTCGGGGAAAGGCCAGTCGCCCGCAGCGAAAAGCCACTCTTCACTTCGGCTGTACCCCGCCGAGTTCTTCACCTGGAAGATATAGCGAACGTAGGACTCGGGCGGGAATCCTGACTGGTACTTGTAGGACACGCTCTCGGTCACTTTCGGGGGAGAGATGGACCACGTCTCTACGCTGCCCCATTGTCCGCCTTCCCGAGCTTTCCCGACGCGCATCCCGTCTTCGTCCTCCGTCAGTGCGTACTCGTAGACGAAGAGCTCAATCGAAGTGATGCCCCCCGGATCCTCCGCGTCCAGCTCGAAGGTGACCACAATCTTGTTTCCTGGGTGGAGCGGTTCGTACGTCATCGCCGTGATCGTAGGCGGCAACCTCCCGCTCGCATCGCCGCAGGCACCAAGCCCGATTAGACAGAAAAAGAAACCGATCCACCTCCAGCAGACCGAAATCGATTGAACCACCATGCTCTTCTCCCGCTACGGGCGAACCAAAGCCTATCCTCGCCATTTTCCAGCCGGTGTCAACCGCGTCACGCAGGCGCGAGATGAGGCAGCGAGGACCGCAAGGCCTTGGCCTCGCTAACAAGGCGGCATGTGCCTCATCGTCACCCGACGCGCTGTCTTCGCTCACGATCGGGTACCTCCTGTCGCCAAAACCAACAGGCCGCGCTACCCCTAGCCGCCTTCCGCAGTTCCATGCTAGCCACCCCGCATGCAACGTACCGGTCTACTCGTCACGTTAACCTTCGGCATCGCCCTCGTCGGTTGCAGCAAGACCACCACGGAGCGGCTGCAGCTTCCGCCGCTCGACGCAGTTCCCAAAGTGAACCTCGAGCGCTATCTCGGCACCTGGTACGAGATCGCGAGCTATCCGCAACGCTTCCAGGAGGGCTGCACGGGCACGACCGCCACATACACCCTACGAAGCGACGGCGAGATCGACGTCCTCAACAAGTGCCGCAAAGGCGGCCTCGATGGCCCCGAGGATGCTGCAGAGGGAAGGGCGCGCGTCGTCGATCGTACGAGCAACGCCAAGCTCGAGGTGTCGTTCTTCCGGCCATTTTGGGGCGACTACTGGATCATCGATCTCGGGCCCGAGTACGAGTACGCGGTCGTCGGACACCCCAGTCGCGACTACCTGTGGATCCTCAGCCGCACCCCGACGCTCGACGCCGAGATCTATGACGGCATCCTGACGCGAGTAGACGAGATGGGATACCCGCTCGAGCGCCTGCAAAAGACCCTGCAGCCAACTGGCTAGCGAGTGACCTCCGGTGTCGGCGTGTAGGGCGGTGCCGTCTCCATCCTTCCCATTTCACGCCTGCCTCGATAGAACAGCAGCGTGGGCCTTCGACTCAAGAGGATCGCGTTCATCTACCTCTTTTCCTACCTGGCCGTCGCCGCCATCGGCTTCGGGCTCGCTCCAACGCTCACGCTGAAGCTCTTCCTCTCGAACGGCGACTACGGTGAGATCCTGCCTCGGCTCCTCGGTGCGATGATGGGCGTGCTGAGCTTCTTGTTGTTCATGATCTACCGCCAAGGCGACTGGCCCAAGTATTCCCCCTTCACGATGATGGCGCGCACCCCCCTCGTACTCTTCATCTTCTACCTCTTCTACGTCTCCCGCGATCCCATGTTCCTGATCATCAATGCGATCGTCCTCGTCGGCCTCGTCACCACCGCAATCGGCACGGCCCTTCACAACAACCCATGAACCCCATCAACCTCGCGCTCCGATTCCTGCTCGGAGTCACTGCGCTCGGCGCCGTGCACTACGCCTGGTCGTACGAGCGGGTTGCTTGGCTACTCGAGCAGGATACTGCGCTGCCAAACTGCGGCCACTTTCTGCAGGGGGATGACGCGGAATCCCCACCGGGAGCCTGCTGCAGGCTGCCGGCCGCTACGGCTCGTCGCAGTTCATCGAGCCGTAGCTGATGTGTGTCGCCCGCGCGGGGACCCGGATCTGGTTCGCCGCGCTTCCTGGCCAGGCGATTCCCGGAGTGCACGTGGTGATGGTGCCGCTGTAGTCGACTTCGCGTACACCCACGCTGACGTCGTAGAAACCTCCGCGGCCGGCGTTCGTTGTGGCGGTCAAGCCGAGTTGGGCGACCGCGTCCTCATCCATGTAGTAGACAGTCGCGGCTCCATCGTCGATCTCCCACGTCACGCCCGCCCGGTTGGGGACCACCGCGAGGGCCACGAGGCCTTCGGAATCGGGGGGCCATGCGAAACCGACTCGCTCCCCTTCCGCCGCCATGAGCGCGTCGCTGATCATCGGCCACGTGCTCGCAAGGGCGGGCGGGTCGCTCACATCGCCGACTACGTAAGGGACGTACCCATCTTTCGACACGGTGTAGGTCACCTCTTGGTTGGCCGGCAACGTGATCTGCGCGAGGCCCTGCGCGTCCGCCGTCGCGCAGTTCGTCGTGTCGGCGTCACAGAGATCGACCCCTTCGAAGGGCGCGCCGTTGAAGAGTTCGTCGTCGAGGCTCGGGGCCTCGGTGACCGTCACCGAGAGCTGCACCATGCCAGACCCACCCATGCCGGCTGCGCCACCCGTGCCAGTCATGCCGCCCGTACCGGCAATGCCGCCCGCTCCCCCACTCCCCGCACCACCACCACCGCTTTCTTCGCTGCATCCGATCGTCATCGCGATCACCGTAGAACCCACCAGAAACAAAGCCAGACGTTCCATCACAGCCTCCCTTCCCGTCTCGAACGAGGCGATCGTCCGAGCCAGGAATCGACCCTACGCGCCATGCAGGTGCCTGAAAATACGCAATTGTTTAACGGTCTGGGACGGCCGTTCCGCTCGCAATGTTCCAAGACCCTTGAGCTTTTCCAGACCGCATGGTCTTCTTTTTCAACCACGCGCAGGCTCGACTCCCAAAGGTCGGCCGCCATTGCTCTGGTCGAGGCGGCCTACAGTCTGCCGACCGATGAGTCGGCATGGTTGGAAGGGGTCTTGGAAGCCGCGCTGCCCGCCACCGGGAACGCTGTCTTTGCGTCCGGCATCATCTACAGCTGCCCGTCCAGCGCGTGGCGTGCGCAAGTTCAAACCTGGAAGCACGTCGGCTTGTCACGCCATATGGAACGGGCTGTTAGTGAATACGCCGCGACGGTGCCAAGGCACGTAGAGCGCCTTTGGTTGGGCGTCGGCACCGCGAATACAGGTTCGCAGATCTCACTGGAGTCCCACCGGTTCTGTCAGACCTTCGCAGCCCAGACCGACGCAGCCGCCGACGTTCTGCTCATCAACGCGCTCGAACCCGATGGGCATGGCGCAAGCGTCGCAGTGTTCCTGCCCGTCGAGACCGAGTTGAAGCGCGACGAGCGTGAGCGGTGGAAGATGCTCGGGGCCCATCTCACCGCGGGATATCGAGTTTGGAGGGCGGTCGCGTCGATGAACAGCGATCCCACGCCGCTCCCTTGCGGAGCCGAGGCCGTAGTGGATCCAACCACGTTTCGGGTCATCGACGCGGCGGGTTGCAGCGAAGATCCGAGTCTCTTGGATACGCTTCGTGACTCCGCGCGCAGAGTCGACCGTGCCCGGGGCCGATTGCCAAAGACCAACCCCGTTGAAGCGCTCGAAACCTGGTGGGCGCTGGTGCACGGACGATGGTCGATGCTCGATTGGTTCGATTCGGACGGCCGCCGCTTCGTGCTTGGCATTCCCAATCCCCCTGAGCTCGGCGACCCCCGCGGCCTCACCGAGCGCGAGCACCAAGTGGCGACCTACGCGGCCCTCGGCGAAAGCGGCAAGCTGATCGGCTATCGGCTCGGTGTTTCGAAAGCGGAGCTCAGCGGATCTGCGCTGGCACGCAGAATGCAGTCACTGGGCTCGACTGCGAGGACCCACCCGTGACCGCCAAAACCAAACAGATGTCGCCCGTCGATTCGGCCTGGCTGCACATGGAGGAGCCGACCCATCTGATGATGATCACGGGCGTCTCACTGCTCGATAAGCCGCTCGACTTCGAACGCTTCCGCAAGACCTTGGAGGTCCGCCTGCTCACCCTGGATCGGTTCACCATGCGGGTGGTGGAGTCGGCCCTGCCGGTGGGCACGCCGCACTGGGAGGTCGATCCCAACTTCGATCTGGACGCGCACATCCATCGCGTGGCCCTGCCGGCGCCGGGCGACATGACGGAGCTCCAGCGCCTCATCAGCGATCTGGCGAGCACGCCGCTCGATTTTTCCAAGCCACTGTGGAACATCCATCTGGTGGAGAACGTCGCCGGCGGCGCGGCCATGGTCCTGCGGCTCCATCATTGCATCGGCGATGGCACGGCCATGAACGCGGTCCTGTTTCGCCTCATGGACATGGCGCGTGATGCGGCCGAAGCGGCGAGCATCGTAGGGCGCGTGCTCCTGATGACGCCCGATCCGCCGACCCCGTTCAAAGGCCCCCTCGGGGTGCAAAAGCGCGTGGCCTGGTCCAACAACGTTCCTTTGGCCTCGTTTTCTTAGCTCTCCCGCTGAGCATTGCCGATCCGGTCGAACGGCTTCGCGAGACCAAGAAGCGCATGGATGCCATCAAGCAGTCGATCGAGGCGCTCACCTTCTACAGCTTGCTCAACCTCTTTGGCGTGACGCCCCGAAAGGTCGAGGAGCAGGGTCTGAACATCTTCGGGTCCCGCGCCACCGCGGTCGTGACCAACGTACGCGGACCCGGCCAGGCGCTCTACATTGCCGGCAGCAAGATCGAGAACATCATGGGCTGGGTTCCTCAAGCGGGGCACCTGGGCGTTGGCGTCAGCATCTTCAGCTACGACGGCAAAGTCAGCGTCGGCGTGATCACCGACGCCTGGCTCGTGCCCGATCCGGAGCACATCACCGCCCGTTTCCGCGCCAGGTTCGACGAGCTCTTGGCCATCGCCACCGCGGCCAACTAATGGGGCAAGCTAGGCGCACCGAACGCTAGTTCAGCGCGCGGTTGCGGACGTAGTGACCGTCCTCGAACGAATCGAAGAAATGCCCTAGGAGCGGGTGCTCGATGGGCGATCCCACTCGGTCTTCTTCGAGATTTCGCTCCGCCACGTAGGTCTCGTGCATCGCGCCGCCGACCAAAACCCGATACCAAGGCGCGTCTTTGGGCGGCCGGCTCTTCGCGACTTGATCGTACCACACGTCGCTGAGCGAAAACGTCGCATCGACGTCGACGACGACCCCGCGGTAGTCGAACAGTCGGTGATGAACGAGCTGGCCGATGGCGAACTTCGGTTTGACAGCGGGCATGAAGACAATAGTTGTACTCGATGCAGGCGCCAAGCGGTACCCTCGCGCGGAGGGACCAATGAAGATAGGCATCGTGGGTATGGGCTGGGTCGGGGCGAGCGTGGCGTCGTCCATCCTTCACAGCGGGCTCGCAACGGAGCTGCTGCTCGACGACGCCAAGCCGGGGCTCGCGGAAGGCGAGGCGATGGACCTCGCGCAAGGCGCGGCCTTCTATCCGACGGCGTCGGTTCGGGCCGCTTCCATCGACGAGATGCTCGACGCAGATGCGGTCATCATCGCGGCAGGCAAGGGGGGAGGCCCCACGGACAGCCGACTCGATTTGCTTCGGGTCAACGCCACGATCGTGCACGACATCGCGCAGCGATTGTCCGCGATGCAAGGGATGTTGGTCATCGTCACCAACCCGGTCGACGTCATGACGCAAGTGGCCGCCGAGGCTTCGGGGCTGCCCCTCCCGCGGGTCATCGGCACCGGAACGATGCTCGACACCGCGCGTCTTCGAGAGGCGCTTGGACGAACGCTCGATTTGGAGCCTCGCTCCATCCACGCCCAGGTGGTGGGCGAGCACGGCGACTCGTCCGTGGTGCTTTGGTCGGGTGCCCAGCTTGGCGGGGTTCGGCTTCGGGAGCGGCCAGGTTGGAGTCGCGAAAAGGAGCTCGAGATCGCACACGAGGTGCGCAATGCCGCCTACCAGATCATCGCGAAGAAGGGCTCGACCAACCACGCCATCGGCCTGGTGACCGCAGCGCTCCTCCGTTGGACGCTCCGAGGAGGCGGGCGACGGATTTTGACCATCTCCCGTGTTCAGGAAGGCGCCGCCGGCATTCATGACGTGGCGATCTCACTCCCGACGATTGTCGGCCGAACGGGCGCCGTCGAGGTCATCGAGCCCGAAATGGATGCCGAAGAACGAGAGGCTCTAAACCGCTCGGCCGAAGTGCTGCGCCAGGCGTATCAACAGGCGCGAAGCAAGCCTTGAGGGCGGGCGTGACGCACTCGGTCGCGTTTTTCTCAGGCAACCGCTGACGCATCCGTACGCCGACGCACCAACCCCAACGTGCCCTCGAGATACTGATCTCGAGTCGCCGAGCGCTGGAGCTTGCCGCTGGTGGTCTTTGGCAAAGAGCCCGCCTCGATGAGCACGACCTCCGACACCGTGAGCCCAACATCGCGCTGCACGGCGTGGACGATCTCCGACTCGATGGCCTCCAGGTCGCCCTCACGGTACTCGGCGGCCACGATGATTTGCTCGGTGAGGTCGCCCGCAATGGAGAACGCGGCCACGTTGCCCATCCGCACGCCATCGACGCGCCCCGCCGCGACTTCGATTGGCGTCGGATCGAAGTTGCGGCCGCGGACGATGAGGGTGTCTTTCAAACGACCCGTCACGTAGAGCTCGTCCTCCAGCATGTAGCCAAGGTCTCCCGTCTTGACGCCGCCGTCGACGAAGACGCCGTTCGTCGCCTCTTCGTCGTTCCAATAACCGCCCGTCACGCTGGGCCCCTCCACGAACACCTCACCGACGCGACCTTCGGGAAGCACTTCTCCGTGCTCACCGAGGATCGAGACCTGATGGCGGGGAAGGGGGCGTCCGCACGACACCACCGGAACACGATGCTCCAGCAGATGGAGTCCCGACCCATCCTCGTCGGGCGGCTCGGATTCGAGCTCGAGCTGGTCCACCTTGAGCTCGTCGTCCATCCCCGCGAACGTGACGGCCAGAGTGGTCTCGGCCAAGCCGTAGCACGATAGAAACGCCCTGCGTTTCAAACCCGCGACAGAAAAACGCTCGAAGAAGCTGTGAATTGCATCGGGCTGGATCGGCTCCGCACCGCACCCGAGCACGCGCACGGCGGACAGGTCCAGTCCGTCGGTCGACGCGGTGCGGCGCGCGGTCAAGGCATAGCCGAAGTTAGGCCCAAACGAGATCGTTCCGCGGTCGCCCGACAGCGTTCGCACCCAAACGTCCGGTCGCTTCAGGAAGTCGAGCGTCGAGATGAACGTGACGGGCGTGCGCGTGACGAGCGGAGACATCACGAAGCCAATCAGGCCCATGTCGTGGTAGAGCGGCAGCCAGCTCACACCGCGGTCGTCCGAGCTTGCGCGTAACCCGTCCACCATGATCGCGTGCGCATTCGCCCAAAGACTTCCGTGCGTCACCCGAACACCGCGAGGCGCAGCCGTGCTCCCCGACGTGAACTGAAGAAACACCACTTGGTCATCGCTCACGGGCCCACGGGGCAGCTCCCCGCCATCCGGCAGCTCAGCGATCGACACCACTTCGCGCATGGACGGGACCTCCTCCCGAAGATTGCGGAGCGTGTAGGCCACCGGCGGGTCGGCAAGGAGCAGGCTCGCCCCCGCCGTCGCCAGCATCCGCCCCGTCGTCTCCGTCCAGGAAGCGAGTTGCCCCAAGGTCAGTGGTGGGTACAGAGGCACCGCGATGAACCCAGCGCGAACGCAGCCAAGGAACGCCGGCACGAAGTCCCGCGGACGATGCAAAACGAGCCCGACCCGATCGCCACGTCGAACCCCAAGACGCTGCATCCCCCGAGCCAGCCGGTCTGCTTCCGCGACGAGCTCCCCGTACGTCAGCTCTACGACCGAACCATTGTCCCGGTACCGATGCGCATCACGCTCCGAGCTCCCGAGCTGTTCCAGAAGCTGTGAGAAGTCGTTCGCTTGCATTTCTCATGTCCCGTTCCCACTGCCCACACACTCGGCAGTGTGCCTCTAGCCGCACTCGTAGGTGCATCGGCCATGCCAAGCGCGCACCAGTGATTTTCACGCGCTTTTTGAAATTCCGGCCGCCCGACCTACGCCCAACTGTGCCTCCCGCGCACAGAATCTGGCACACGTAATTTTGCACCCCTGTGCGTCTATTCAGCGCTCGCGAGCAATCTCAAGAACACGCGAAGAACACGCCAAGAACAACAGGCCGCGCCGCCTCACCACATCGGATACCTGGCGCCCGTCGGCGAACCGCCGTCGCCCCGCCGATCAACGCCCGTCCGCCCGCCGACCGCGAGCCGTGCAACTGGAGGCGTGCTAAATGCCAAGCGATGGCGAAAGTCACCATTTGGCACAATCCTCGCTGTAGTAAGTCGCGGCAGACTTTGCAGCTCCTCATCGACCACGGAGTCGAGCCCGACGTGATCGAATACTTGAAGTCGCCGCCCTCCGCTGCCGAGCTGGACAGCGTTCTCGACAAGCTCGGATTCGAGCCCCGCGAGCTGATGCGTACAAAGGAAGCCGTGTATACCGAGCTCTCGTTGAACAATGAGGCCCTGACCCACGACGATTTGATCGCCGCCATGATAGAGCACCCAACCTTGATCGAACGCCCCGTCGTCATCGTCAACAACCGCGCCGCCCTCGGCCGCCCCCCCGAAAACGTCCTCGCCCTGGCTGTAGGACCGGCGGGTACCTGAGAGTGCGCGACGAGCTCGAGCAAACGACGGCCGAGCTCGTGCGCAATGGCACCATCCTGCAAGGCCCGGAGGCGATTCTGTGTTACCGTCAGAACGCGCATGAGAGACCTCGAATCGGACCAGGCACCGGCCCTTGCGGATTCCCCTTCCGCGACAA
This sequence comes from Myxococcales bacterium, assembly GCA_029862185.1. GTDB lineage: Bacteria > Myxococcota_A > Polyangia > Polyangiales > Houyiibacteriaceae > SG8-38. The sequence goes on from JAOTXX010000048.1 coordinate 27,152, forward strand.
AAAGGGACACGAAGAAGAGGACCGAGGCCGGAAGGTCGCGCTTTCAGTCGAGCTCGATGAGAACCAGGCCGCCTCCGTTTCCGAACTGCTGGTTTCACCTGGCCGCCTTTAGCGAATTCAAGGACGACGAGATTCGGTCATTCAAGTTCCTCGGGCACGACATCATCGCTTTTAAGACCGGGGACGACAGCATTACCGTCATGGATGCGTACTGCCCCCACTTGGGTGCTCATTTGGGCCGCGACGCGAAGGGCAAGAACAATCGGCTGAAGAATGGCTGCGTCCAGTGCCCGTACCACCATCTTACGTTTGACGCCGAGGGAACCTGCGTCGAAGGACCGGGCCAGGCCTCTGTACCCAAAGCCAAGGTGTTTACTTGGGAAACTGAAATCGTTGAAGGTCTTGTCTTCGTCTATCATCACAAAGACAAGCTGCCCTCGACGTGGAAGATCTCCGAGTTCTTTCACCCGCAAGGAACCTGGAGCCGCCCTTACAAGAGCTACCAAGGCGTGCATCCGATTCATCCGCAGGATGCTGCCGAAAACTCCGTCGACACCTTGCATTTTCGGACCCTGCACCAGTTTCACCGAGTCGATCAGGTCACGGAAGCCGTTGCGGATCGTCAGCATTTCTATCAAACGCTTCATATCGGAAAGATGGGCATCCTGCCCAAGCTCATGAGGAATGTCCCTATCTACTCGGAGGTCACAGAAGCCGCGGTGGGCGTTGGGTTCCCCATGGCCCACAATCGTTTTCATCCGAGCGGATTGCAGGTCAACCATCTTGTCTTTCTGACCCCGATCGATGAGACCTCGACCAACTTTTGGTTCTACTTTCAGGTGTCCTTCGACGACGTGAAAGTGCCTCGGTTTCTACGAAAGCGAAAAGCGCAAATCGAGCGCCTGCTGCACGAGCGCATCAAGCGAGCCGTCGATAGAGCCGTCCATCGCGCCGCGTACACCGTCTTGTCTCCCATGTTTGTCTTGATCAACAGTCAAGACCTCGACATTTGGTCGAACAAATCATACTGCGACAAACCCGTCGTCCTGGGGAACGATGGCAACATCCGTTCGTTCCGCAAGTGGTGTAAGCAGTTCTATTAATGGATAGATGGTCCGCGGTTGATGGGGGTCATGGGCTTGCCCCAGGCCGTCCCGCGCCTAGCGCGGCGAGCACCGCGCCGTAGGCCGGCTTCGGGACGTATTCGTCGTCGAAGAGTAGTGGCTCTCCATCCTGGCCGAAGAGGCTCTCCACGGTGGTCGGATAGCGATCGGTGAAAAGCCACACGGTGAGGGCGAGGCATGCCGGCACAGAGAGGCAAGCTCGGGCAGCAGCCCCATACACTTCCGCCTGCTGCGCCAAGCGGTCATCCCGGTCCCCTTGAAAACGCCAAGTGTGAACGTTGAGCTCCGTGATCTCGACGTCCACGCCGAGGGCCGCGAAACGAGATAGCGCGTCTTCCATCTCGGCCTCGGTCGGAGCATCGATCGCGTTTGCCCCTCCCGCAGGAAGGAAGTAGAGATGGGTTTGAAAGCCGACTCCATGCAGTGGGATGTCGCGGCTCAGCAGCTCTTGCACGAGCTCGAAGTAGCGATCTTGCTTGGGTCCGGGCTTGAGGACGAAGTTCTCGTTGATGAAGAGGCGGGCGTCGGGGTCGACTGCGTGCGCGAGCTCCAGCGCCTCGGCGATGTACCCGGGGCCTAGCTGCCGCAGAAAAACGTGATCCTGAAGTCCATCGGTGTCGCCGGGGTCTCCAAGGAGCGTAAGCATCTCGTTCACGACGTCCCAACGGTCGACTCTCCCGCGATACCGACCCATGACGGTTTCAATGTGGTCAGTCATCAGCGCGCGAAGCTCCTCCGGGTTCGAGGCTTCGTTGACGTAGTCTGGGTTGGGCGGATCAACGGCGCCGCCCCAGATCAAGGTATGACCGCGCACTCGCATCTGGTTCGCCTCAGCGAGCTCGACAATGGCGTCTGCTCCGGTGAAGTCGTAGCGGTCGGGCGTCGGATGAATCTGTCCCCACTTCATCGCGGTGTACGGGGTTACCGAGTCGAACTCCCGAGTGAGAACCGCGAGATACTGGGGATCCTGGTCACCCATGACGAGCTCGTCGTGGGCCGCCGAGCCGATGGAGAGCCCAGCTCCCACAGCAACCGACCGCAACGTTGTGTCTGAGCTCGGCGGGGCTGCGCAGCCCCCACGGATGATCGCCAACGCCGAGACTGAGCAAACAAATATCAGGTGTCGCGTCATCGCTGCTCTCGAGGCCTTCCATCCGAACCGAAGAAAGAAAGAGGTCCTACCAAGGGATAGCGTCGGCTGCGCCATACGCAAGAAAGAGATAAGAGATCCGACCCACGTTGGCCCGAACGCAGCAAGCGGCGACGAATTGCGACGTAGTTTTGTAGAGTGGCGCCCGCCGGCGGCCGCTCACGAAACCGCCACCGCACAGCCGCCAAGCTCCTGAAATCACGAGACCCCGGCTCGGCACGGCGTTCGCTTCTACCCACGAAGCATGACCCGACCCCGCATTGTCGATCCGGGCGCCACCTTGGCGCTCTCTCGGCGCACCACGCGCCGCCACTTCCTCCTCAATCCCGACGAATCGCGGCAGATGGAGCAGGTGTATTGGTATTGTCTCGCCTACGCGGCGAAGCTCCATGGGGTCTTGGTGCATGCGGCGTGCCTCATGTCGACCCATTCGCACGAGGTCGTCACCGATGTGCGGGGGGAGTATCCGAAGTTCCTGCAGACCTTTCACCGCTACTTGGCGTTGTGCACTAAGGCCTATCGCGGCTGGCCCGAGGAAGTGTTCAACAAGGACAGTAGCGGTGCCCATGCATTGCTGACGCCGGAAGCCACCATGGAGGCCATCGCCTACCTCATCACCAACCCGGTCGAAGCAGGAGCAGTGCGATACGCCAAAGACTGGCCAGGGGCCCACACTCTACCCGCGCATGTCGGCACGCGCGTCATCCGAGTCAAACGACCCAAGCACTACTTCGACCCCAACAACCCGGAGTGGCCCGAGGAGCTCGAGCTTCGGTTGGAGATGCCGGTGGCGCTCGAGCTCGACTACGGACCCGAGCTCGCGCGCGAGCGCATCGCGGAGCGGGTGCGCGACCGGCAGCACCAAGCGTGGAACAAGGCCAAGCGCACCGGCCTCTCGTTTGTGGGTCCGAGGCGTGTCCTGACTTCCCTAGTCGAACGGCACGCAGTTGAACTGCATCGACCATCCGCTGAATACCGGTGTCTCCCACTCGTCGGTGGAACCATTGATGATGGCTCGAATGCGGAGGTAGGGCATGTTGTTGGCCTCGCCGGCTGCTACTAGCTCGTCTGCCACATCAAAGCTGGTGGTGCCCGCTCCAGGCACCAGCGATACCCCAGTCGCCGAGTCGAGGTCCTCGAGCGTATTGGCGGTATAGACGAGAAACTCGACGTTGCTGTCCGAGGGCGTCAAAGCGGTCCAAGCAAGCGTGCCCCAATCGGGCACGTCCGGAGGCATCGTGCACACGGTGCTCGCGTCGTACGTATTTTCGTAGTGGCCGGAGCCGTACCAGGGTCCACCCTTGGGCACCATCACCCGCACCGGAGTCCGGGTGAGCTCGTACGCCCCGTCGGCCAAGGCGATCATGTCAAAATCGAAGATCTGGTGTCCGTAGCCGGGAGGCACAAACGCGTTGCTGAGCTCAAACTCGAAGCTCATCTGGGCCCCGTTGAGGCAGTCGGTACACGTCGGCGTGCCTGTGCCGCCCGAGCAGGCGGGCTCGGCCCCCGTCGGGCACGCCGTGGCGATTGCCCACTGCAGAAAACCGCTTTCGTCGACCGCTGCAGTGGCCAGATTATCCTCGGCCACCAACGTGACGTCTCGGCGTGTGTTGAGCAGCAGCTGGAGCCCGCCGATCAGGGCGTCGCTGATGCCGACGCCAGAGCTGGCGACGATGTCAACGTACTCGTTGCCGCTGTCGTCGACGGAGTCGGTCGCTTGTGCCAAGTCTCTCAGGTCCTGTTGTGCAGGGGACTCGCTCAACACGGCGATGATCTTCGCGTGTCTCGCCAAAAACTCCGGTTCGACGTCGCTCCAGGGCACCGGCAAGTCCGCGGTCGCCCAACTGGGGTCGCTCGGAGTCGTCTGAATTCGCAGCTGGTAGGGGCCCCGTACGGCGCTTGACGACACCCCCGATGGCACTGCGGCATCCGATACCAAGTAATAGTCGCCAGGTGCGAGGGTCGGCGTGAGCCGCCCCCAATAGTCGCCGCCGCCAGGCCCTGGATCACAATCCACGCCGGCCGGCGTAGCGTCGAAAACCGCCACGTTGTGGAAG
>JAOTXX010000003.1 GCA_029862185.1 Myxococcales bacterium
ATCGGCATCGGCTATGCGGAGCCCCAACATCAGCACGCAGAGTGGCGCTTGGCGGTCGCGGGCTCGCCCTGGGTGAGCCATGCGCGTCATCTTCGAGGTGCACCACGATGAGCCCGCCCGCAACCCGCTCGAGCGCAGAAACCAACGGCGTGCTCGTCGAAGTCCAGAGCCAGTACCTCGAAGAGCAGTCGCATCCGGGGCGGCGACACTTCGTCTTCGCCTACACCATTACGATCACCAACAACGGGCGCGAAGTCGTCCAGCTTCAGACCCGGCACTGGGTCATCACCGACGGTCACGGCGAAGTCCAAGAGGTGAAAGGCCCAGGCGTTGTGGGCGAGCAACCCGTCCTCAGCCCTGGCGAAAGCTTCCGCTACAGCAGCGGCGCGGTGCTGCCGACCGAACGTGGAATGATGCACGGCACCTACCAGATGCATCGCGCAGACGGAGCCCAGTTCGATGCGGAGATCGCGCCGTTCCTGTTAGAACGGCCGTACTCCCTGAACTAGAACAGGGGATAGGCCCCTTTTCGTCAAACGGCGTTACCGCTGTCCCACGCTGTCTTGATCACCTTGTACGTCTCGATGCCGCTTGGGCTGAGGTCGAGGGCGCCTTCACCGACGAGGTGCTGGTGGATGTCCTTTGGATCGGTCTTCCAGCCCTTCGGCACCTCGAGCTTCACGTTGACCGGAACGCCGCCGAGCAGGCCTTGCTCCTCGAGCGTCCACAGCGCCTCGGCTGCCAGGAACTGACCGGCGATCTTTCGGTATTCCGGTTTGAGGTGGCTCGCCAAGGGAAACACATCGTAAAGGCCGACCGCATCCCCCGGCACGGCCAGCGGCTGCCGAAGAGCCTTGAACACCGGCGCGGCGATCGGGAGCTCGACCAGCTCGAGCCCCGCGATCTCTTGCCCTTGGCTCGCGTTCAGCGAGCGTTCGTAGGCGTCGCCGTGGCTGCGGCTGATGTCGGCAGGGCGTGCCGAGCTGTCTAAAAGCACCGTGATCAGCAGATACGGGCGCGGGTCTCGCTCATCGTTCATTGGCGGGCGACTAGTTAGCGCATTTGCGACCGCTTGGGTAGTCCTCGTCGACTTGACGACAACGGGCCCGATCGCTACCTGGAGCGGCGCCCGATGCGTATCGAGATTCACCCCACCCACCCACAGGCCCGACGGGTGCACCAAGCGGTGGAAGTCCTGCGCCGCGGAGGCGTGATCGTGTACCCCACGGGGACCGTCTACGGACTGGGCTGCGACATCCACCAGAAGAAGGCGATCGAGCGCATCTATCAGATTCGGCAGCTCAAAAAGGACCACCCCCTGAGCTTCATGTGCCCGGACCTCAGCAAAATCGCCCGCTACGCTCACGTCGACGATTTCGCCTACCGGATCATGAAACGCCTCGTGCCAGGGCCGTACACCTTCGTGCTGCAGGCCACCCGGGAGGTGCCGAAGCTCCTGGTGCGCAAGCAGAAGACCGTCGGGATTCGCGTGCCCGATGACGCCGTTGCGCTCGCGCTCCTGAACGAGCTCGGAAGCCCCATTGTGTCGACTTCGGCGACCGTCGACGCGCAGGTTCTCAACGACCCGGACGAGCTCAACGCGCGGTTCGCGCATGTCGATGCCTTCGTCGACGGAGGCTGGGGCGGCATCGAGCCGTCGACCATCATCGACCTCAGCGGCGGTGAGGCAGTGGTCCTGCGCGAAGGCGCCGGGCCGGTCGATGTTCTCTAACTAGCTTCGAATTGCGGTCCCGCGCGCCTCTGCGATGAGGCTGCGAAGAAGCTTGGTCCACTCTTCGTATCGAGGCACTCGGCGCATCCGTTCGACCAGGCGCTCTGCGGTCCAGTCGTCGCGCCCCTTGTACTGCTTGACCGCCGCCCAGTTGGCGAGGTGCTGATCCCATTGTTCCGCCGTCCAGGAGCCCACTTCGCCCGAGCCGAAAATGAACAAGTGATCGTCGGCCAAATCGGCTCCGGCGACCCAGAGGCCGGTGTCCGAAATGAAAGGCCCAAGTGATCGGATGACGAGGTCGCGCTCGGCCGCCCTCCCCAGGGGCTCGAGGGCACGGTCGAATTGCTCCCAGCTCCGCGTCAAGGTTCGGACACGCTCTTCGGAGATCGGCATGTGCGGCTTGAACGCGCCCGGTGCGACGCGCGCGTCGTGGTCGTCGTAGATTCGAACGCCGTGTTTCTCTTCGGCCTCTCGGTACGCTTGCAGCGCGACCTCGCGTGACGCGTCGCCGTCGATGTGGCTCAAGAAGGAGGCGATGAGGGGGCGGATCAAAGTGCGTTCCAGTCAGTTGGGGGCGCCGCGCTTCGCCTCGTGTCGAGGTTTCCGCGAGGGGTGTTTCAACAGCGCTCGCACGCGGTCGAGAATCTGATCGGCGAGGGCCCGCTTGCTCATCTCGGGCAGTGGGTTGGCCGAGGTCGCGTCGACGAGTGTGGCGCGGTTGCTGTCGCCACCGAGCCCCACGCTTGCTTCGTTTGCGACGATGAGGTCGGCCGCCTTTCGCTCGAGCTTGTCGCGCGCCGCTTGCTCGAGGTTTTCAGTTTCGAGCGCGAAACCGACCAGAACAGAGGGCTGCTGGACCCGCTTCGCACCCACATCCGCCAGGATGTCCGGGTTGCGAACGAGCTCGAGCTTCAAGCCGCTGCGCTTTTTGATCTTCTGCGCAGCGCGCTGCACCGGGCGATAGTCGGCGACGGCTGCGGCCATGATCACGACGTCGAACCGCTCAAAGCGCGACATCACAGCCTCGTGCATCTCTTTTGCGGAGCGCACCGAAACGACCTCGGCGCCCGCTGGGACCGGCAGCTGCACCGGCCCACTCACAAGGGTCACCTCAGCGCCGCGACGGAGGGCCTGGGCCGCGATCGCGTACCCCATGCGCCCGCTCGAACGGTTCCCGAGGTAGCGCACCGGGTCGAGGTCCTCGTGGGTCGGGCCGGCGGTGATCATGACGCGTGTCCCCGCGAGGTCGTCGGCGTGCGTCAAGTGCGACTCGACGGCGTCTGCAATGTCGTCGGGCTCCAGCATCCGCCCGTCACCGACTTCGCCATTGGCAAGCGGGCCGTTCACCGGGCCGAGCACGACCGCGCCACGCTCGGTCAGCACGCGAACATTCGATTGGGTCGCCGGATGTGACCACATGCGCTGGTGCATCGCCGGCGCGAAAAAGACCTCGCCGCGGGCGCAGGCGAGCGTCGCAAGCACCGCGTCGTTGGCTTGCCCGCCGGTCGCGCGCGCCATGAGGTTCATGGTGGCCGGGGCGATGACGATGGCGTCCGCCCACTCGCCGAGCTCGACGTGCACTTCGCCGGCATAGTCCTCGGCCCAGAGGTCGGTGACAGCCGGCTTCCCGGTCAGGCCCGCAAATGTAATCGGACCTACAAATCGGGTCGCCGCCTCGGTCATGACGACCCGGACCTCGGCACCCCGCCGCATGAGCTCCCGGACGAGCTGAACCGTCTTGAACGCGGCGATTCCGCCGCCCAAGCCGACGACGATGCGCTTTCCCTGTAGGGACATCCTCGGAGCAGTCTAGCAGGGGTCGACCTGTTTGCGACGTGCCATCTGCAGCTTTCCGGACTGAACGGAAGGCCGGTGCCCTGCTGCCCGAACGCTCAGTGAACAGGCACGCCGGGGGCCGGGAATTGGTCACAAAGGTCTTTGATCTCTCCGGCGATGCGCGAAATCAGTGCTTCGTTCTCCACGTCGTCGACGACGTCGGCCATCCAGTTGCCCAGGCGCTTCATCTCGCTCGCACCCATGCCGCGGCTGGTGATCGCGGGCGTGCCGAGGCGAACGCCGCTCGGGTCGAACGGCTTCCGCGTGTCGAAGGGAACCGAGTTGTAGTTGGCGACCATGCCGGCGCGGTCGAGCGCCTGCGCGGCGACCTTGCCCGGCACGTCCTTGCCGCTGAGGTCCATCAAGATGAGATGGTTGTCGCTCCCGCCGGTCACGAGATCAAAGCCCCGCGACACGAGGGTCTCGGCAAGCACGCGGGAGTTGTCGACGATCGCATGGGCGTACGCCTTGAACTCGTCGGTCATCGCCAGCTTGGCGGCGATGGCGATGCCGGCGGTGGTTCCGTTGTGCGGCCCGCCCTGCAGGCCTGGGAAAACGGCGCGATCGATCGCTTTTTTGTGCTTGTCGTTGCACATGATCATGCCGCCGCGCGGGCCACGAAAGGTCTTGTGGGTCGTGCTGCTGATCACCTCGGCGTGCCCGACCGGGGAAGGGTGCGCGCCACCGGCGACGAGGCCCGAAATGTGGGCGATGTCAGCCACCAGAATCGAGCCGACCTCTCGCGCGATATCCGCGAACTTCGCGAAGTCGACCACGCGCGGGTACGCCGTCGCACCACAGAACAGCAGCTTTGGCTTGTGCTCGCGGGCGAGGGACGCGACCTGGTCGAAATCGATGAGGTTGTCTTTGCGCCGCACGCCGTATTGAATGGCGTTGAAGTACTTGCCGGAAATCGAAACCTTCCAGCCGTGGGTGAGGTGGCCGCCGCTCGGAAGCCCCATGCCCATGATGGTGTCGCCGGGGTTGCAGAACGCGAAGTAGACGGCGAGGTTCGCGGGCGAGCCGGAGTAGGGCTGCACGTTCGCGTGGTCGACACCGAACAGGGCCTTGAGGCGCTCGATTGCGAGCGACTCGATCGTGTCGATGTTCTGCTGGCCCTCGTAGTACCGCTTGCCGGCGTAGCCTTCCGAGTATTTGTTGTTGAGGACGCTGCCACAGGCCTCCATCACGGCGGCGCTGGCGTAGTTCTCGCTCGGAATCAGGCGGAGCTTCTCATGCTGCCGGCGCTCTTCATCGGCGATGCAATGGGCGATTTCGGGGTCGACTTCATTGAGGGGTAGATCGGCCATGTTCTCTCCAGGTCTCCTGTGGCCGGGGCCTTAGCACGTTTGTCATATCGGTGTTATTCGGAGTGCGGTGAGCGAGTATTTTCCGACGGCCGAAGAGTTCGAACGACTCAGCCGTGATGCATCGGTGGTGCCGGTGTTTCGCGAGGTCATCGCCGATCGGCTCACGCCGGTTCTAGCGCACGCGACGCTCGGTCAAGACGCGGGCAGTTACCTGCTCGAGAGCGTCACGGGCGGGGAGACCTGGGCCCGCTACAGCTTCGTGGGCTTTGCGCCCGACGTGATCGTACGCGGCGTCGCGGACAAGTTCGAACGTGTCCAGGACGGCGAGGTGCAGCAAGAGCTTGGCGTCGACCCTTGGCAGCGCCTTCGAGAGACGCTTGCGGAGTGGAAGCCGCCCGAGGTCGATTGGCTCCCGCGCTTCTGGGGCGGGGCCGTGGGTTACGTGAGCTACGACGCGGTGCGGACCTTCGAGCCGACGGTCGGCAAGGCGCTCGAACGCGACGACGACTGGGAGTTCTGTTTCGCCATTGGCGGAACCGTTCTCATCTTCGACAACGTGCGCGGCACCCTGCGCGTCGTCGTGCCGGCGCGCATCACCGGTGACCCGAAGCAGGCCTACGACCGAGCGACCGGTCACATCGAGGCCGCCGTGGCCGCGCTCGACCATCCCATCCTGCCCAGACGGTTGCATCCGCCGAGTCCGAGCAGCGAGTTGGAGCTTCCCGCGTCGTCGTTCGACCGTCCGGGGTTCTGCGCGGCTGTGGAAGTGGCCAAGGAGCACATCCGCGCCGGCGACATCTTCCAAGTCGTGCTCTCGCAGCGCTTCCGGGTTCCTTTGGGCGACACCGACGTGTTCGACGTCTACCGTGCCATGCGAATCATCAATCCGAGCCCGTACATGTACTTCCTGAGGATGCCCGACCGCCTGGTTGCCGGCGCGAGCCCCGAAACGCTCGTCCGCCTCGAAGACGACCAGGTCCACGTGCGCCCGATCGCAGGGACCCGACATCGCGGCCGCACCGAAGAAGAAGACCGCGACATCGAGGCAGATCTCCTCGCCGATCCCAAGGAGCGAGCGGAACACGTCATGCTGGTCGACCTCGGCCGAAACGACGCCGGCCGCATCAGCCGGTCAGGCACCGTCCGCGTCACCGACCGCATGATCGTCGAGCGCTACTCTCACGTCATGCACATCGTTTCGAACGTCATCGGCGATCTGGCTCCCGGCCGCGACGCCCTGGACGTCCTCCGCGCCACCTTCCCAGCCGGCACCCTAAGCGGAGCCCCCAAGGTACGCGCGATGCAAATCATCGAAGACCTCGAGCCCGAACGCCGAGGCGTCTACGGTGGCGCCGTCGGTTACATCGGCTTCGACGGCAACATGGACGTCGCCATCGCCATCCGCACCATCGTTGCACACAAAGACGAAATGTGGCTGCAGGCGGGCGCCGGCATCGTCGAAGCAAGCGACCCGGACAAAGAGTACGAAGAGACGGTCAACAAGGCGCGCGCGGGACTGGTTGCGGTGAAGGCTGGGCAGCAGGTGTAGAGGCAGCAACCGGGGCGCCGAAAAAGGCGCGAGGCAGGGCTCCGATCGATCCCACGTCTGCACCGCAAACGCGCCGACGTCTCAGAAACAAAACGGCGACCCGCGCCGTGCGGAAAAGCAAAAGCCCCACCGTGAGGCGAGGCTTTGCCGAGCAGGTGGGGGTCGCGTTCAGATCGCTTGAACCATTCGACCCCGCTCCATGTGAAGGCGGCTGGCCGTCCCTACTCCGCTGCTTCTTCGCAGTCGGTTGTGCACACGCCGGGGGGTGCATCTGGACAAAGTCCGCACTGTACGACCGCACTACAGATCACATCACCGATATGCTTGGCCTCACCGGTTTGGGGATGGATCGAGGCATTCCCTGGAAGACCGTTGACGTCGCCGTTGGCAAAGAAGCCCGCGCACTCCGGGTTATTGATGAAGAAGTCAACGAAGGCCCCCGCCACATTCGTGCACTCCGCGACCCCGCATGTGCCCCGAGCACATCGTTGCGCAGAGCTAAGGTTCGTGGCCACGATCGCGTTGCACTCCCCCGTGGTAAGTTCTGCTGACTGACTACCCGTCTCGCCCTCGATGCCTTCTCCGCACCCGAACGACAGCGTGACCATCATTGCGGTCACGAGGATGGCGGGGCTTGCTGAAATATACTTTTTCATCATGAGACTCCCTTCTTTACCTGGAACGAGGCGGCGGTCTTGTCGCCCCGCTTCCAGATCGCTGAGCGTCTCGCGCTCTCGCCAATCGGTCTATACGTAATTCTTTACTTGCCAGCCGATTCTGCGCGCAGCTTTTGTGTTTGGGGCGTGGGAGCGAAGCCTAGCGCCGAAGACCCCGAAGACGTGCGCACAGCGCGGGCGCTTCGCGCACGATCCCGCCCGCAATGGATCAGTGGCGCACGAAAGAACCTGCGCGGGTGGGAGCTAAGGCTTAGACGCAAAAACCCAGCCCTTTCAGGCTGGGTTCTGGCGCGGCGGACGGGACTCGAACCCGCGGCCTCCGGCGTGACAGGCCGGCGTTATAACCAACTTAACTACCGCCGCATCCACCTCAGAGCATAGCCCTTCGGGACCGGCCTTGTAGCCCGGGGGGTAGGGGCTGTCAAAGACATGAAGTCTTTCTGGTTTTCGCCCGGCGTCGGGTCATGTTTCACGGACACTGGGACCGACGCTGAGTCGGCTTCGGACGGGCCTCAGACTGTCTGCGCGTTCCACGTCGGGCGTGGGACCGTGCGATGGCAGAGCTCGTCGATGGCTTGCGGCACGATCTCGGATGCCGGTGGCATGGCTAGGGTGCGCGCCGCGAGCTCATCCCGCGGCTTGTCGAATTCCGCTTCGAAGGGTCGGATGATGTCGGGGGTGCAGTGATCGACGGGGGCGGCGACACCGATGCCGGCGACCTCGACCAGGCGCGCGTTCAACTCGTGCTCCCGATCGTGTTCGCGGTGTAGCGCGAGCATGGGGATGCCAAGCATCGCGCACTCGGCTGGCAAGTGGTTGCCCGACGAGCCCACCACGGCCCTGCATCGGCTGAGCGCCTCGCCGAACGCGGTGACGTCCGGCGGATGCAATTCGACTCCGTGGGGCACATTGCGGGGCTGACCAAACAACCGCACTCGGTGGCCACGGCCCGCAAGTTGTTCGAGCGCCATCGCCCCGTTGCCATCGCGGAAGTACGCCAGGATGAAGTCCTCGCGCGCCAGGTGCGGATCGGCCTCGCTGCGGAGATCGGGACGCGCCACGAGGGTGCCTTCGGTACGCGGCTCGACGGGGGCAAAGTGGACCGCCACTCGACGGCACGCGGGCCAAGACGAGCTCGCGACGTTGAGCACCTCGCGCAGGTGGCTGCGCCAGGGCAAGGCTTGGGGCAGATGAGTGTGATGGAGAATCAAACCGTGTCCGACCGCGACGACGGGGATCCCGAGTAACCTGGCGGCGTTCACCGAGGGGCCGTCGCCATCGCTGACCACGAGGTCGGGACGCCAGCGTCGGAAGCGTTCGCCATCACCGCGGAGCCGCAGCGTGAACGAGCGGATCATCCCTCTGCCAGGTACGCAGGGCAGGATCGGCTGGCTGGAGGGGAGGTCGTCCAAGGTGTCCCAAGCTTCACCGGCGCAGAACACCCGCGTTTCGTAGCTCGGGCCCAGAGCCCTGATGACGGCCCGCGTCCGGATGGCGTGGCCCTTGCCTCGCCCGTGAACGAAATATGCGATCCGAATCATTGTCCGTGCTCACGCGTATGTGCGCAGGGCCGGTTCGTGACGGCCCGAAGTCTTCGGGAGGCTAAGTTGACGACAAGACAAGCACTTTCCCCTTCTCCGGGACCCAGCGTGCAAGGTTGGCCCGGTTTTCGCAACGAGGGGGATTGGAGCGGGAGGATGTCTCCGAAAATCCCGAAAAAGGGCCCAGAACCGCGGCAAGTGGCTCCGCGGGGCGGGGTTCATGTGGTTGGTTGTAGTCATCGGACAACAGCTTTTTTCACAGGGTGTGAATCTGGTTCACGGTTGACAGTCTCATTGGTGAAACACACGGAGGGCCTTGATGTATTCGCATGAGCGACGATGGCTACGCCGATTGGCGATTCTAAATGATTACGTACGGATTCCGTACGCGAATGGGTCGTCTTACGCATCGCAGTTCCTTTACAGGGAAATGTCCGCACGCGGGCACGAGGTCACGATTGTTGGTCCCGACGATCCCCACGCACAGCCGAGCGAGCTGCCGCCGCGTCACATCTCGCTGCCGAGCATTCCCCTGCGCAACCATCCCGGTTTCTATCTGGCGATGCCTTCGCGCGCGTCGCTCGAGTCCCTGAAGGACGCCAACTTCGACATGCTGCTCGCGCAGAGCCCGAGCGGCTTGCTCTACGCCGGTGGCTGGCTCCGGCAGCAGCACGGCGTGCCGCTGGTTTGCGTGAACACGGTGCACATGCCGAGCGTGTACAACGTCGTTCTTCCGGATGCGCTCCACCAGGTGCCCTCGGTCAATCGGCTCTTCGAGGAGCGGGTCATGCCCTGGGTCGAATCGAACACGACCGATGCGTACAACGCCGGCGACGCGCTCGTTTGTTTGAGCCCGGGTCTCAAGCGCTACTGGCAGGAGCGCGGGGTCGAGGTTCCGATTCACGTGATTCCGCGCGCGATTGAAAAGCGCATCTTCGACCAAACCGGTCAGGACGACCCCTTCGCGCCGGAAACCATGCCGGGTGCGCGGCTTCTCGTCGTTTGCCGTCATGCGCGCGAGAAGGAAGTCGATCGCCTCCTCCGCATCTTCGCGCAGTACGTCTACCCCCGCATCGAAGGCGCCACGCTCACGCTGGTGGGTGATGGCCCCGAGAGCGAGGCGCTCAAGGACCTCGCCAAGGAGCTCGGTGTCGACCACCGCACCTTCTTCGTGGGCGAGCAGTCGCTTCAGCAGATGCCAGCCTGGTTCCGGCACGCCGACCTCTTCGTGTACACCTCCCTGTCGGAAACCTACGGGCAGGTCATCAGCGAGGCGCTTTGGTGCGGCCTTCCGGTCGTGGCCATGGACGACGGCATGGGCGTTGCCGGTCAGGTGACCGATGGCGAGGACGGCTTCCTGATCGATCCCAAGGGCGAAGATGCAGACCGCCAGTTCGGCGGCTATGCGGAGCTGCTGCTGAGCAAGGCCGCACTTCGCCGCCAGATGTCCGAACAGGCCACCAGCAACGCCAAGGATCGCTCCGACCCCGACGCCTGCGTGCAGCGCTACCTCGAGGTCTTCGAAGTCGCCAAGGACCACGCCAAGCGTAATCCCGGTGGCTCCCAGCTCGTCGCGTACCGCAGCCTTGCCCGTTGGGCGGGGATGCACTCCACCGTCGCTGCGATGGGTCTCATGCGAAAGCCGGTCGAGTTGAATCGCAACCACGCGCCGACGGGCACCTGGACGTTTTCCGCGGCTTCCTGAGCCGAGTCGCGATCACTCTGCAGTGAGCAGCTCGACGTCCGCGTCGGAAGGCGTCATCGGTTCGGGCGGAGGCATCGTCGGCTGGCCGCGCAGCCGTGCGCCGAAGTTGCTTCCGAGGCGTCGCGCGTCTTCGAGGATGATGTAGGCGCAGGGCACGATGAGCAGCATGATCAGCGTCGCCGCCAGGACGCCGAATCCAAGCGAGACAGCCATCGGCACGAGGAAGCGGGCCTGCACCGAGGTCTCGAGAATCATGGGCGCAAGGCCGAAGAACGTCGTGAGTGACGTCAATAGAATCGGACGGAAGCGCCGCGCGCCACCGGCGACGACCGCCTCCCAGGTGCTCATCCCCTCTTCGCGGAATCGGTTGATGGAGACGATGAGAATCAGCGAGTCGTTGACGACGACGCCGGAGAGCGCGACCAGCCCCATCATGCTCATCAGGCTCAAGGAGAAGCCCATCACGACGTGGCCCCAAACGGCGCCCACCATGCCAAACGGAATCGCCGACATCACGAGAATCGGCTGGGCGTAGCTGCGGAACACGACGGCGAGCATCGAGAACATCACGATCAGTGCGAGGATGAACCCGAGCCCGAGGGCGCCCATCGTTTCGGCCTGGCGCTCTTGCTCGCCACCGAGGCTGTACGAGAGCCCTGGGAAGTCGGCGAGCAGTTGTGGGAGCTCACGCTGAATGATCTGTGCGTTGATGTCGTTCGCGTTGGCATCTTCGTCGGCCACGTCGGCCGTGACGCTGATGTTGCGACGCCCGTCGGTTCGTTTGATGATCGTATACGCTTGTCCCCTCGTGACCACTGCGGCCTGCGACAGGGGCATCTCCCCGCCCAAGGGGGTGCGCACGATGAGTTCTTCGACGTTATAGAGGGAGCGCCTCTCTTCGAGCGGCAACCGAATGTACACGCGTACCTCGTCGCGACCCCGCTGCTGCCGAACCGCCTCCGCGCCAAAGAACGCCGCCCGAACCTGCCGCGCCAGCTCGAACTCGGTCATGCCTTGCGCCAAGGCGGCGGCGGTGAGCCGGAAGTCGAGCTGATCCTTGCCTTTGGTGACGCCGCTGTCGATGTCGCGAAGGCCACTGTAGGCCGAGATCTCGGTCGCGAGACGTTCAGCGGCCGCTTCGAGGGTGGGCACGTCGTCGTGGATCAGTTGAACCTCGATCGGTTTGCCTGGCTCGACGCCGACCTCGAATGAAAAGGTGAGCGAATCCGCCCCTGGGATCTCGCCAATCTCGTCGCGCCAGCGTTGGACGAAACGCTGCGTGGTCAGCTCCCGATCGCCCGCGTCGATGAGATACATCATCACCGTGGCGTAGTGGCTTCCCTCGGTCGACATGGAGCCCTCGGGACTCGCTTCGAGTGCGCTCATCGCGCCCACTTCCTCGTACAAGCCGCGGGACATCGTCGGTCCATCGCTTTTGGCGTCTTCGCTGTCGACGATCGACTGCGCAACCGCCGCGATGCCGTCTGCGATTCGCTCGGTTTCAGATACCGGTGTGCCGACCGGCATCTTCAGGTGCGCGGTGATCAGGTCGCCCTCGACCTTGGGCAGAAAGGTGAACGGGATCCGGCCGGCGACGTAGCCGAGCGTACCGACCAGGAGGGCAACCCCAGCCGCAATTGTGAAGTACCGCCAGCGCAGCGCCTTGTTCAAGATGGGGATGTAGGTGTGCTGGATGTGATGCTGGAGGCGGTGGGGCATGTCGAGCTTGGCGAGGGCGCGCATGACCCAGAGGTACGGCGAGAGAACGATTCTCAGCCACCAGGGCATCGGGTGCGAAAGGTGAGCTGGCAAAATGAGGAGCGACTCGACGAGCGAGATCATCAAGACCGCGATGACGACGATCGGCACCACGCGGAAAAACTTCCCCATGGGACCTGGGACCATCAGCATCGGCGCGAACGCTACACAGCTCGTGAGAATCGCAAAGACGACCGGCTGTGCGACCTCTTTGGCGCCTCCGATGGCAGCTTCTAGACGCCCTTTGCCATCCATCCGTTGTTTGTAAATCGCCTCGCCGACGACAATTGCATCGTCGACGACCATGCCGAGCGTGATGATGAACGCGAAGAGCGAGATCATGTTGATCGACACGTCGGTCACCGGGAAGAAGAGCAGGGAGCCTGCAAACGAAATCGGGATCCCGAGAGTCACCCAGAATGCGAGACGCGCTTCGAGAAACAATGCCAGCGTCAGGAGGACCAGGAGCAGACCGATGCGTGCGTTTCGCATCAGCAGAGAGAGCCGCCCTTCGTACATCTCGGCCGTGTCGAACCAGTTCGCGGCGTAGAGGCCTTCCGGCAAAGTCTTTTGGAGCTCGACGACGTACTCTTTCGCGGCGGCGGACACCGTAAGCGGCGTCTCGGATCCGACGCGGAAGACGTTGATCATCACCGCCGGTTTGCCGTTGTACGTGGCCTCCTTGTCGATTTCCTGGAAGCCGTCGCGCACGGTCGCCACGTCGCGAACGCGCACCTGCGAGCCATCGGGCTGGCTAAGCAGAACGATGTTGCCGAACTCGTTGCCCCGGTCACGCCGTTCGGTCGTGCGGAGCAGGACCTCGCCGGCCGTCGTCTTGACGCCTCCGCCTGGGAGCTCGACCGACGCGGCCCGGACACGCGCGGCGACCTCATCGATGGTCAACCCGTGCTTTCGGAGCTGGGCTTGCGGAACCTCGATGCTGATCTCGAGGGGGCGAATCCCGGAGAGCTCGACGTAGGTGATGCGCGGGTCTTGGAGCAGCGTTCGACGGCTGTTTTCGGCGACGGCTCGCAGGGTGCCCTCATCGACGTCGCCGTAGAGAACGATCGAGATGACCTGTTGCCGGTTTGAGAGAAGGCTGACGGTCGGGCGCTCCACGTCCTCGGGAAACGAAGTGATGCGATCGATGGCGCTCTTCACGTCGTTGAGCGCTCGGTCCTTGTCGGTGTTGAGCAAGAGCTCGACCAAGGTGCTCGCCTGCCCCTCCATCGCCGAGGAGGTGACCTTCTTGACCCCATCGATGCCCCGAACCGCCTCTTCGACCGCAAGGACGACCGCTTGTTCGACTTCCGCCGGGCTCGCGCCGGGGTAGATGACGCTGATCGAGACGACGTCGAGCTCGACCTCCGGGAACACCTCCTGCTTGATGCCCGACGCCAAGGTGACCATGCCCCCGACGATCAGGATGAGCATCAACACATTGGCCGCGACGGAGTTCTTCGCCGCCCAGGCGATGACGCCGCGCTCTTTGTCTGGGTCGAAGTTGCTCGAGCCGGTCATGGTGTGGCTTGGGCGGCGGGCTCGCTTGGGTCGCCGGGCTCGGCCTCAGGCTTCTCCGCCAGGGTTCTGAGGAGCATGTTGGGCACGGGCGTTGGGATGCGGCTGGTGACCACGCGCTCGTTGGCCTGTAAGCCGCCGGTGACGAGGACCGCATCGGGTTCGGTCCATGCAATTTGGACGTCGCGAATCTCGAGCTGATCCTGATCGTTCATGACGTAAACGCTACGCCCATTTCTGAGCGCGACCCGAGGGACCCGGATGGCGTTTTCGATCGGTTGGGCGCCAATCTCCACATCCACGAACGAGCCGAGGAGCAAGGGGAGGTCACCGGGCTTCCCGAGCGGGTTCTCGATGCGCACCAGGATCCGCGCCATCGCGCCGCCTGGATCGAGGTCCGGCAGCTGCCGGATCACTTCGCCGCGACGTTCGATGGTCGCTTGGCCGACGCGCTGGATGATCTTGGTTTTGGAGCCGGGGGCGTCGTCCGTACGGGCTCGGACGGTTCGCAGGGAGGCGACGGGGACCGACACCTGCACGTGGTATTCATCGGTGCCTACGAGCTGCGCGACCGTAGATTGCGGGCTGATGAGCTGGCCGGTGTCGACATTCTCGGAGACCACCATCGCGTTGAACGGCGCGCGCAGGGTGGTGCGGGTGAGATCGAGCTGTGCCTTTTTCAGCGCGCTCTGGGCGGCCTTGAGCGCCAGCCTGGTCGACTCGAGCTGCGGTTCGCGCTGCGCGAGGGCGCGCTGCTCCTCCGAAACGTCCATCTCGCCGAAGGAGTTCCACTCGCGCTTCGCGACCTCGCCTCTGCGCCTCTCCAGGGCGAGCTCCAGCTTGGCTTGGTTCACTTGGGAGCGAGAGGTTTCGACCGCGAGTGCGTAGTCGCGCGCGTCGATCCGAACGATGGGCTGGCCTGTCTCGAAGCGCCCCCCGGGAACGAGCTCGGGGCTTTGCCAGGTGACACGCCCTCCCAGCTCCGCCTGGAGCACGACTTCCTGAGCTGGAACGACCGTGCCTTTGGCGTGCAGGTCCACCTCGTGCCGGCTCGCATCGATTCGGATGACATCGACCAACGTTCCTTCGAGCGGCTTCTCCGCGCGCGGCGGCTCTGCCTTCGTGATGACGAGGACGTATGCCGCCAGGACCGCGGCGACGAGGACGCCGATCGAAAGAGCCCATTTCAGGCGACGCTCGCTTCGCTTAGTCATCTTCGGGCTCTCCAAATTCTTCGGGCCACGCGCCTCCCAACGCTCGATAGAGCTGGACGCGGTAGGAAACCAGCTGCCGGCGAGCGGCGACGAGCTGAAGCTCCGAGCGCTGCCGAGTCGCCAGTGCAGTTAGCACCGGGAGGAAGTCACTGAGGCCCGCGCGGTAGCGATCGCGGGTGGCTTCGAGCGTGATGTTGGCGAGGCGAAACTCGTCTTCTAGGAACTGAATGCGGAGTCGCTCTTGGCGTTCGAGGACGAGGGTGCTCTCGACTTCGATCAAGCCTGTGAGAATGGTCTCAGCGTATTGCTCCATGAGTTGGTCGAGCAATGCGCGCTGTGCCTTGATCGCGGACCAGGCGGCGATTCCGTCGAAAAGGGGAACCGACAGCTCGGCGCCCGCACGCCAGACGATTCCGTTGGCGGTCTGGGAGCTTCTGGCAACCGTGGGTAGCCCCGTATCGGGATCCGGGACCGGGAGCAAGGTAACGGGATCTCTCACCACTTGGTCGCCCTCGAACTGGAGCCATTTGTACCCGGGCGAAAAGTTGAGTGTGATCACCGGTAAGCGAGCACCGACTGCGGCTGCCACGCGACGGTCCTCGGCTTCGACGCGCTTTCGGACGGCCTTGATATCGGGGCGGGCCTCGAGGAGGCTTGCGGGCGCCTCGATGTTCGGCGTAGGCCCGATGTCGGGCAGTACTTTCCCATCGACCGGAAAGCGTCGCCCCGGCGCTTCGCCAAGCAACACCGAGAGGCGCTGGTCGGTCAGATCGGTCTGCGCGTCCGCGAGAGCGAGGAGCGCGCGCTGGCTCGCGACGCGCTGGCGCTGCTGGTGCACGTCGACCGCAGAGTTCAAGCCTTCACGGTATCGAAGCTCGACGAGCTCCAAGAAACGAAGGTCGGTCTCGAGCTGCTCTTGTACGACCGCGACTTCAATCCGCGCGTTGATGGAGTCGAACCACGCCTCGGCGACCTCCGCCGAGATCGTGATGGCAAGGGACTCCTGGTCGAGGCGCGCGGCTTCCGCGTCGAACTTGGCTCCTTGGTGCTCGCGCGCGCGCCTAGCAAAGAGATCGACCTCGTACGATATCGGGAGTGACCCAGTGGCGTTCTGAAAGTCGAACTCACCGAACACCTGGATCTCTTTGCCGATGTCGTAGGCTCCCTGAAGCCCGATCTGGGGCATCCGGGCAGCCCGCACTTGGTTCGCGATGTAACGCGACTGCCGCACCCTGGCCCAGCCGGCGCGCACGCTCTGGTTACGCCGAAGCGCCTCTTCGATGAGGGCCGTGAGGGTGGGATCACCCATCTGCCGCCACCAACGTGCATCGCGAACTGGCTCAGCCTCAGGTTCCGGAGGAGCCGTCCTTTCGGCCCCCTCTGAATAGGTCGTCGGCACATCGACGGGCGGGGACGGGTCGGTTTCCTTCCGATAGTTGCAACCCACACCGAGCGCCGACGCCAACAAGATCAAAATCACAGCACGCATCATGCAGTTCCTTCGCTCGAAAGTGCCCGGCGCATTGCGTCGAGGTGTAGGGGCACCAGCTGAGTCAAGTCCACCGGAACCGGAATTCGTTGCTCCATGGCTTCTCGGTTGAGCCCCACCAAGACGATGCCGAGGAAGCTCGTCCAAAGTTGCATCGCTTGCGGCAGCGCATCCACGTCGACTCGAATGCTTCCATCGGCCTGCCCGCGCTGCAGCGTCGCGACGACCAGCGACAACATGTTGCCAACGCGCCCCCGGTAGGTTTGAAACGCTTCGGTCGAGTCATCCATGCGTTCACCAGCACTCAGCCAGGCGAGCGCGAAGCGGAAGTGGTGCGGGTTTTCAACCGTTTGGTCGTAGTAGGCCTGGAGCAGCGCACGGACGCCGTCGAGACCGCTCTGCGCTTCGTTGATTGCGCCCTCGATACGCGGAATGAACTCGTCGATGAGCCGCGTCGCAACCGCAGCACACAGCGCATCCTTGTTCTCGAAGTAGAGGTACAGCGTCCCCTTGCTCAGCTCCGCGGCGTCGGCCACCGCATCCATGCGAACCCCGTAATATCCCTCGGAGGCGATCAGTTCTTGCGCCGCATCGAGAATCGCCTCCCGACGCGCCGTCCGCTCCCGTTCCCTACGTGCCGCTACAGCCAATGCTTGCCCTCCGCCGCAACTGACCGCCAGTCAGTCACTGACTATTAGTTAGCAAACCTAGGGCCAGAAGTCGCAAGATCCAGCGAAAAAAGGCGGAAGAACCGGTGGGCGGGACAGGGGTCGAACCTGCGACATCCGGCGTGTAAAGCCAGCGCTCTACCGCTGAGCTACCCGCCCAAAGTGGCGCCGAGCATGACCGCGTCCCACCCCCCTGTCCAACCGGGACACTCTCTACCCCCGCAAGCCCCAGAAATCACTCGGGATCTCAGGCAAGGATCGCAGCGCCGACCGTCGAGGTCGCTGCGATCTTTCGCTGGGAAACCCCGTGATAACGAGGTGTTAGACACCCGGAGAGTGTCCCCTACTGGCGGGCGCCGGGGGCGTCTACGGTGGGCTCGGGGACGTCGGTTTGGTCGCGGGGGTCGGGGGTGATGAGCTCGCCTTCGCGGTATTCGGCGGGGCGGACGGAGTGGTCGCCGAAGAGGGCGTCGGGGTCGCTTAGGACCAGAGCCTCGCGGAGCACTTGGTCCATGTGCTCGACGAGGACGATGCGGAGGGCGTTCAAGACCCGGCGCGGGATCTCCTTGAGGTCCTTCTGGTTTTCTTTCGGGATCAGGACCACTTCTATCTCCGCACGGTGCGCGGCCAAGAGCTTTTCCTTGAGGCCGCCGATCGGCATGATGCGCCCGCGGAGGGTGATCTCGCCGGTCATGGCGACGTTTTTGCGGACCGGGATCTTGAGCAGCGCGCTCGCGATGCTGGTGGCCATCGTGATGCCGGCGCTGGGGCCGTCCTTCGGGACGAAGCTCGGGAAGTGAACGTGGACATCGTACTTGGAGTGGAAGTCGACCTCGAGGCCGAGGAGCTTTTGGCGAGAGCGGATGTAGCTCATCGCGGCCTGCGCGGACTCCTGCATGCCCTTTTCGAGCAAGCCGGTGATGTTGAGCTTGCCTTTGCCCGGCACGACCGCGACTTCGCATTCGAGAATCGAGCCGCCGAAAGCGTTCACCGCCAGGCCGTTGGTCAGGCCAACGTGGTCCTTTTCGTTGGTCTTGTCGGGTCGGTACTTCGGAACACCGAGGTACTCTGCGATGTCTTTCGCCTCGACGCGGTAGCTCTTTTGCTTCGACTCATCGCCGTCTTTGAGAACCTTGCGGGCGATTTTGCGGCAGATGCTGCCGACCTCCCGCTCGAGATTCCGAACGCCGCTTTCCATCGTGTAGTAGTGGATGACCTGGCGAATCGCATTCTCGCTGATCTCCAGGTCGATTTCCTGAAGGCCGGCGTTTTCCTTCTGCCGCGGCACCAGGTAGCGCATCGCGATGTTGAGCTTTTCGAACTCGGTATAGCCGCTGATTTCGAGGATCTCCATGCGGTCACGGAGTGGAAGCGGGATGCCTCCCAAGGTGTTCGCCGTGGTGATGAACATCACGTCGGAGAGGTCGTAGTCGAGGTCGAGGTAGTGGTCGTTGAAGCTGTGGTTCTGCTCCGGGTCGAGCACCTCGAGCAGCGCAGAGGCAGGGTCGCCCCGAAAGTCAGCCGACATTTTATCGACTTCGTCGAGCAGGAAGACCGGGTTGTTGGCGCCGACCTTGCGCAACGATTGAATCAGGCGGCCGGGAAGGGCGCCGATGTACGTCCGCCGGTGGCCGCGAATCTCTGCTTCATCGCGCACGCCGCCTAGCGACAAACGGACGAACTCCCGGCCCGTGCAGCGAGCGATGCTCTTTGCCAGCGAGGTCTTACCAACGCCGGGCGGTCCCACCAGACAAAGCACGGGCCCCTTGAGCTTCTTCACGAGCGCTTGCACCGCGAGGTACTCGACGATGCGCTCCTTGGGCTTTTTGAGGCCGTAGTGGTCTTCGTCGAGGATCTGCTCGGCGGCGTCGATGTCGTAGTTCTCTTCGCTCTTGTCGCCCCAGGGGAGCGCGAGCACCCAATCGATGTAGTTGCGGATGACCGTCGCCTCCGCGCTCATCGGCTGCATCATTTTGAGCTTCTTGAGCTCTTTGCGCGCTTTGAGATGCGCTTCTTTGCTGAGCTTCTTTTGCTTGAGCTGCGCTTCGAGCTCTTGAATCTCGCTCTTGAACTCGTCGCGCTCACCGAGCTCCTTCTGAATGGCCTGCATCTGCTCATTCAGGTAGTACTCCTTTTGCGTCTTCTCCATTTGCTTCTTGACGCGGGAGCGGATCTTCTTCTCGACTTGAAGAATCTCGATTTCGGCGTTCATCAGTTGGAACAAACGCTCGAGACGCTTCGCCGGGTCGACGGTTTCTAGAATCTCTTGCCGGTCGGAAAGCTTGATGCTCGTGAGGTGGACGACCACGGTGTCTGCGAGCTTCGACGGGTCGTCGATCGTTTGGACCGTCATCAGCATCTCGGGTGCGATCCGCTTGTTGAGCTTGGCGTAGACGTCGAATGCCGACTGAACCGAGCGAATCAAGGCTTCGATTTCGACGTTGGCGGAGTACAGCTCTTCGACCGGCTCCACGTTGCAGAGGAAGAAATCCTCGTGCGGCACGAATTCGGTAATGCGTGCCCGACGCTTGCCCTCGACCAAGACCTTCACCGTGCCGTCCGGCAAGCGCAGCAGCTGAATGATGGTGCCGATGGTTCCGACCTCGAAGATGTCCTCCGGGGCGGGGTCGTTTGTCTTCGCCTTCTTCTGGGCGGCCAGCAGGATTTCCTTGTGCTGGCTCATCGCTTCTTCGAGCGCGTTGATCGACTTCTCGCGACCTACGAAGAGCGGCACGACCATGTGCGGGAACACGATGATGTCCCGCAGGGGCAGCAAGGGGAAGCTGTCGCCACCGGGCTCACCGGTGCCGGTCTTTTGATCGTCGTTGTCGTTTCGGTGAAAGAACATCAGCCTATTGCGCTCCGCGCGCGGCGGGGATGGACCAAGAGGGCCGCACTAAGCGAGCTCCGCCTCTTCCTTTTCGTAGACGATGAGCGGTTTCTCACCCGAGACGATGACTTCCTCGCTGACGGCGACTTCACGGATGTCGGCCTGGGACGGGACCTCGTACATGATGTCCAGCATGGACTTCTCCATGATGGCGCGAAGGCCTCGAGCCCCGGCGTTCCGCTTCAGAGCTTGTCGGGCCACGGCATGCAGCGCGCCCTGCCCGAACTTGAGCTTCACGCCGTCCATCTCGAAAAGCTTTTGGTACTGCTTGACCAGGGCGTTCTTGGGTTTGGTCAGGATGTCGACGAGCGCCTCTTCATTGAGCTCGTGCAAGGTAGCAATGACCGGCAAGCGGCCGATGAACTCGGGAATCAGGCCGGCGCGCAGCAAATCCTCGGGTTCGATCTGTTCGAGGAGCTCACCGATCTTCTTGTCTTTGCGCGACGGAATGTCGGCCCCAAAGCCGAGCTTCCGCTCCCCGATGCGGCGCTCGATGACATCGTCGAGGCCGACGAACGCGCCGCCGCAAATGAACAGGATGTTCCCCGTGTCGATTTGCAGGAAATCTTGTTGCGGGTGCTTGCGCCCGCCCTTCGGAGGCACGTTCGCAACGGTACCCTCGATGATCTTCAAAAGGGCCTGCTGCACGCCTTCGCCGCTGACGTCGCGCGTGATCGACGGGTTGTCGCCTTTGCGCGCGACCTTGTCGATTTCGTCGATGTAGACGATGCCGCGCTGCGCCCGCTCGACGTCGTGGTCGGCGTTTTGCAGAAGCTGCACGATGATGTTCTCGACGTCTTCGCCGACGTAGCCAGCCTCCGTCAGGGTCGTGGCATCGGCAATCGCGAACGGAACGTTGAGAATGCGCGCGAGCGTCTGCGCGAGCAGAGTCTTCCCCGAACCGGTCGGACCCAGCAGAAGGATGTTCGACTTCTGAAGCTCGACGTCATCGGCGCTGATTTTCGAATCGATGCGCTTGTAGTGATTGTGGACCGCAACGGAGAGAATCTTCTTCGCGCGCTCCTGCCCGATGACGTACTCATCGAGAATGTCTTTGATCTCGGCGGGCTTGGGCAGCGGCGTTGTCGTCGTGAGCGATTCCTCGCGCTCGACCTCCTCCGCGATGATGTCGTTACAGAGCCCGATGCACTCGTCGCAAATGTAGACCGTCGGCCCCGCGATGAGCTTTTTTACTTCCTTCTGTGACTTCCCACAGAAGGAGCATTGAAGATTACCGTGCCCATCATCTCGCCTGCGATCCACCATATACCTGCTTGGGAGAGTCTAGCGTCCCGCCTCTTTAACGGCAAGGACTAGACCGCGCTCGTTGGCGGCGTTTTGTGGGGTCTTAGCCTTCGAGCTTGGGCTTGATGACCTCATCGATGAGCCCGTACTCTTGCGCTTCTTCGGCGGACAGATAGCGATCGCGTTCGGTGTCTTCCTTAATGCGTTCGGTGGTCTGGCCTGTATGCTTGGCCAGGATCGTGTTCATTTGTTCACGAAGTTTCAGAATCTCTCGCGCATGGATTTCGATGTCGGTCGCTTGACCGCGAATCCCACCGAGCGGTTGGTGAATCATGATGCGGCCATTGGGCAAACACTTGCGCATTCCGGTCGTGCCAGAGGCGAGAATCCAAGCGGCCATCGATGCGGCTTGGCCCAGGCAGACGGTCGACACCGGTGATCGAACGTACTGCATCGTGTCGTAAATCGCGAGCCCTGCTGTAATCGAGCCACCCGGGCTGTTGATGTACAAAGTGATCTCTTTGTCGGGGTCGTCGCTCTCGAGAAAAAGCATCTGAGCGATGATCGCGTTGGCGACGTCGTCGTTGACCTCGGTGCCGAGGAAGATGATGCGGTCCTTCATCAGGCGGCTGAAGATGTCCCACTGTCGTTCGCCGCGGTGCGTCGTTTCGACGACCCAAGGCATGTACATCTGCGCGATCGTAGGCTCGCTCATGACTCTTCCCCTTCGTCTTCGGCCGATTCGTCCTTTTGGGTTTCAGGCTGGACTTCGGGCTTGGGCCGCTCCCCTTCGTTGATTTTGGCACGCCCGGTGAGCAACGCCATGACCTTCTCTTCGAGGAGCTGCGATTCGAGCTGGTCGCGCTGGGCCTCTTGGTGGTCGGCGCGGACCTTGGCCACGTGCTTGCCGGTCCGCTCGGCGATCTCTTGGAACTTCGCGTCCAGATCGGCCTCGGTGACCTCGATGCCCTCCTGGCGCGCCAGCGACCCGAGCAAAATGCCTGCCTGCACGCGGCGCTGCGCACGCTCCTCGATTCCCGAGAAGAAGTCGGCACCCGGCGCGCCTTGCTGCCCCGCCATCTGCATGAATTGAGCCATCTCGTACATCATCATCTGCTGTTGCTGCTGCACCATCGACGGCGGAACCGGGATGTCATTGTGTTCGATCAAGCTGTCGATCAGCTGGTCTTTGAGCTGAGCATCACTCTGCTGCTTGGCGTTGCTTTCGAGTCCCTCCCGGATCTTGAGCCGCAGCTCGAGGAGCGTTTCGTAGTCGCCGCAGTCCTTCGCGAACTCGTCGTCGAGCTCGGGCAAGAGCTTTTCGTGAAGCTGCGTCGCCTTGATGGCGAACTCGGCGGTCTTGCCTTGGAGGTTCGGGTTCGGGTGGTCGTCTTCGAAGGCGACCTGGACCGTCTTCTCTTCGTCCGGTTGCATCCCGAGCAGCCCTTCTTTGAGGGCCGGTAGCAGATGATCGTCGTTGATCTCGACCTGGCGGCCTTCGGCCCCGAGGTCATCCTTGGCTTCGCCGTCCACCGAGACCGTGTAGTCGATCGTGATCAGGTCGCCTTCTTTGGCCCCGCGCATCGGGTCCGGAACCTGAATCTCGGCGTGTTGGTTTCGGAGCCCTTCGACTTCGGCGTCGACGTCTTCGTTGGGGATTTCAATTGGCGCCTGCCAGGCTTCGAGCTCGTCGATCGCGACCTGGTCGATCTTCGGTCGCACCTCGACCTTGGCCTTGAAGGTGAGCGGCTTGCCTTTCTCGAGCGCGGGCGCTTCGTCCATTTGCGGCTGGGCGACGATGTGGAGCTCGTGCTCCTGCACCGCCTGCATGAGGCCCTGTTCGACCAGGGTGCCCGTCACCTGCGCAGCGGCTTCCCGGCCGTACACTTGCTTCAGCACATCCCTCGGCACCTTTCCCGGACGGAAGCCGCGAACGCGGGCGGTCTTGCCGATCTCCTTGTAGGTGTCGTTGAGGTCCTTTTGGATGCGGTCCCACGGCACTTCGACCGTAACCTCCACAAGGACGGGGCTGATCTCGCGAATTTCAGATTGCATCGGCTTTTAGGGGGCTGGACAGGCGCGGTTCG
The DNA here is from genome assembly GCA_029862185.1 of Myxococcales bacterium. Lineage (GTDB taxonomy): Bacteria > Myxococcota_A > Polyangia > Polyangiales > Houyiibacteriaceae > SG8-38. The sequence continues at coordinate 23,220 of JAOTXX010000003.1, forward strand.
TACAGCCGGGGCGAAGAGCCGTCAAGGTGCAGCCTTGGGGGCCGCCAACTCACGGTGAAGCTCCACCAGCTCGATGCCCAGCGTCTGCGAGACCTCGAAGATCCGCTCGTCCCGATAGAACTCTTCGAAGATGATGCGCTTGATGCCGACGTTGCAAATCGCCTTGAAGCAGCTCCAACATGGGGACGCGGTGACGTAGATCGAGGCGCCGTCGATGCGGGCGCCGTTTTTGGCGGCTTGGATGATCGCGTTGACCTCGGCATGGATGGTCCGGACGCAGTGGCCGTCGACCATCATGTGGCCGACCTCGTCGCAATGCGGGAGGCCGCGGACCGAGCCGTTGTAGCCCGTGGAGAGGATCGTCTTGTCGCGGACGATGACGGAGCCGACGTGCTTGCGGGGGCAGGTCGAGCGACTGGCGACCACCACGGCGATATCCATGAAGTATTGGTCCCAGGAGGCGCGGCCCATCGGCCTTTCCTAGCTTGGGGTGTTCCCAACGACAACCTCAATAGACGAGACTGGGGCGGACCTCCGGCGGAGGCGGCCGGTTCTTGAGGCTGCGAGCGAAGGAATTGAAGTCACTCCGAGCCGGGCGGTGCAGCCGGTGCGGCAAGCCCCTGACGATGAGGACCGCACGACCTTTGCGTTCCACCCGAGCGCTCGAGTCCTTGGGGGAGACCGAGCGGGCTGCGGCGAAGGCCTCTTGGGCATCCAACTCGCTGTCCCAGCTGGTCCACCAGATGACGGCCGTCTTTTCGTTGCGCTGATAGACCGCGAGTTGATCACCTGCCCAACCGGCGGCCGCCTGCTCATGGGTGCCCGAGGCTCGGCCTTGCCCGAGGTACACGCTGAGCTCCAGCTCGCCGAGCGTATCTTCCTCGATTCGATCGAAGCCGGCGGCGACGAGCGCTTGGCACTTGGGAATCTCGATTGGTTCGGCCCGCTCGCGGGCGAAGTACTTGTCCGGGTGCAGCACCTGCTCGGTCGTCAGAGGGGGGCGGCGGTGTGCGTTGTTCACCGCGGGCCACCCTCCGCGCCCTTGAACGGCTGCCATGAATTGGAGCCCACGCAGATACGGCGCCACCAACGTCACCCGCAGGATCGCTGGCGCATCGTCGAGCTTCTCGCCGCGCACGAGCGCGTCGAGGTCGACATAGTCCCCCATCTGCTGGATGCCGGCCGTCGCAGCCGACAGCGGGATACCCTGCTGACGAAGCGCCTCGGCAAGCATCGCCAAGGTGGCGTCGCCTTCGACGACGGCGCGAAAGGCGTTGTCGGCATCCGCGGCGCGCTCCTTTTGATACGACTCGCCCAGTCCGAGGCGCTGATCCTGGAGGGCGTGGACCAGCTCGTGGACCAGAACCAGCTGCGCTTCCTGAGCTTGCTCGGGGCCGAAGGACCCGGCCAAGCCTGCCATTACGTCGTCGCGAATGACGAGTCGCCCGGTGTCCGGATCGTAGTAACCGATGACCTGCTCGCCGAGGACCCCTGCAAACATGCTGTAGAGGTCCTCCTCCGCATCGAGGAGCCCCAGCGCGCCATAGACGAGCCTCGCGCGCTCGATTTCTTCCTCTTCGATCTGCGATCGCAGGCTTTGCGCGATCGCATCGCCGTCTTCGATTTCAATCATCACCCGGCGCCGAAGCTTGAGCTGCCGTACCGACTCCGCGGCACGAATGAGGTCCTCGACCGCTGCGCGCTCCTTTTGGGTTGCGGGGCGCGCGACGCCAGCGGGCGCTGCGCCGTCCGAGGGGGGCTCGGTCGGCGCGACGATGGCGGGTTCGGAGGAGACGAGCTGCGGGCTCGGCTCCGGTTTGACGTGCCCGTGGCAGCTACTCAGGACCAGCGCAGCGACCAACCAGGCGACCCATCGGCTCATGGTTCCCCGTGGACGTCCGCCGTGATCAGCGGGCGCCTTCGGTGATTGTGGACCAAGAACCACCGGGCGGCCTCAATTGCGGCTTCTTCGGCCTCCGCCGTGGTCGCGAAGCGCCGCCCTTTGAGCCGATTCCGAACGTGCTCGCCAAGCTTTCGCTCGACGCGCAGTCGATCCGCGCCGTTGAAGACACCCCGCGACAGCACGTGCGGGAGCTCCCGCGGCCGTCCTCCTTTGAGCGACAGCACAACGGTGACCAATCCGGCCGATCCCATCGCGCGTCGCTCGGCGATGACCTCGGAGCTCAGCGGTCGCATGCCGTCGATGTAGACGCGCCCCGTCGGAACCGTATCGATGACACCGAGCGCGTCCTTCGTGACTTCGAGCACGTTTCCGTTCTCGATGAGCTGTGTCTGCGTGATCCCTTCCTCGGCGGCCAGCTCGAGATGACGGCTCCGGTGGTGATGCGTGCCGTGCACCGGAACAAACGCCTTTGGACGCAGAAGCTGGATCATCGACCGCTGCTCTTCGCGGCTTCCGTGTCCGCTCGCGTGAATTTCTGGATGCCGGTTTCGCGTGACGACCTCGATGCCGCGCCGTTCGAATCGGTTGACGAGGTCGAAGACGCTGCGCTCGTTTCCGGGAATGGCGCGTGAAGAGAAGATCACCGTGTCCCCTGCTTCGAGGTGCACGCGCGCGTGCTCGTCGCGGCCCAATCGGGTGAGGGCCGAGGCGGGTTCGCCCTGGGTGCCGCCGGCGAGGATCAGGACCCGGTCGCGGGGCAAATCGTCGACCTCCTCGGGCGCAACCAAGAGATCATCCACCGACGGAATCAAACCCAGCGCTCGAGCGGTCTCGGTGTGCTTGAGGACCGACATCCCGAGCAAGCAAACCCTTCGGCCGCGTTCCCGTGCGATCCGCAAGACTGCTCTCAAGCGAAAGGCGTTCGAGGAGAAGGTCGCGACGACGACGCGATTGGGAGAGCGGCTGATCCAATCCTCGAGAGCCGCTTCGGCGTCGCGCTCGATTCGGGCTCGCCCTTCGACATTGGCACCGGTCGAATCGCTCAAAAGCAGGCGCACGCCGTCGGTTGCCAGCTGCTCGAGCCGGTGGCGATCGAAGCGCTGGCCCTCGCAGGGATCCGATTCGATTTTGAAGTCCCCGGTGTGGACGACCGTGCCGACGGGCGTATCCAAGATGAGCCCCGTCGCGTCGGCGATCGAATGGTGCACGGCGAAGCGCTCCACCGAAATCGAGCCGATCTGCTCCTGGCTTCCTGCCGGGCTCACCCGGAGGTCGATGTTCGTCAAGCGATGCTCCCGCAGCCGATCCTCGATCAAAGCGGCGGCGTAGGGTGGCGCGAAGACCGGGACCGAGAGCTCCTTGAGAAAGTAGGGAAGGGCGCCAATGTGATCTTCATGCCCGTGGGTGATGACGATCGCCTGGAGGCCTGGGCGCTGCTGCAGAAGCCAGCCGAAGTCCGCGTGGACCAGCTCGGCACCATGTTCATCGGTGAAACCGATCCCGCAGTCGATCGCGATCGTCGTGTCGCCGCAGACCAGCGCGGCGCAGTTCATTCCGACCTCGTTGAGCCCGCCAAGCGGTATGAAGTTCAAACTATCCGTCATGGAGGTCCCGGCAGCGGGGCTTACGGCCTCGCTGGCTCTGGTCAAGGCATCGATTGCCCCGTTGACCCGCGTGATCCTGGCGTGCTACGCCCCGGACCGCACGGGTTCAATGCGCCGTTTCTTAGCGATTATTTGGGTACTTTCACTGGGGGCAACGTCGGCTGCGGCGCAGGGGTCGATCGATGCCACGACCCAGGGGGCACGCGGAGCCGCGAACACCGAGGAAGAAGAGGCCCTTTCCGAGAAAGAGGAGGCCTCTCCGGCGCCCAGCCGCGAGCAAGACCTCCCTCCGCAGCTGCGGGCGCCGACCGTCGAAGGGCTCGAGCTCCCGACGGCGCCTACGAGCAATGCCGACTCGGACGAGGAGTTCGACGAGGATGCGTTCGACGAGGATGCGATGGCGGCCGACGACGCGAAGCTCCTCGGCATGGCCGAGCCGCCCGCCTCCGATCCGACGCTGGCGAGCTGGACCAACCCTCGGCCCGTGTTCTCGCTCGCCGGTTATTTCCGGGTGCGGGCCAACTACATCGACAACTTCTCGCTTCGGCGGATTCCGCTCGGCCCTCCGCTCGATCCAGGCGGTAGGCTGTCCGGAGATCCCTTCGGGCGATGGATTCCCGTCGACAACTCGCCCAGCACGGGCGGCAACGGCGTGTTGCCGCAGGGTGGTTGCAAAGGCGAGCCGGCGTCCCCTGCGAGCCAGGACCAGCGCTGTGACGGAAGCGCGACGCTGCGTTACGCAAATATGCGCCTTCGCTTGCAGCCGACACTATCGCTGAGCGACAACATCCGCGTCCACATGATGTTGGACGTCTTCGACAACTTGGTGTTGGGCTCCACGCCCGATGTGAAGACGGTCGATCGGTTGGGGCAGATCCCAGGCCGTGTGCCGGGCGTTCCCTTCGACAGCCTGACGCAAACGCTCCCGCCCCCTGAGTCGTTCCGAAATACGGTCGGTGACAACATCTACGTTCGCCGGGCTTGGGGCGAGGTCACGAACAGCACGATCGGCCAGCTTCGCTTCGGCAGGATGGGGCATCAGTGGGGCCTCGGGATGCTCTGGAATGCAGGCGTCGGGACCAACCAGCTCGACACCGTCCTCGACTCCGACTTCCAGTCCGAAATCGATCGCATTCAGCTCATCGGCAAGTTCAAAGGCATCTTCTTTGGCGTGTCTTGGGACTTCGCGAGCAAGGGCTACATCTTCGACCCCGTTTCTGAGATCCAGGCGATTCCGATCGATGCGAGCCGCTTGGACGACACGCGGCAGTGGAGCTTCTTGGTTGCGCGACGGATGGATCCGCTCGCGCAAGAGAAGCGCCTGGCGAGGGGCAAGTGGGTGATCAACGGAGGCGCGTACTTCATCTATCGCTCGCAGTTTCTTTCGACGGTAGGTGCGCCGTTGCTCGGGACCTACAGCGACGTCGAAAACGCGTTCGTTCGCCGGGACGCCAAGGTCTACATTCCCGACGGCTGGCTGCAGGTCTTGTGGAAGGATCTGCGGCTCGAGATCGAGTTCGCGGGCGTCTTCGGACAGGTCCAGAACATTGCGCCGACAGAGTTTCCGCCCGCGGCCGAGGGCGCCAAGTTCAAGCTGCGCCAGTGGGGATTTGCGTTCGAAGGCGAGTACCGTTTCCTCGGGAAGAAGCTTGGCGTCTTTCTCAAAGGCGGCGCAGCCTCGGGCGATCCCGATGTGGTTGGGCTTTCGCAGTACGAGGATCTCGCGACCCAGCCGGTCGGACAGAAGACGGTGTCGAATTTCGCGTTTCACCCGGACTACCGCATCGACCTGATTCTCTGGCGCCGCATCATGGGGCGCATCGATGGAGCCTATTACCTGGCGCCGGCGATCAGCTACGACATCATCCGAACCGACTTTGGAAGGGTGCTCGGTGCGCGGCTCGACTTCATCTACAGCCGCGCGATGTACCAGCAGCAGACTTATTCCTCTCAGCCGAACCTGGGCGCGGAGATCGACCTTGCTATCTACTATCGGACCGAAGACGGGCCGAAGTTCACCGACGGCTTCTTTGCCGCGGCTGAGTTCGGGATTTTGTTCCCGCTCAACGGCCTCCGCTACCTCGAAGTCGATGGCGTCCGCGAGCCGGGCACCGAGGGTCTCAACATCAGCCGCGCGCTGACCCTGCGACTGATTCTCGGCATCGAGTTCTGAGGCGAGCTCCGATCACTCCTGGAGCAGCGCTTCCGCTTTGGCGGCGAGCCGCCGGCGCCTGCAGCCTTCCGCGAGCACGATGCCCCGAAGCTCCGCCAGGGCGCGCTGCAGCTCGTCGTTGACGATCATGTAGTCGAAGAAAGGATAGTGCCCGATCTCCTCTCGGGCCTTGTCAAAGCGGCGCTGACGCGATTGAGCGTCGTCGGAGCCGCGGCCGTCCAGCCGGCGGCGAAGCTCGGCCATCGAGGGCGGCAAGATGAAGACGCCAATGGCGTCGGGAAACTTCTCCTTGATCTGGCGGGCGCCCTGATAGTCGACGTCGAAGAGCACACCGATCTTTCGCGCAGCCCTCGCGATGTCGATCTCGCTCACGCTCGTGCCGTAGAGATTGCCGTGGACTTCGGCCCATTCGGCGAAGCCGTTCTCGGCTATGATCTTGCGAAAGGCTTCCTCGGTGACGAAGTGGTAGTCCTGGCCGTCGACCTCGTTGGCACGAGGCTTGCGCGTGGTGTGCGAGACGCTGAACCGGAGCTCGGGAAACTCTTGGAGCAGCCGTCGGGTCAGGGTGGTCTTTCCTGCGCCCGATGGTGAGCTGATAATCAGCAAGATGAGATCTGGATCGGTCGACGCAGCGACACTCATGGAACTCCCCCTCCGATGCGATCCGTATCGCGTCAGCGCAGTCGGTCAAAGCACATTCTGCGCTTGTTCCCTCATTTGCTCGATGCAGGCCTTCAACGCAATCACGTGGGGCGTCATCGTCCCGTCTTGCACCTTGGACCCGATCGTGTTGGCCTCGCGCGCCATCTCTTGAAGCAGGAAGTCGATGCGCTTCCCGACCGCTGCGCTCGAATTCTCGATCAGTTCGAGCATTTGATCGCGGTGGCTAGCGAGGCGCACCAGCTCCTCGGCGATGTCAGAGCGGTCCGCCAGCACGGCGATCTCTTGCTCCAGTCGAGAAGGGTCGAGCTCGGCGTCGACACCGGCGAGCAGGGCCTCTAGGCGATCACGAAGGCGCGTTCTACGGACTTCGAGGAGCTCCGGCACCGCAATCTTCAAGGCTTCGACGCTCGTCCCGAGCTCGACGAGCCGCTCCGTGAGCTCCTCGGCGAGGGCTGTCCCTTCGTTGTCACGCATGGCCGTGACCGTGGTACAGGCTTCCGCGGCGGCCTGCTCGAGTGCACCGTCGAGCTCATTTTCGTCGAGGCCGCGAGTGATGACGAACAAGTCCGGCACCGAAGAGAGCAGGGCGAGCGGCAGAGGCTCTTCGGGGTTGAGCGCGTCCCGCAGCGCGATGAGCTCTCCATAGACCGCTCGCGCGCGATCGACGTCGAGCGTCGGCTGCGGAAGCGTCTGCCCCTCGAACCGCGCCGTGACATCGACGCGGCCCCGTTCGAGGCGCGCGCGAATCACGCGTTCGACGGTCGGCGCACGGCTTTGGATTCGCGACGGGAGGCGCACCCGCACGTCGAGGAAGCGATGGTTGACCGTGCGGACGTCGAGCACGACCTGTCCGTCGCCGAGCGCTGCGCGCCCGCTTCCGTATCCGGTCATGCTCCGCATGAGATGCCTACTCGAGCCCGCGCTTGTGCTTGATCTGGTCCATCACTTTGGCGTACTCCACCTCGAATGCGGAGGTGCCCTCTTGGAGGTTCTTGATCTTCGAGCGCACTTCGGCGTCGAGGCCTGATTCGACCTCCATGTGCCGGCGCAAAACGGGCGTCATCTTCTTCCGCAAGGCGGCGTCGTCCGCGTAGATCTCGATGACGTTGGAGCTGTGGAAGAGCATGTTGAGCAGTTGATCGACCAGATAGGGGAGGACTTCATCTTGCTGCGGGAAGCCCATCTCCTTTGCGACCCGCTGCCGCATCCGGCCGAGCTTCGAGTAGCCCAGGCCTTCGCGTTCCATCCGATCTTTGGCCTCGTCGATCATCTGGCGCTCGCGCCGGACGTACTCCTTGAGCACGGCTTCGAGGTCGAGTCGGACCTCGGCCACTTCCTCGACTTCGATGTCTTCCCCCGCGGTGAGATCCCGCACCAGGTCGTCGACGATCGGGCCAATTTTTCCTGAATAAAGTCGCATATTTATGATGCCGGCCCCGCAGCTGGCGCGAATCGCTTCCGAATGCGGCGACACTAGCGAAGGCGGCCCTTTTGGTCAATACGAACGAAAAAAAGCCCTTTCAAGTGATTTTGTGAATCTACGTCTTGACGGTAATCCTGTATTCATGCACCATACCGTTAAGGCTGTAAGTATGGATTCTAACGCTCCCGCACTGCAAAACGGCTCCGGCGCACGACGACTGCGGACGACGGAAGAACGCCGAACGAGGATTCTGTCCCGTTGCAGGGTTTTCGAGCCATTGACGCCCGCACTTCGGGAGCAGGTCCTGAACGGGAGCGCGCTGGTCGACGCCGATCGACGTGAGTCCCTTTGCATGCCTAGTGACCCTGCGATCTTCGCGATCGGCAGCGGTCGAGTTCGGCGCGTGCGCCGCACACCGGAACGAGAACTGACGCTCGGCTACTACGGCCCAGGCGATCTGGTTGGCGAAATGTCGCTGGTCGATCCCGAAGCGCGTCTCGAAACGGTGGTTTTGGATTATGTGGAAGCGCTACGCATTCCGCCGCGGCTCATCAAAATGGTGATGAACGAGGACCTGGAATTCGCTTCCGCTATGCATCGGTTAATGGGGGAACGCCGCCTGCTTGCAGAACGGCGGATCGATGCACTGCTCACGCGAAGCGTAGAATCGCGTGTTGCAGAGTTTTTACTCGATGCGTCTTCGAGGCACGGTATTCCTGATTCACGGGGAATCCTGATTGGTGTGAAGTTCACTCATCAGGAGATTGCGAGCTACGTAGGCTCGACGCGGGAGACCGTTACACTGGTGCTCGGCGCCTTCAAAAGGGCTGGCCTGATCGACACCGATCACCGCCGCGTCGTCATCAGAGACATCGCAGGATTGCGAAAGAGGGTCTAGCAGCAAAAGGGGAGCGTCCGAACGGCGCGGCCTGGGGGGGCCGCAGCCGGGCGGACGGTTTTATTTAGCAGCGGACGGGGCGCGGGGGAACACGACGCGGGGGTTCAACGAACGGGGCGGCTTGCAAGCGTGGCCGGAAGGGCTGGGGGCCTGAGGCCACGCAAGCCGCCCCTCGGAGCTCGCGCCAATCCGGGGTGGGTGCTGTCTTGCGGATTGTCACTCACACGCCGCCGAACCCCCACATCGCGTTCCCCCGCGCCCCTCCATTCATATCCAAGTGTGGAGGAGCGCGGCACCGGAGCACCCCCACAAGACAGCAGGCGGTAGCGCGAGCCCGAAGGGCGAAGCCCGGCGCAAAGCGCCGGCAAGGCGGAGCGCAGCGACCGCCGCGCCAGGGAGGACTACGGGTGGGGGGGGGCGGGGTGTGTAACCAAACGAAACCAGCTCCCAATTTCTGCAACCACCCCCACCACACCCGTGGCAGTGGCAGCCTCAGTGCCAGTGCCAGCGTCAGCGTCAGCGTTAGCGTCAGCGTTAGCGGGCCGGGCAGTACTCTGGGGGGTCGGGCCAGCGTCGCTCGGGGTCGCATGGCGTCCAGCAGAAGAGCGCCTCGAGAATGATCGGGCAGCTCGGGTAGGTGTACCAGTACTCATCGCCGTCGAACGGGTCTTGATAGCATTTCGGCTCGGGCACGTAGTCGAGGTCCGCACACGGGGCGCGCAGGCTGTACTCGCAGCCGATCAGCCATTCGTCGCCGCTGCTGTGCGTACCGGTGGCCGGCCAACAGTCGGGGCCGCACAGCGATGCGTAGTCGTCCAGAGAGCTAGTGCATGGGACGGGCTCGAAGATCGGGCAGCTTCCTTCGAGGCCGAGTGAGAGGGGATGCTCCCCCACAACCACCGGCTCTACCGGTTCGACCCCATCGAGCTCTCCGCAGCCGCGTTGCTGCTTGGGCGCCTGGTTGGAGTTGCGGCTGCTGCCGCACCCGGCGACTAGAAGGTTGAAAGAGAGAACGAGAAAAGCGAGGCGCATCCAAGTTCCAAAGTGGCGGCTGAGTCCAACCCCGTCAATCGGCCCCCGCCACAACGCAGCAGGCGGTAGCGCGAGCCCGAAGGGCGAAGCCCGGCGCGAACGCGCCGGCAAGGCAGAGCGAAGCGAATGCCGCGCAAGGGAGGATTACGGGTGGGGGTGGGGGGGCGGTGTAATTGAACCAAACCACGCACCCAACCCAACACCCCGCCCCCCAAACATCCGCGGCAGCACAAGCCGAACGGCGACACCCCCGCCCTCAAGCCACCCCCAGGCAGCACAAGCCGCACAGCGCAGCGACGCGCCAAATACCGCCTGCTAAATCAACTCGTCGTCGCCCTTGAGCTTCTTTTCCATCCGCCCGATCAGTCCGCTCCAGCCCTCTTCCTTGATCACCCTACGAAACTGGCGCTTGTAGTTCTTCACGAGGCTCACCTCGTCGGTGAAAATGTCGAAGACCTTCCACTCGTCGCCGGCGGGGCTCATGCTGTAGTCGATGGTGACCGGGGGCTGGCGCTTCTTCTTCACGGACTTTGCCGAAGACTTCACCTTCACGCCGGTCTCGATCGGCTCGGTGCCAACCCACTTCACTCTGTATTGGAGCGTCGACTCCATGTTGCGCTGGTACTGGCGTTCGACGAGCTGCCGCAAGAGGCTCACGAAGCGGTCGCGCTCTTTGGGGGAGCGCTTCGCCCACTCTTTGTCGAGGGAGAGCTTGGCGAGTCGGTCGTAGTCGAGGAACTCGCCGAGCAGTACGGTGAGCTCTTCGCCACGCTTCGGGGTGTCGGGCTTTCGCAGAACCGCGCGCACCTTGTTGTGCTTTGTGCGGATGAACGCTTCGGCCTTTGCCGCTGCGGCGTCGGCAATTTCGGCCTCGGATGCGGCGGTGGGCGCTGCTTCGGCGGCTGCGGGACCCGCAAGCCCGAAAGAAGCGATAAGCAAGCCGGTGATGATGAATAATCGAGTCATATCTTTCCCGTAGACGAGCCTAGTGGCCGGTTTATTCCTCGCAGTCCACCGGACGCCACCCCTTTTCCGAAACGATCGGCATGTTCGTCGCTTTCTCCAGCCCCGCGATTGCGAGGTTGTACTCGGCGGTGGCCGTGAGGCGTTTCGCGCGCGCACCAAAGTAGGCGGAGATCGCGTCCACGAGCTCTCGGGCGGACGTAGTGCCGACTTCATAGCCCTGACCGGCCGAGACGTACCACCTGCGGGATTCTCTCTCCGAACGCGACCAGCTCGCGACGCGCCGCTTGGCATCTTGAAGCTGCTCGTAGAGGTCAGTCACTTCGAGGGCGATGCCGAGCTCGGCTTCTTCGGTCTTGCTCTTGAGCGACTCGATTTCCGCCTTGGCCGCTTTGACCCGCGCGTAGGTCCCGCCGAAGTCGAGCTTCCAACGGGCGACGAGGCCGGCAAAGGCGCCGGCGAAGTTGCCCCGGTCGATCACAAAGGGGTTCTGGATATCGGTGATCCCCGGTGTGCGAGCGAAGCTCGCGCGCAGGGCCAGGATGATGTCGGGGAGGTAGCCGGCTCGCTTGACCACGAGATTGGCGTCTTTCGCCGAACGCGCGGCTTCGAGCTGATGCACCTCCGGGCGACTCTCGATGGCGAGCTCGACTTGCTCGCTCAACTCGACGATTTCGCTCTGCACGGTCTGGAGCGGGCACTCAGGCACGATGGCCGGTTTGATCCCCGAGAGAATCTCGAGTGCAGCACGGGCCGAGGCTTCTAGTCGAAGGGCTTCGGATTCCCGCGACTCGATTTCCGAAAGGGCCGAGACCAGACGCCAGTAGTCATTTTGTTTCACCCGTGGGTCGTCGGCTTCGAGACGGGCGCGCAGCTTGTCGACCGCAGTTCGAAGCTTGTCTTTGCCCTCGGTGAGCATCGCCTGCAGGTCGAGCGACAGCTGGGTGCCGAAATAGGCGCGTCGCACGTCGAACACCACGCGCGAGAGCGTTCGGTCTCGCTCGTACTCGGCCGCGCTGATGCCTGCCCTCGCGGCCTTCTTACCCGCGCGATACTTCCCGAAAGTGTAGATCGGGATGCCGCCTTCAATCCCCACCTCGCCGCCGGGACCCCAGCGGTTCGCCCAGGGGATCTGAGGGTCGGGGCTAAACGTGGTGGTTCCCCGCGCGCCGGGCGCCATGAAAAACCTCGCCTGTCCTTCGAACTGCATGAAGGGGGAGAGCTTCGCCTCGCTCAATCGGGCCTGCGCGGCGTCGATGTCGGATGAGGTCGCCTTGAGGCCCGGGTAGCGAAGGATCGCAGACTGCGCGAACTCATCGACGTGATGCGGACGGGCGGGCAGCGGCCGCTCGTCGACGGCAAGCGGCGCCTCCGTTCCGGGCGCTTCTTGCGCGACGGGATGCGTAACGACGCCAAGCATCGTCCACGCCATGACTGCTAGCGCGCAGAACCTGACCATGCGCTTTTGTAGCTGGAAACGCGCGCTTCGGCCACGAATGGGCAGTTACTTCGGCTTCTTTGCGCCGCCGCCGCCCGATTTGGCCTGCTTGTTGTAGCGCTGAATCAAGACGTCGGTGAGATCGAGGTTCGAGGGCACCCAGACGACGCCTCCTTCATTGGCTTCGATGATCATGGTGTAGCCGTCCGTCTGGCCGATGCGGCGAAGGATTGCCTGCATCTTCTCGAGGATCTTCTGTGTGAGCTCGCCCTCCTTGGTGGACAGCTCCTGCTGGTACTGCACGTACTCGTTCTGCAGCTCCATCAGATCGGCTTGGTACTTCTCGACCTTCTTTTTGAGCGCGTCCTGGCTCAGAACGTCCTGCTGCCGCTCGAGGCTCTCTTTCTGCGTCTTGAGGGCTTCCTGCTTATCGTTGAGGGACTTCTGGCGCTCGTCGAACACCTTCTTCAGCCGTCGCTTGGCCTGGCGACCGTCTTCGGTTTCGTTGATGGCGCGCTGGAGATCGACCACACCGATCTTGACTTGCGCGTCGACGGTCGTCGCCGATCCAGCAAGAACGACGGCGGCCAAAGTGAAAACAACGATTCTAACAAAGCGCATGGAGAGCATCCTTTCAGGCCCGGCCTAGCTAGCCGTTTGGCGCGAGGCGGTCAAGCCGCAGGGGTTATACGCCTGCCGGGCGGGTTTCATTCGGTCAGAACGACTGGCCGATGGTGAACTCGAACCGAATCGGGCTGTCCTGCGGCCGCCGGCGAATCGGAATGCCCCATTCGAAACGCAGCGGCCCGAGGGGGGAGAACCATCGAATCCCGAAACCCACGGAGTACCGGAGGAAACCGCTGATGCCACATGGCCTAGACGACCGATCGGCTTCGGGCGCGACCGGCGCCTGGCAGTTGCCGAACTGGTCCTTGAAGTCGAAAAGGTTCCAGGCGTTGCCGCCGTCCGTGAAGATGACGGCCCGAATGCCCACGGCCTCGATGAGCGGGAACTCGAACTCGATGTTGTAGAAGGCCTGGAAGTCGCCTCCGATGGGTCGGCCTTCGAAGGCAACCGGGAGATTCGGGTCGCCAGCCGATGCCACGCCAGCCTGCGGGCCCACCGATTGGAGTCGGTAGCCTCGAATCGTATAGATGCCGCCGAGATAGAATCGCTCGAACACGGGGACTTTCTTTCGAGACGTGAGCAGCCCCATCTCGGCGTTGACCTTGAAAATCACCGGCCCGAACGCCTTCTTGTAAAAGCGCGCGAATGCGGTCTGCCGAATGAATGTATTGTCGGAGCCGAGGTACTGGTCGGCGAATTGGACGGCGTAGTTCGCAAAGATGCCGCCGGTCGTCGAAAGCCGATTGTCGCGGCTGTCCCAGTTGAGCGTCAACCGCAGCGAGCTGGTGATGCCGTCCCGGAACGCGTCGGCGATGAAGATGTTGGAGAAGGTGTTGGCAAGCTGGCCGCCGCCGACGCCGAGCAAGCTTCCTCGGGGCTCCGAAATCTTCACGTTCTCGAACTCGTACCGGACGAAGATACGGAAGCGCGGGTTGAACAGGGGATGGCCGGTCGTCAGGTTGGCGCCGGTCGAGTCCTGACGGAAGTCTCGGAAGTCCCTGATGCGTTTGAAGATTCCGAAGCCGAGGCTCCACTCTGAGCCGAGGAACCAAGGTTCGACGAAGTTGAGGTCGATCTGCTGGCGGATGCCCGAAACCTGCAGGTTCAGGCCGAGTGACTGACCGCGGCCGAAGAGGTTCTGCTGCTGAATCTGTGCGGTGATGATGAAGCTCTCGAGCGACGAGAAACCGGCGCCGACTTGGAACGTGCCCGTCGGCTTCTCGGCGACCTCGACGTTGATTACCATTTGGTCGCGCGCGGTTCCTTGCTCCTCCGAAACGTCGACCCGTTCGAAATAGCCGAGCTGGTTCACCAGCGCGCGGCCATCTTCGAGCCGGCTCTGGTTGTAGAGGTCACCTTCGCTGAGCCGGAATTCTCGGCGGATGACGGCGTCGCGCGTCTTTGTATTGCCGCGGACGTGGAGACGCTGGATGTAGACCAGCGGCCCTCGAAGGATGTTGATCGTGACGTCCACCAGGTGATTGGCTTCGTCGAGGTCCGTGCCCGGGACCATCTCGACCAAAGCGTATCCGTTGTCGCGGTAGGCCCGGCTGATCTCTTCGATGCCCTCCGCGATTTTGCTTCGGCTGAACCAATCGCCGGCCTCGAGCCTGACCATCTCGCGGAGCTCGGCCTTGGGCGCAATGGTCTCCACCTCGTTGCCCGCGCCGTCGGTCTCCATGACGTCGAACTCGTGAATTCGGAATCGCGGACCCTCCTCGACCGGAATGGTGATGTCGACGTAGGCGCGGTCTGCGGTGAGCTCGACCGTCGGGCGGCCGGGGCGCATCTGCAGGTAGCCCTTGTCGTAGTACCAGGCCTGGACACGTGTCAGGTCTTCATCAAAAGCGGAGCGGCTGAACTTGTTGCGGTCACTCAAGAACGAGAACATGCCGGTCTCGTTGGTTTGCATGATCTTCAGCAATTCGGCGGCGGGAAGCTGCTTGTTCCCCACGAAGCTGATTCGCCGAACCTCGACCTCCGCGCCCTCGTCGATCTTGAAGACGATGTCGACCTGGTTGGTGTCTCCAGCAACCCGCTTGAGCTCATACCCGATGTCAGCCAGAAAGAACCCCTCCTCGGAGTAGAGCTGGCGCATCGCATCAGCCTGCGACTCGACGTCGGGCACCGATAGAATCGTTCCCGGCTCGAGCGTGATGGTCTCGTCGATGTCTTCTTTGTCGAGCTCGTCGTTGCCCTTGTAGATGACTTTGCGAATGGCGGGGCGCTCGACGAGGCGAATGGTGAGCTTGATGCCGGCCCCGAGCGGGTCGGACTCGATCTGCAGATCGTCGAAGTACGCCATATTCCAAAGCGCCTTGGCATCTCGGGTGACGGCCGGGTCGGTGCAGATCGACCCTCTTCGGAGCTTCATCGTGACTCGAACGTCATCGGGGTCGACGCGACGCGCGCCGATGACGACGATGCGTCGAATCTCTTTTCCATGACAACTCGTTCGCGGAACCTGAATCGCGGCGTTCGGGTCCTCGACCGGTTCGTAGTCCTCGCCTTCAGCGTCTGGCTCCACCGGGATTGGCTCGGGCGGCCGCTGTGGCCGCGGGGACGTCCGCACAGGCCGTGTGGCCGGGGGCGGCGGCTCGGGCATGTTCTCCTCACTCTGGGCGCCCGCGACGGAAGCGAGCCCTGCGAGCATCAGGGCTATGGCAGAGGCGGAAGGACGCATTGTAAGGTGGAGCGATCCGGGCGGCTATAGCCGTGCCCTAAGAGGGGGTCAAGCTGGTTTTCCTTGGTTTTCAAGGGGTTGAGCGCGGCGTTCGTCCGAATCGATGCGGCCGTCTTTCATCGAGACCCGCCTCGGCATCATGTCGGCGAAGTCGCGGCTGTGGGTCACGATGAGGAATGTAATCCCGTGGCGACGATTCAAATCGAAGAAGAGCGAATGCACCGAAGCGCTGGTTTGGCTGTCGAGGTTGCCGGTTGGCTCATCGGCGAGCACCAGCTTCGGCTCCATGAGAAGCGCTCTGGCGAGCGCCACACGCTGCTGTTCGCCGCCCGACAGCTCGCCGGGACGATGGGTGAGTCGCTCGGATAGCCCGACCTCCTCCAGCAGCTGCTTGGCCCGCGCGTCGTAGCGCCGTCGCCCTTGTATCAATCCTGGCATCATCACGTTTTCCAGCGCCGTGAACTCCGGAAGCAAGTGATGGAATTGGAAAACAAAACCGATACTTCGATTTCTAAACTCGGCCAGGTCCGAGCTTCCGAGGCGGGTGACGTCCTGACCGCCGTACAGTATCCGGCCTTCGGTGGGGAGATCGAGCGTGCCGATCAAGTGCAGGAGCGTGCTCTTGCCCGCGCCCGAGGGGCCGACGATCGTAACCATCTCACCGCTGCCGATATCGAGGTCGATCCCCTTGAGAACCTGGAGCGACCGGCCTTCGTGCTGGAAGGTTTTGGTCACGTTTTGTACGGAGACGAGTGGATCGGACATCGTACGCGCGCGGTTTCAGTCGTAGCGGAGCGCGTCGACAGGCCGCACCCGACTCGCTTGATACGCGGGAAAGAGCGTTGCCGCCAGGCATACGAGCACGGTCGCGGCGCCGACGACGGCGAACTCGGTCGGATCGAGGTGCACCGGCAGCTTGTCGATGTAGTAGACCTCCGGATTCATTCGGATTCCGAAGTGTTCCGCGGCAAATGTGAGCACGAAGCCAAGCCCGAGCCCCATCAAGCCGCCGGCCGCTCCGATCAGCAGACCCTCGATCACGAAGATCCGAATCACGCCGCGCGCCGAGGTGCCCATGGCCTTGAGGATCCCCACCTCCCTTCGTTTTTCCTGCACGAGGAGGGTGAGAGTGCCGAATACCGAGAAGCCTGCGATGAGGACCGCGATCCCAAGGGTGATGAACATCGCGAGCTTCTCGAGGGCCAGGGCCCCGAAGAGCTGCTGGTTCATCATTTTCCAATCCCGCACGCGGAGGCCACTCAGGCCGACCATCGAGGCGAGTTGGGCGGCGAGCGCCGGTGCGTCCTCGACTTCTTCGACCTTGACCTCCACGCCGCTAATCCGGCCCTCGGAGCGGAGGAAGCGCTGGGCCACGCTCAGGTCGATGTAGGCATGCTTCATGTCGTACTCGTACATGCCGCTATAGAAGATCCCCGCGATCCGGAAGGGGCGGGTCTTGGGGATCAGGCCGGTGGGGCCGAGATCGCCGCGCGGGGAGACGACGGTGACGCGATCGCCAACGACGAGCCGGAGCGCTCGGGCGAGCTCTTGTCCGACGATGAGACCGGGCATGCTGTCTTCCTTTGTCTCGTCGGGGAGGCCCTTGGCGGCAGCGTGCTCGGCGTCGTTGATCATCGCGTCGAGCGCGCCGGTCTTGGTCGTGTCGATCGAAGCGTCGAGAATGCGCTCGGGGTGCTGAAGGTATTCGAGCTTGCCGTGGGTGAGGTTCTGGGCGAGGTCAGTAACCTCCGAAACGGTTTCCGCGTCGATGCCGCGGAGGATTGCGCCTGCGCGGTTCGAAAGGCTCGACACCATGACCTCGACCTGAAGGAAGGGTGTGGCGCCGACGACGCCTTCGGTTTCGCGCGTCCGGGTCAACAGCGGTTCCCAGTCGTCGAGCTCTTCGTAGGCTTTGTCGATCACGATGTGCGCGTGGTTGCCGAGGATCTTCTTTTTGAGGTCCGCACGAAAACCGCCCATCACGCTGAGCACGGAGATCAACATGCAGGAGGAGACTGCGACCGCGAGGATGGAGAGCGTGCTGCTTGCGGCGAGGAAGCCTGTTTTTTTGGCGCGAAGGTGGCGCGCCGCGACCATCGAACGGAAGCCGATCCGCTCAAACAGGGAAAGGAGGGGACCGACCAGACGCAGGATGACTCGGACGCCGAAGATCGTGGTGACGCTGACGCGAACGACCGCGCGGAGCAGGCTGGTTTCGTCGCCTTCGGCCGACGAGATTGGAAAGAGGGTCGTGACGAGCACGAACGCAACCGCGAGCACGGCGTCAAATCCCCACCAGAATCGCGCGCGGCGCGCAGTCGGCACCAGGAACCAACAGGACATGCTCAGGACGACAATCAGGGCCGAGCTCAAGCCCTGGAGCGTGGTCACGGTCTCGTAGAGAGTCGGCAGCCAGGAGAGGTCGAGGTCGGCGTAGGCGAGATGGGTGAGGCCAAAGAGCAGGCTTGCAACGGTGCCACCGAGGACGTGGCCCATCGAGACGCGTGCCGCCCAGAGGAGAATCCCGACCGAGGTGCTGGTGATCAGGGCATGGAGCCCCGCGCTGATTCCCAAAGCGACGGTGCGGGCGCGTCCGCGAGCTCCGCGGGGAAGACGGGCGGCGCGCTGAAGGACGGCCGCGCTGAGCAAGGCGAGGCTCAGCTGACAGGTCGCCCAGCCTATCGCCAGGCGCAGCCAGAGAAGATCGTTCCCGATCGACGCCTGGAACCATTGGGTGCTCGTTGCGCCGAAAACCAGAACGGCGGCGACGTGCACAAGCCCGAAGCCGCAAAGGACGGCCGTCCGCAAACCGAGCGGCCGCGCTTGGCTCACTCCGCCTCCGGGCGGAGCAGCGGAAACAGCAAGACGTCACGAATCGACGGCTGGTTGCAGAGGAGCATCACCAGCCGGTCCACGCCGAGGCCGAAGCCGGCGGCCGGCGGCATGCCGTGAGAAAGCGCCCGGATGTAGTCAGCGTCGAAGTCCATCGCCTCGTCGTCCCCACGCTCCCGATTGCGGAGCTGCGACTCGAAGCGTTCGGCTTGGTCATCGGGGTCGTTGAGCTCGCTGAACGCGTTGCTCAGCTCGCGGCCGTCGATGAAAAGCTCGAAGCGGTCAACGTACGCCGGGTCGTCGTCGCTGCGGCGCGCGAGCGGCGATACCTCCCAGGGGAACTCGGTGATGAACACCGGAACCGATCGGGCGCCGTTGGCCGTTCGGTATATCGCAGCGAGGTCGGGCTCCACGAGAAGCTCGAAGACCGCAAACATCCGTTCGCCGTGGGTCTCGCAGCCCTGGAGCTGTTTCTTCGCAGCCGTGTCGAGCTTGGGCAGCATCGCGTCGCAAGCCGTGGCGAGCGCTTCTTCGTCCTCGATCCCTTTGCGTGATAGCGCTTCGGACCATGGGGTTTCGGGGACCTTGCCGTGGCCGGCGCGTTCGAGGCGGTCCGCAATCGCTTCCCGCATCCGCACGCGCTTCCAGTCGGCTTGGAGGTCATAGGTTCGCTCGCCGGCGAGGCCGGGAAACTTCGTGCTGAGATCGGCGTCGACAGCACGGAGCATGTCGACCACGAGGTCCATCAGGTCCTCGAACGTGGCGTAGGCCATGTAGAATTCGAGGATCGTGAATTCGGGGTTGTGCTTGGTGCTGATGCCCTCGTTACGAAACGTGCGGCCGAGCTCGTAGACGCGGTCGAAGCCGCCGACGAGCAGCCTTTTGAGATAGAGCTCGGGAGCGATGCGGAGAATCAGCTCGAGGTCGAGGGCGTTGTGATGCGTGTCGAAGGGCTTGGCGGTGGCGCCGCCACGAATCGCATGGAGCATCGGCGTTTCGACCTCGAGGAACCCCAGGTCATCGAGGAAGCGCCGAAGGGACTGTACGATGGTCGTGCGCGCGCGGAACACTTCGGCGACGGCAGGGTTCGCGAACAGGTCGACATAGCGCTCTCGATAACGCTTCTCGACGTCCTTGAGGCCGTGCCATTTTGCGGGCGGCGGCAGGAGCGCTTTGCCGAGATGCTCGTAGCGGCGTGCGCTCACCGCCAGTGCGCCGGTCTTGGTGCGGATGGCGGGCCCTTCGACGAGGACGTGGTCGGCAAGGTCGAGAAGCTTGAGCATGGCCGCATCGCGGTCATTCAGGCTGTCGGGCCGCACCAGCGCCTGGGCATCGCCGTATGGAGTGCGGATCACGAGGAAGGGGCCACGCTTTGCGATCACGCGGCCGAAGAGCGGAACGTGGGTCGCGTCGTCCCCGAGCTCGTCTTCGAGAGGCAGCTCGGCGCAGGCCGCTTCGTCTGCGGCGAGCTCGACCAGGCGTCGTCGTGCGCCTTCGAGCGCGGGATTGCTTCGCCACGTGTTCGGGTAGGGCAGCACGCCCAACTCGCGCAGGCGTTCGGCCTTGCTCAACCGTGTTTGTCGGAGCTCGTCTTCGGTGGCCACTTCCTAGTCCCCCTGGGCACTGCCCGCCTTCTTCTTTTTCTTCTCGGCGTTCATCAAGAGATAGGTCTCGATGAATTCGTCGAGGTCGCCGTCGAGCACGGCGTCCGCGTTGTTGACCTTGTGATCGGTGCGCTCGTCCTTGACCATCGTGTAAGGCTGCAAGGTATAGGTTCGGACCTGCGAACCGAAGGCGATATCGGCCCGATCGTTCAGGAAGGCTTCTTCGAACGCCTCCTCGCGCTCGCGCCTCGCTTTCTCGAAGAGCAATCCACGAAGCATCTTCAGTGCCGTCTCGCGGTTCTGGTGCTGCGAGCGCTCCGCCTCGCAGCGCACGGTGAAGCCGGTGGGGATGTGCTTCATGCGAACGGCCGATTCGGTGCGGTTGACGTGCTGGCCGCCGGCGCCGCCCGAGCGCATCGTGCTGACCTCGAGGTCTTCGTCGCGGATCTCGATTTCCCCCTCCGTGAGATCGTCACCGAGGTCTGGTACGACGCTCACTCCGGCAAACGAGGTGTGCCGGCGCTTGTTCGCGTCGAACGGGCTGATTCGGATGAGCCGGTGGACCCCGTTCTCAGCGCGGAGGTAGCCGTAGGCATTGGCCCCGCGAGCGATGAAGCTCGCGTCTTTGATTCCGGCTTCATCGCCGGGCTGCTTGCTGAGTAGCTCGGTCTTGAAGCCGCGACGCTCGCACCATCGCAGATACATGCGCAGGAGGATGTCCGCCCAGTCCTGGGCTTCGGTCCCGCCGGCCCCCGGATTGATGGTGACGATCGCGTCGGTGTCGTCGTCTTTGGTCAGCATCCGCTTGAGCTCGAGGGTCCGGACCTCGGCTTCGATCGCAGGAAGCTGCTCGGCCACGTCGGCCACCACGCCCTCGTCGCCCTCGCTCGCGGCGAGGTCCAAAAGCTCTAGTAGGTCATTCGTTTCGCTGTCGACTCGCTCGAATTCCTTGAGGATTTCTTCGGCGGACGCACGCTCGCGCATCAGCTTCTGCGCCCGCTGCTGATCGTCCCAGAAGCCCTCGGAGGCGCTCAGGTTGCTCAGACGGTCGATTTCGTGGCGAAGGCCCCCGAGGTCAAAGGTACCTCCCCAGCGCCTGCATG
This sequence comes from Myxococcales bacterium, assembly GCA_029862185.1. Taxonomy (GTDB): domain Bacteria; phylum Myxococcota_A; class Polyangia; order Polyangiales; family Houyiibacteriaceae; genus SG8-38. The sequence continues at coordinate 44,166 of JAOTXX010000003.1, forward strand.
CGCTGTACGAGGTCTTGGAGTTGTTCGCGGCATTCCCCAGCAGTCATCGCCCTGCGCGCGGACGTACTCTGGTGTCATCCAACTGTCAAAAGGGCAGGCGCTCGCGTGGGGGCGGCGGTTGCCCCTCAAAGGCTCCTACGTCGCAAAGCGTGCCGTCCGTCTCCGGTCGTGGCTCACCGCGCTGGTCCTCGGCCAGACCGCAATCCACCGCCGGAACTCGGTCGATGGCCACGCTCCCGGGCAGAAGCGCGTGCGTCATGGTCGGGCCGCGGTTGTCAGCGAGCGGTCCTAGATTCAGTTCCTGCTCACCGACGCCGGCCTGGTCGCCCTGTTGGTCGAAGCCGCAGGTATTGCCGGGGGATTCGATGTTGTATCCTTTGGAGGCCCAGATCAGGGTTGCGCCGGCGTCGCCGTTGTCGCAGTCGCCGTCGATCAACGTGTTCGCGATTTCCGTATGGAGATCAGGGCAACGAGAGGCACTCGTGCTCGCAATCGCGTCCCCGGAGTCCGCGCTATTCCCGGACACGGTGCTGTTGGTCAACGACATCCACCCGGCGTTGGCAATCCCGCCGCCGGAAACATCGCCGATCACGCTTCCCGCAGCATTCCCCGACACCGTGCTGTTGATGATCGTCATCTCCCCCTCGTTGAAAATGCCGCCGCCGACCGCCCCGGTTCCGTCGATCCCAGCGACGTTGCCCGAGACGGTACTGTTCACCAGCATCAACGTCGCAGAGCATCCGTTGTAGATGCCGCCACCCTGAAGGTGACCGCTCCGGTTCTTGGAGACTGTGCTGTTGGTGATGGTCATCTCGCCTGCATTGTAGATGCCGCCGCCCTCCCAAGGGGGCCCAAACTCAGACGAGCTTCCCGATATGACGCAGCCCTGGATCGTCAGCGTACCTTCGTTAATGACCCCACCCAGCTGACCTATCGCGGCCCCCGATGAATCCGCCGTGAGTCGATGTAGCTCCGCCTTGACGCCTTCTGGAACGGAGAACGAGAATACGCGTTCTAGGTCCTCCTTGTAACGAGGATCTAGAGCGACCGTGAGGTTCCCCTCACCGTCGAGAATGACGTCATTGTCGATGAAGAATCCAACCTGCGTCACCACGGTCGTCGGACCGTCGCAGTCAAACGTGTATGGGACATCGCCACCCGCTTCGATCGCGGCGAGGATGCCCGCTTCGCTGCATGGGCAAACGTTGCCTTCGCACGCACCGCCTGTTCCGCCGCCTCCCCCGTCGCCAGCCGTCCCACCGCTTCCCGCGGAACCGCCGCGCCCACCATCGCCCGTCGCCTCAACGCACGCGGCCAGCGGAATCACGCCCAGCGCACAGACACACATGAATCCGGACAAGTACCGCATGGCAACCTCCCGCTCGGGCGAAGAGCGCGACGAGGTGAGGTTAGCGGGGGTGTATCAGGCTTGCCAGCAGGCTTCGCGCTGAATCCAGTGGCCGCTGGAGCCCGTGTGAGTCGACGTCTACACAGGGGAACGGCTCGGGATGGGCAGCACAGCGATTGGGTCGAGCCTAGCCGTAGGGTGTCTTGAGGAATAGGGGGCGAGTGGGTCCCGATCGCGAGCACGCCCGTCGCGAGCCGTTCTCCGGTTGTACTTCTCGTATCCTCGTGGTGGCACGATTTGCCTTGTGTTCGTAGGGGGTTTCCGGTTCACTTGCCCGCCATGTGGCGTTGTAGAGGTTTTGCTCTTGCTGTGTTCGCGGTCGCGCTCGTTGCGATGACGGGTTGTGATACCGAGAAGCTTGCGGCGGATTCGACTGCGGCGCTCTTTGGGCGCGCGGCTCCCGGCATCGAGCAACACTGGGACTACGACCTCGTCGGGAAATCGTTTCCAGCGAGCATCATTCAGCTCGAAGGCCTGCTGCGGGTCGTCCCCGACAACGAGATCATCGGCTTGTCCTTGGTGGGGGCCTACATCGGCTACGGCACCGGCTGGATCGAGGACCGCGTCGAGGTCGCCGACATCGAGGACGATTGGGAGGAGGCCGAGTATCTCCGCCGCCGGGCGCTGGTGATGTACACGCGCGCTTGGGACCTCTCCAAGCACTTCCTGCGCCTCCGGGATCCCGGGTTCGATGACGCGCTCAAGGGCGGGGTCGACAGCCTCCAAGCTTGGCTCGACGAGGTATTCGTCGAAAAGCAGGATGCGGCGATCCTTTTGTGGGCGGGGGCGTCGCTCGGGGCCCGCATCAACATGGGCATGGAAGACATGGACACGGTGGCGGACCTTCCGCTCGCCAAGGTGATTCTCGGCCACTCGGTCGAGATCGACCCCGACTTCATGTTCATGATCGGCAAGATGACCATGGGCGTGCTTGCGGCCTCGGAGTTCCCACCTGACATGGACCGGGCGAAGCTGATTTTGGACGAGGTGCTCGAGAAGACAGAGCGCCGAAATCTGATGGTGCAGATGAACATGGCCCGTCACTACGCCGTGAATATCGGTGACCACAAGCTCTTCAAGGAGCTGTTGCAAGAGGTGCTCGATGCAGGCGACGTGCTCCCCGAAGCACGGCTGTCGAATGCGATCGCGCGGCGCCGTGCGGAGCGGTACCTCGGTCAGATCGAGTATTTCTTCAGCGACCTCAGCGAGTGAGCCACCCGGGCAGGCAGCCATGCTCTTCGTCTTGAACACGCTCGTATCGGCGCTCGTCATCGGCGTCGCGGCGTGGCTCTCTCGACGATATCCCTCGGGCGCCGGCTTTCTCATCGCGCTCCCCCTCGCGACGGTACTCGTCTTGCCCCTGGCCTATCTGCAGCACCGCGACCCGGGCAGCGCGTTCCAGATGGCGCGCAGCATTCTGGTGGCGCTGCCCATCACCGTGCTGTTTTTCGTCCCGTTCCTGATGCGGGACCGCTTCTCGTTTTGGGGCGCCTACGCCCTGGGATGCGCGCTCTTGCCGGTCGGCTACTTCTTGCACCGCGCGATCATGAGGGCGCTGGGGTGATCAGAGTGCCGCGCCGCCGTGAACGTCGATCGTCTCGCCGGTGAAATAGTCGCAGTCGAAGATGAACTTCACCGCACGCCAGATGTCCTCGGGCTGCCCCATCCGGCCGAGCGGCACCGATGCCTTGATCATGTCGAGGGCCTTTTGGTTCATGTTGGCGGTCATCGAGGTTTCGGTGGCGCCCGGTGCGACCGCGGCGACTCGGATGCCGTACGGTGCGAACTCTTTCATCCAGGTCCGGGTGTTCGCGGCCAAGGCGGCCTTGGCGGCGACGTAGTTGGTCTGGCCGCGGTTGCCGTGACGCGCGATCGACGAGATGTTCACGATGACGCCGGGCTCGTCGTGCGCGATCATGTGCGCGACGACCTCTTGCACCATCAGTGCGGCGCCGGTGAGGTTGATCGCGATGACCAGGTCCCAGTCCTGCCGGGACATCCGCCGGATTTCGCCCGTCGAGCGGCTCTTGCCGACCCAGAGGCCGTCGCGGATGATGCCTGCGTTGTTGATGAGGGCGTTGAGCCCGCCCATCTGTTTCGCAGCCCAGGGAACGAAGCTCGCGATTTCGTCCTGGTCGGCGACGTTGAGCCTTCGCCGGTGAATGCCGTCGGGGAGGGCGGCCAGGCCTTCCTCGTTGACGTCGCCGACGGCGACCTGGGCGCCCGCGGCGAGAAGTTGTTTGGCGAAGTGCTCTCCGAGCCCGGAGGCGCCGCCAGTGACGATGACTTTGAGTTTGTCGAGCTCCATAGAGGGGCTTCCTACTCGCTGAGGTGGCTTGGGTGCAAGCCGGTCGCGCCTAGAAGGCGCCGCCAAACGAAAGGCCAGCCCCTCGCCTCGAGATCGACGGCGCGACTCCCCAGCTGAACTCGTGCCCCGGCATCGGCGTCTTCCGCGTGTTGTATTCCTTCCAGGCGTTTTCGCTGGGGGTCTTGCGGAACGAAACGCCGAAGGTAGCGAAGCCTACCGCGAAGAACACCGCACCGATGACGTAGCCGGACGCGCGGTCCGCGCGGCCCATGCTGTCGGGAATCGGCGTGAACGCGAGGACCAGGGCCCCGGCCATCGCATGGGTCAGCGCGGCCCACCGCACCAAGAGGCGCTCGCTCTGGCGGGCTTCTTGGGATGCCTGCAGCTCGCCCTCGAAGTGTGCGAGCTCGACGCCGGTGATGCCGTCTTTGCGCGCCTTCTCCCAGCGCTCTTGCCGGTGTCTCTCATGGACGATGCGGGTCGCGGCGAACACGCCCGCAGTCAGATCGGCCATGCCGAGCGTCATGAACATGACCCCGAGGCCGCGCGAGTATTGACTCTGTGGCGGGTCTTCGATGAGGCGCCAGGCCGACAGACCGAGCAAAATCGAGCCGCCGCTAATCCCGGCAGCGGCCACGAACTTCTGCGTGGTGATCATTTCCTTTGCCGAGCTCGTCAGCAGCTCATCCAAAATCTCCGCGTTGTACGCCAGGGCGTCTCGGTCGAAGAGGTCGGGCTCTTGCGTGATCACGTCGGCGTCCGCCTCGACGTTCGCGCTGGTGACCTGGTTTTCGTCTTGCGCGGCCACTGTCGCCGGCAGAGCGGAGAAGAGAAGCAACGTAAGAACTGGAATCGAGGTCGAAGTGGGTCGCATGGGCGTCGGCCCTGGATAGCAGCGAGGGTCTACCGCCGCCAACTTAGCGCTTGGTGCGCTTCTCGAGGAACTTCTCGTGGGCCCTGCTGAGGGAGTCGTAGAAGCGCTGCGGGGCGGCCCGCTTCAGGCGCCATGCGACTCGTCCGTCACGCATCGGCTGCACGTAGAGCTCGCCATCGCGCACGGCATCGATCGCCGCTTTCGCGACGTCAGCGGCTTGGACTTTCGAGCGCTCCATCCAGCGAATGACCTGTGCGTCCTCCTTTTCGCTAGTGGCGCCGCGCCCTGATTCGACGATGTTCGTTCGGAAGAACGTGGGACAAAGCACCGCGACTCGAATGCCCTGAGACTTGTATTCGGCAAATAGGGTTTCGCTGAGCGAAACCACACCTGCCTTGGTGACGTTGTAGGCGGACATCGCGGGCGGAGCGATGAGGCCCGCGGCCGACGCGACGTTGACGATGTACCCACGTCCCTGAGGGCGCATCTTCTGGATCGCGGCCTGGCAGCCGTGAATCACGCCCCAAAGATTGATGTCGACGACCCAGCGCCAGTCCTCGATCGAGATCTCTTCGAATGGGCCGCCGACGGCAACGCCGGCGTTGTTGGCGATGAAATCGACGCCCCCGAGCCGCTTGTCCACCTCTTCGATCAGCGCGAAGACCGCATCGCGATCGGTCACATCGCAAGGGATCACCTCGGCGTCGGCGCCCAGCGCGCGCACCTGCCCGGCGGTTTGCTCGGCGGACACCGGATCGATGTCCGAGACGACCAAAGAGGCGCCACGCCCGGCGAGGTCGAGAGCCATGGCGCGGCCGAGACCGCTTCCGGCTCCGGTGATGACCGCCCGAAGCGGTTTGGGGAAAGACATGGACGGAGGGAAGCCCCGAACCGGCTGTCCGTCAAGGCGCTTGCAACAGGAGCAGCTGATGGTGGAAGGTCGCAGCCGATGAACGATGGTCGAAAGCGGAGTTTCTGGGGCTGGGGCTGGGAGGACAAGTTCCCCGATACCGCCGCCCGAAAGGCGATGGGTGAGCACGCGCAGCTGATGTTGGGCTTTGTGCCGGAGCGTTGCGATGAGCCTCCATCACTCGACGCGGTCGAGCTGCGCGCTGCGCGGCTGGGCGTGCCGTCCGCGCTCGAACCCGTACTCTGCGACGATCGCGAAGCTCGGGTCCGGCATACCTACGGTCGGTCCTACCGCGACATTCTTCGTGGTTTTCGGGGCGACTTCGATTCCGCGCCCGACCTCGTTGCGACGCCGCGGACCGAAGACGACATCCGCGCCCTGCTCGACTGGGCCTGCGACGCGAAGGTCGCGGTGATCCCTTTTGGTGGCGGGACCAGCGTCGTCGGGGGCGTCGAAGGCAACGTGGACGATCGCTATCGTGCGGTGGTGAGCCTAGACCTTGGGCAACTCGATCGCGTTCTCGACGTCGAGGAGAGCTCGATGTCGGCTCGCATTCAGGCGGGTGCGACCGGGCCGGCATTGGAATCGCAGCTTGCAGCGCACGGTTTGACCCTCCGTCACTTCCCGCAGTCGTTCGAGTTTTCGACGCTCGGTGGTTGGCTTGCCACGCGGGCCGGCGGGCATTTCGCCACGGTGTACACGCACATCGACGACCTCGTACAGTCGATACGAGCCGTCACACCGAGCGGTCTTTGGGAGTCGCGTCGTCTGCCCGGTTCGGGCGCAGGTCCGAGCCCGGACCGCCTCATGCTCGGCTCCGAGGGGATTTTCGGCGTCATCACCGAGTCATGGATGCGGGTTCGGCCACGCCCGGAGTTTCGCGGGACAGCGACGGTACACTTCAGTGACTACGGGCGCGCGGTGGAGGCGGTGAGGGCACTCTCGCAGTCGGGTCTCTATCCGAGCAACTGCCGGCTGCTCGACAAGCGCGAGGCGGCTCTCAACGCAGTTACCTTGGATGGGACGCACGTTCTGATCGTGGCGTTCGAATCAGCCGATCATCCGATTCACGCCTGGATGGGCCGGGCGCTCGAGCTGGTCGCCGACCACAGCGGCACCTGTCCAAAGGGGCCCGCCTATCGGGAAGGGGGTGTGCCCAGCGGCGGCAGCGGCGGCGCTGGGGCGTGGCGGGACGCATTCATCGATGCGCCGTACTTGCTGAACACCATGGCGAGCATGGGGGTCATCGCCGACACCTTCGAGACCGCGTGCACCTGGGACCGTTTCGACCAACTCCACAGCGGGGTCGTGAGCGAAGTGAGGCGCGCGATGAAAGACGCCTGCGGGCAGGGCTTCCTCAGCTGCCGGTTCACGCATGTCTACCCGGACGGTCCCGCGCCGTACTTCACGTTCATCGCCCCCGGTCGTTACGGCGCCGAGGTCGAGCAGTGGATGGCGATCAAGAAGGCCGCCTCGGACGCCGTGATCGCCCACGGTGGGACGATCACGCATCACCATGCGGTCGGCCGGGTGCATCGGCCCTGGTACGAGAAGCAGCGCCCGGCGCAGCTCGGCGAGGTGCTGCGCGCCGTCAAAGGCGTCCTCGACCCTTCCGCGGTCATGAACCCGGGTGTGCTGGTCCGGGTTTGAAGCCGCGGCCTAGCGTTCGCCTTCCGCGCGTAGCGCTTCGTCTCTTCGCACCCGGAAGATCACGCCGATGTCGTCACCACCGAGCTTCCACTTGCTCGAGTCGCGACCTCGATTCGGTCCGAATGAGTAGATGAAGACCTTGTCACGCCTGTCGTTGCAACTGGTGCGCACCCAGTACGCGGTGCTCCAGGGGTCGATGAAGAATTCAGCGCGCTCTTCGGGCAAACCACTTCGTGTGAGCGAGCGAAAGCGACCCTTGGTGAGCCTGGTGCCTTTGGAGCGCTTGGCCATTGCGTTCAGACGCTCGTGCTTTCCACACACAAGCATCCCGTCATCGATCAGGCTTCGGACGTCCCGTTCGATCGCTCGGATTTCCGTGGCCGCCACCTCGACGACGACAGGCTCAGCGGAGAGCTGGGCGCGTGACCAAAAAGCGCTGGCCAACGCGAGGATCGCGACGATGCTGAGGGTCCCGATGAGGGCAGGCCAACGGATGGGCGCAGCTGCTTCGCTTGGGTCCGTGGAATCGTCACGCACGTGATCGGAGGCCGCAATAGCCGCGAACAAGAAGGCCAGGGCCATGCATGCCTCGATGAGCTCGCCCGTGTAACTGAGGGGGTAGACGATGAGGAGCCCGACGAGCACCACGAAGATCGGCGCAAGTCCGGCAGGGGGCGCGGTGATCTTCAGTTTGGCCAGCAGTTCGTGGCCTACCGGGATGCGTTCGAGCAATGGAAGCAGCACGCCGTACAGGACGAGAATTGCGCCGAGCGTCTGCTTGCGAAGGCTCGTCGGCACGACGTTGTGCAGATTGAGCTCTTGCTGGTAGTTGTTCTCCAGAAAGTAGAGGGGAGGGGTGTAGCCAAGGACGCGTTGTCCCCACGAGATCTCCTCCATTGCGACGAGGACGCAGAAGGTCCCGAGCCCCGCAAAGAACCAGGGCAGTTGACGCTTCTCGCGCTGCAGGATGGCGGCGCGCATGAAGAGGACCGCAGCGGCCATGAACCCCCAAAACGTGGCCCACTCGAGCGGCTGGTCTTCCTGGACGTGCTGATAATAAACGTCTGGGTTCAGCACGCTAAGCGCGCTGAACCCAGCAATCAGACTAAAGACACACAGGTTGGCAACAACTTGTCGCATCCGGAGATACTAGACGAGCTAGGACTATTTCTTCTTGCCCTTGCTACCGCTGTCGCCTTTGCTCATTTCGTCGTCGACCGTCGGATCTGAGTCCTGGCCCGCCTTGCTGTTGCCAGGATTGCTGGAGTCGACACCGTCCTCGTTGTTGCCGTGTCCGTTGTTGTCACCACCATTGCCTGGGTTGCTGGAGTCGACGCCGTCCTCGTTGTTGCCGTGTCCGTTGTTGTTCTTTTCGGAGTCACCGTCGCCAGCATTGTCGCCGCCGCCGTCGTCGCTGCCGCCGCCGGAGTTGCCGCCGCCGTTGGTGCCGCTACCGGTGTCGCTACCGGACTCGCCACCGCCGGTGTCACTGTCGGAGTCGCCGCCATCGTTCTCCCATTCGCTTGCGTCTGGGGCTGTCGCACGGACGCGGTTCCCGATGTCGTCGGAGAGAAAAAACATAGAAAAAGGACTCGCGTTGGCCTCCACAAGCCCTAAAAGGCTCACCACCGCCGCGAGTCCAAGACCGATTGTCAAACGCGAGATTTTCATTGTCAGCACCTCTTTCGAATTCCAGTATAGGATAAAATTTACAGTCACCAAGTGGGGTATGTTACCAACATTGCGATTTATCGAGGGTTACTCGCCCCTATGATGTCCTTGAAGGGGTCTCCGTCGATCTCACCGGAAGCAATGCAGTACCAGGAGCGGGGGCCGGCATCCTGGATCAGGCGGAAATTGTACCGCCTGCCCTGAACCTCAGTTGGGGAGATTCGAGTGCCACCTTCGATCCGAAAGCCCAGCGCATCAAAGGTTCCGGCGTACTTGCCTCGGGTGACCAGGTGTTCGCGCTGGGCGGCCGCGAGCGCTCGAAAGGCCATGACCGCTTCAGGGCGCTTCGCCCGTGCCACGTGAAGCTGATAGCGATTGACCCCGACGGTCGCCAAGACCGAGATGATCACGGTGACGATCATGACGTCGATCAAGGTGTAGCCCGCTCGCCGCCTATGGCTTGGTGCGCTTTGCGTTCCGTTCATTTTCGCTCCTCTCCGTGGAGGCCTCCATAGACGATGATCTTGTCTTCCCAGTGCTGCGCAACCAGAGCATCTCCCCGGTGGAGGAATCCGTCGCGGGCTCCCCAGCGCTTCTCTGCTGTCGAGAACACAGTCTCCGCTTCTTCGCGGCGGCGCTCCTCCGAAAGAAGCTCCCAGGACTCCTCCACCTGGGCGAAGAGCACCGGCGGTGTGGACTCCGAAACCGATGCTTCGCGGATGAAGCTCGAGAGTTCGCCAGCGTCGTCGGGACTGATCGCCCTGAGCCCGCTCGAATTGCCTAGATATTCGCTGGCGAGAAACAAGAGGCCAGCGAATGCCACCACCATGCCGACGCCGCGAAGCAGCCGTTTGGATTGCATTGGGTTCGGGACGAATTTGGCCTTCGACACTGGAGTTTTTGGGACGACCGTCTCCGGAGCCGCCGGTTTCGCTGGTTCTTCGGGCACGTCAGGCACCACGCTCAGCAGGCCCGTGTTTCGATCCTCGACGTCCGGGTGCTCCATTCCGACGCTGAGGTGCTCGCGGTATTGACCGAGGTCCGCCAGCAGCTCGTCGATGAACTGGTACCGAGCGTCAGGGTCTTGGCACGTTGCTTTGCGAATGATTCGGACGATGCCGGCGGGGTGGCTCCCAAGCTCTTCGAGCTTCGGGACGTCTCTCGCTTCCCGCGGCGGCTCCTCGCCCGCGACCACGAAGTAGAGGAGCCGTCCAAGCGAACAGATGTCGGAGCGGGTGTCGAGGACTCGCTCACGTGCTGTCTCCGGCGCGACATACGGGCCGCTCCGGGGCGCGATGCGAGGGCCCAACAAGAATGGCTTCAGCTCGTCATCGACTGCGATGTAGTTCGGCGACATCGTCCCAACAGGAACGTCGGTCGCGTGGAACCGCCCCACGATCAGAGCGACCTCGCGAAAATGCCGCAGGCGCTCATCGAGACGCCACCCACTCCACGGCAAGTCGCGGAAGACGCCCTTGGGTGCCGGCGTCGCGAGAAGCACGTAAGGTTCTTCCTTGATGATTTGGATCCCGGACGCTTCGGCGTGGCGCGGGATGTTCTCGAAGTTGACCTTCTGCCCATCGGTGGTGACGGCCTGGAGGACGATGACCGAGACTTCACGATCCTCGCGGTCGAGGCCCCCATGCACGACGATGCCGGGCGCACGGAAGATGGGCTTGCCCACCAGCACACCCGCCACGAAGGCATTGGTTGCGGTTTCTTGCATGCTTTACAACTTAAGTAATTAAATCCAGTATTGCCACAATCTCTTGGACTGTTCTGAGAAGTTTGAGGGGACTGTAACTCCGGGGCGCAGCCATCGTATCCTCCGCCGACATGCGGATCGTCATCATCGGAAACGGGGTCGCGGGAATGGAAGCGGCCCTGGCGGTCCGCGAGCGGGAGCCGAGTTGGGAGATCAGCCTGATCTCCGAGGAGAGCGACCACTTCTTCTCCCGCACGGCGCTGATGTGGGTGTTCAGCGGACAGATGAGCCATCGGGACATCGAGCCCCTGGAGCGTGATGCCTACACGAGGCTTGGTTTTCGCAGGGTGCGGGCTCGGGCTACTTGCATCGATACCGCGAAGCGGCTCGTCTCGTTGGCGGGCGGCCTGGACCCGGTTCCGTACGACCGCCTGTTGATCGCCTCGGGCTCGCGACCGCGCAGCGGACCTTGGCCCGGATCGGACGCGCGCGGCGTCGGCCATTTCGTCACCTTGCAGGACCTCGCCTGGTACGAGGACGAGGTGCACGGCGGCAGCTCCCGCGCGGGCGGGCCTCCGAGACCCGACGCGCATCTCCCGGTGAGCGCGAGTGATTCGCCGTATCGGTTTCGCGAAGTGGCGGCGGAGCGCCGGGGTCGGTTGGCGCGACAGCCGGCGATCATCGGCGGAGGTCTCATCGGGATCGAAGCGGTGGAGGTTGCGGTGACGGCAGGCCTACGCCCTCGGTTCTTCATCCGCGAAGAATGGTTCTGGCCGATCGCCCTGGATCCACGCGAATCGCAATGGATTGCCGATCGGATGAGTCATCATGGCGTCGACGTGCATCTGGAGCACGAGGTGGAAATGCTCGAGGCGGACTCGGATGGCAACGTGACGGCCGTACGCACCAACGAGGGGCGCTACGAGGCGGACTGCGTCGTGATCGCGATCGGGGTGATGCCCAATACGTCGTGGTTGGCGGGCTCAGCGATCGAGCTCGACGAGCGCGGCGGCGGCGTCGTCGTCGACGAATCCTTGAAGACGAGCGCAGCGGACGTGTTCGCGGCGGGCGACTGTGCATCGGTGCGTTGGTTCGACGGAACTCGGCGCCCCGAGCAACTCTGGTACACCGCGCGCGACCAAGGCCGTGTGGCCGGGCGACGGTTGCTCGGAGATTCGCCGCGTTATGAGAGGGGCGCCTGGTACAACTCGGCGAAGCTGATGGACATCGAGTACACGACCGCAGGGCTGGTGAATTGGAACCTCGATGGGGAGAAAAGCTGGTTTTTCGAGGAACGGGGCACGGTGCGAAGCACCACGCGGGTGGTCGTCCAACAGGACCGCGTCGTCGGGTTCAACATGCTGGGTCGGCGATGGGATCACAGCGTGCTCATCCGTTGGATTGAGGAGCAGCGAAGCCTCGACTGGGTTCTCGCTCACCTGAACGATGCAGCGTTCGACACCGAGCTCGTTCCGCCGCTACGCATTTCGGGAGCATGAGGTGGACCAGCAAGGACAAAACGGGCTACTGACGACCTATCGCGAAGGTTGGCGCAACCGAAGCATTCTCGGGCTAACAATCTCGCTGCTCTTGGTCACCTTCTACGTCGTTCTTTATTGGGAGCACAAGGTTCAAGAGCAGTTTGGCGTGGCTCCGTTGACCGCGTTTTCCGAATCGGTTGGCCTGCGCAATCGTTGGTACCTCTACGGCTTCCTCTATTCGGTCGCGATGATCGCCGGCGCCATTTACTACCTGCGGCGCCATGGCAACAGCCGGTACAATCGTTATCGGATCACCGTGAACGTCGCGATTCAAATCGCGCTCGGGTTCACGCTTCCCTTCGTCATGCCGCTCTTTGGAGGCAAGGAGCTTTATTTCTCATACTTCTGGCCGCTCAAGTACGACTACCTGTATCCGCAGACGCTCGCGGACGTTCCCCTGTATTTCGCGCTCTACACCGTGGTCGGCTCACTCCTTGCCGCGCCGGTGCTGGCCGTGCTCTACGGCAAGCGCTGGTACTGCTCCTGGGTCTGCGGTTGCGGCGGCTTGGCCAATACCTTTGGCGACCCGTGGAGGCATCTCACGAGCAAGTCGACGAAGTCCTGGCGATTCGAGCAGTTGAGCATTCATTTGGTGTTGCTGATTGCCATCGGCACGACCTTCCTGATTGGGCTCGATTGGTTGATCGGCAGCGAGCATCCGACGTTTCATCGAATTGTCTCCGGCAACGACTGGAAGGATTGGTCGATCAAGAGCTTCTACGGATTCGCCGTCGGCTCGATCTTGGCAGGCGTGATCGGAACGGGGCTCTATCCGATCTTCGGTCCGCGGGTCTGGTGCCGCAACTTCTGCCCGATGGCCGCGGTTCTCGGCTGGATTCAAAAGGTGGGGCGCTATCGAATCAAGGTGAAGCCCGGGATGTGCATCTCCTGCGGCAACTGCAGTACCTATTGCGAAATGGGTATCGACGTTCGCTCTTACGCGCAGGCCGACCAGAGCTTCACACGGGCGTCTTGCGTGGGTTGCGGAATGTGCGCCCACATGTGTCCACGCGGTGTGCTCAAGCTCGAGAACAGCTGGGACCGCCCCGAGGACAAGGAGCGTCAACGACTCTCGGTCGTCGACTTCTGAACGTCACTCAAACGCGTGGCTCCACGTCGTGAACACATCGACGGAGAAGAGCACGAAACGGATGTCGTCCAACGCCCAGGCATGCTCGCGGACGACAGCGGCCGACACGGCGGCTGCGTCCTCGACCGGGTATCCATAGACACCGCAAGAGATGGCCGGAAACGCGATCGATTTGAGCTCGTGGGCGACGGCCAATTCGAGCGACGAACGAAAGGCGGAGGCCAGCAGCTCGGCGTCATGAGGACGTCCCCGGTAGACCGGACCCACGGTGTGAATCACGTGGCGCGCCGGGAGCTCGAAGCCGGGTGTGATTCGGGCCTCGCCGGTCGGACAGCGGATCCCCGGTTGGACCTCGGGAATGGCGCGGCAGGCTTCGAGAAGGGCCGGGCCGGCCGCCCGATGGATTGCGCCATCGACGCCACCGCCGCCGAGCATCCTCCGGTTGGCCGCATTCACGATCGAGTCGACGGCTTCGCGCGTCAGATCACCCCGTAGGATGTGTACCCGGGGAGTCACGGTGAACCGTCCTCGGCGCGCACCGAGGGGGGCGGCCGGCCCATGAGCTTTTCGAAGGCCACGGGTCCGAGGGCCTGGGCCATCAGCCGGTCCAGTCGCAAATTGACCGCCTCTTTTTCATCGGGGGAGTCGTAAACGAAGGCGATTCCCATGCCCGCAGGGCGACCGGTCCGCGACTGCGCGACCTCGACGACCCATCGGACGACCCCCCGCAGGACAATGCCATCTTCGAGCCGTGGCGCCTGAATCGTGAAGGAGAGCACAGTCCCGACCTGAAGGGGGCGATCGGTTCGAATGAAGGTGCCACCCTGGCTGATGTTGTGGGTGTAGTCCGATAGAAGCGCGTTCAGCCGCTCGTATTCCACGGTCAATTCGAGGGCGGCTCGACCCGATTCCCGACGCTCTCGACCTCCCTCGGACATGCCCGGGTCGAGGTTAGGGGGCCGGGCGCGTTGCGGCAACAACACGGTTGCTTGACGGCGAATCGGCCACTGCCTAACCTACAAGCCCTATAACTCGGACGTTCCGCATCTGCGTTGAGCGTCTTTCGCGCGCGAGGACTGCGCATGACTGATCCAGATTCCAAAACAAGTGAGACCTCAAACGGAGAGGTGGCGCCTGTGGAATCTCAGGCCCCCGGTGAATCCGAAGCCGAGACGGCAGCCGAGACCGGGACCGTCGCCGAGACTCAGACCGCAGCCGAGACCGGGACCGAGACTGGCAACGGGGCTGAGACCGAGACCGGGAGCGAGAACGCGACCCCGGCGGAGGCGGATACCGTTTCCGGTGACGTCGCCGCAGCGGAAGCGGAGGCCGACACGGTCGCTGGAGACGCTGCGCCCGAGACGGACACACCAAGCGCCGCAGGGGATCTGGAGGCAGCGGGAGGCAAGAAGAAGCGTCGCCGACGCCGCAAGAAGAAAGGATCGAGCGAGGCTCCCGAGGACGCGAAGTCCGGGCATCATCATGCCCCGTTCGTTCATCTGTTCTCCGGCGGCGTGACGCGGAAGCACGCGTTTTCGCCGGGTGAAGAGATCGCGGGACGCGTCGAGCGCGTCGAGCACGGAGCGGTCATCATCGATGTTTTCGGGAAGGCGAGCGCGATCGCCGACGTGAACGAGCCCCGTGACATCCCCGTCATCGTGCACGCACCGGATCCATCGAAGCCAGAAACCGATGTAGCTCCCGAAGCTGCAGCAGCAGAGGCTCCAGTTTCTCAGGCTCCGGTCGCCGACCCAAGCCTCGTGGAGGCGCCGGTAGCCGACGCACCGCCGGTCGAGGCGCCGCTACCCGAAGTTGCGCGGGCCGTGCAGCGCGACACCTCCGAATGGGAGTTTTCGTCCACGGACGTCACCGACATCGACGAACTCGCCGAAGCGGACACCGTCGTGGCAGCACAGGCCTTCGATCCAACCAGCATGGTTGAACTGCCGCAGGCTCCGGCGGTGCCGACAACCGAGGCCGCGAAGGATTCTGCGGCCGAGCCCGCGTCCGAGGCCGAGTCGGCGATCAAGCCCGTGGCCGACCCGCTGGCCCTGACTGAACCTCCCGAAGATCCTGCGGACGCCGATCTTAGCCTCCTCGACCCCTTGCCTGAGCTCGACGTTCCGCAGGTCGGCGCGATCTTTAGAGGCCGCATCGCTGGGGTTGCCGAGAGCGGCCACATCGTGATCGTGAATCGGATCATCGACAAGCCGGCGGTGCGCAAGGCCTTGCGCGCTGCCCGCGATTTGCATCAACGGGTCCAGGGGCTCGTCTATGGATACAATCGCGGCGGCTTCGACGTGCTGGTTGGTGGTGTGCGAGCATTCTGCCCGGCGAGCGCGATGTCGCTCACGCCCATCGAGGATCCCAACACGTTCTTGGGACAGCGCTGCGAGTTCTCGTTGCCGCAGGACAAGGGCGGCAAGAAGAGCATCATCGTCAGCCGACGGAACATCCTCGAAAAGGAAGCCAGGCGGAAAGCCCGAGAGCGAATGGCCGAGCTCGAGGTTGGGATCAGGCTTCCCGGCAAGGTGGTCGAGGTGCGCGATTACGGCGTGCTGGTCGACTTGGGAGACGGCCTCGACGGCTTGGTTCACATGAGCGAGGTTTCCTGGGGCCGGGGCGTCCGACCGCAGGACGCTGCCAAGGTCGGCGATGAGGTCGAAGTCGAAGTCCTAAAGGTTCAACAAGCGTCGCGCAAAGACCGCTTTGGCCGCGTGTCGCTCTCGATGCGGGCTTGTCAGCCCGACCCGCTGGAGGCTGCCAAAGACACCATTCGGCCGGGAACACCGATCAAGGGCAAGGTCGTTCGGACGACCGAGTTTGGAGCCTTCATTCAACTCCAGGAGAACATCGAAGGGTTGCTTCACATCTCGGAGCTCGGCGGGAGCCGAGAGCTCACGCACGCCAAACAGGCGGTCAACGAAGGGGATGAGATTCACGTCGTCGTCGAGCGGGTCGATCGTGAGCAGAGACGCATTTCGCTCTCGAAACTCTCGGAGGCGGATGCTGCCGCGATCGAAGCTGGAGAAATCGAAGTCGGCAAGGCCCCGCGCTCGCTGAAGCCCGGCTCGGTCGTGTCGGTGATCGTCAAGCGGGTCGACCACACGGGTGTTCAAGTCCAAGTCGAAGGAATGCTCGGAAAGCGCGGGCGCGGTTTCATCCGCAGCCGCGAGCTTCAAGACGCGCACGACGACAAGAAAAAGGGCGTCTCTCAGGGTGACGTCATCGAGGTGAAGGTGATCGGAACCGAGCGCGACGGCTCACTCCGTTGCTCGGTTCGCGCCCGGCTCCTCGACGACGAACGAAAGGCCGTCCGCGAGTACCGCAAGGAGTCGGCCCAGCAAGGGCTCGGCACTTTCGGGGATTTGTTGAAGGCGAAGCTCGGCGGCGGCTCGGACTGATACCGGGACGCGGCGGAACGCGATGCGGGGGTTCGACTGACGGGGCGGCTGGGTGCTGCCGCGGGTGTGATGGGGGCGAGGTATTGGGTTGGGTGCGTGGTTAGGTTTGGTTACACCGCCCGCCCACCCCCACCCGTAATCCTCCCTGGCGCGGCGGTCGCTTCGCTCCGCCTTGCCGGCGCGTTCGCGCCGGGCTTCGCCCTTCGGGCTCGCGCTGCCGCGGGTGTTGGGGTGGGGTGGGTGTTGTGTGGGCTTCGCCCTTCGGGCTCGCGCTGCCGCGCATGGCTTGGGGCGGTTTTCTGGAACTTGTCTTGATGGCACCGTAAGGAGGGACGTGGTTCGAAAGGTCTCCGTATGGAGGGGCGCCGGCGCCCCGGTACGCCCGTCGCGAGCGGCTCTTCGATCGTCCCCATGATCGGCTTAGGCGACCGATCGGCTTGTCGCTTGGCTTGTCGTCGTTTAGGCTCCGCGCCGTTGCGAATTGGGCGATTAACTCAGGGGTAGAGTGGTTTCTTCACACGGAACAAGTCGCTGGTTCAAATCCAGCATCGCCCACCAGCAAATCATGTTTCTTTGAGAGCCAGGCGGAGGAGAAGCCGGTGTCTGACTTGTCGACGCTCGTCCAGGGAATCCAAGCCGGGAATATGCGGGCCCTGGCCAGGGCCTGCCGGCTGATCGACGAGCGGGACCCTTGCGCCTTCGAACTGCTGAAGCGCATCTTCACGCACGAAGAGCGCGCCTACGTGATTGGCGTGACCGGCACGCCGGGCGCGGGCAAGAGCACTCTGGTCGACGGCTTGATTCTGCTGTACCTCGGGCAGGGCAAGCGCGTTGCGGTGCTCGCCGTCGATCCGACGAGTCCTTATTCGGGCGGCGCGATCCTGGGCGACCGCATCCGTATGCAGCAGCACTTCACCGACGAAGGCGTGTTCATTCGTTCCATCGCGACGCGGGGGCACCTCGGGGGGCTTTCCCGTTCGACCGGCGACGTGCTCCACGTTCTACACGCTTCGACGTTCGACATCGTGATCTTGGAAACTGTGGGCGTCGGGCAGGACGAGCTCGAGGTGACTCAGCTGGCGGACACGACGCTGGTGGTGATGGCGCCGGGTCAGGGTGACGACATTCAAGCGATCAAGGCCGGCATTCTCGAGGTGGCGGACGTGTTCGCCGTGAACAAGTCCGATCGCGTTGGCGCGGACGCCACGGTGCAAGACCTTCAGCAGATGCTCGCGCTTCGGCGTATGCCGACCGGCGTCGGCAAGATGCAAGGGCACACCGCGGTGTCGACGCTGCGAGCAGCGCCCGAAGCCGAGGTTGGGGAGTGGCTGCCCCCGATCCTCAAGACCGTCGCCCACCGTCAGGAAGGGCTGGCCGACTTGGTCGATGCGTTTTCGAAGCACCGCGAGTTCCTCACGACGACCGAGGCTGGCAAGGCGATTCAGGCGCAGCGGCAGGTCGCGGAGTTCCGTGCGATCTTGTACCAGGCGCTGATCGACGCGGTCGACGCACGCTTTGCCGAGCAGCTCAGCGAGAAGCTACGCGACATCGTCGACGGCCGGGCCGATCCCTACTCGAGCGCCGAGTTGCTGGTTCGGAGCGCAATGGGAGAGTCTGAGCCCTAGTGCGCGCGGGGCTTCAGCACGGTAGTGGCGGGTGGGACCTCTTGGGCTAGAGTGGGCGCCATGACCTCCTTTGTGGAAGTGACGCAGGACGGCCACGTCAGCACCTTGACGATCAACCGACCTGAAAAGCTCAACGCGCTCAGTCAGGAGGTTCTCTCCGACTTGGACGCCGCCATCCAGACCCTTGCTGGCAAGGACGACGTCTGGGCCGCCGTGATTACCGGAACCGGGAAGGCATTCGTTGCGGGCGCCGACATCGCCGCAATGAAGGGCATGAGCGAAGACGAGGGGCGCGACTTTGGTGCGCTCGGGCACGGGGTATTCGCCGCGATCGAGAGCCTGCGCTGCCCCGTCATCGCCGCGGTCAATGGCTTTGCGTTGGGCGGTGGATGTGAGCTCGCTCTTGCGTGTGACTTCATTTACGCCTCGAGCAAGGCCAAGTTCGGTCAGCCCGAGGTGAACCTCGGGATCATCCCTGGCTTCGGTGGAACCCAGCGTCTGCCGCGACGTGTCGGTTCCGCGCTTGCGCGCGAGCTCATCTACACCGGGAAGATGATCGACGCGCGAGAGGCGCTTCGGATCGGATTGGCCAACGCGGTGTTCGAGCCCGACGAACTGCTCTCCGAGGCAATCAAGACGGCCGCCGAGATCGCGAGCAAGGGTCCGCTGGCGGTGGCTGCGGCGAAGCGCGTGATCCGCGATGGTATCGACCTGCCGTTGCCCGACGCGAATCGACTCGAACAAGCTGCCTTCGGCGAAGCCTTTGGCACCAAAGACCAAAGCGAAGGCATGGAGGCGTTTCTCGACAAGCGGGCGCCCTCGTTCACAGGCACCTAGGCGGCGCCCTAACGCGAGCCGAACCCTCGCTCGACGCCGGGCATGTGCACGCTCGCTCTTTCAGCGCACAGCAAAATCGCCTCGACGGCACCGGCCAGGTTGCGCGGCCCGCCCGCAAGCTCGGCGACCCTGGGGCCGAAGAAGCGTTCGACCTCCGCGGCCGCGTCCCTGCTGCAGAAGGATGATGCATTCCACGGCGAGCCCCCGAGCTGCCCGCTGCCAAATCGGGAGGCGAGGTCATCGAAGTTTCCGGTGAGCCATTTCCACGCTCGCTCGCGCGTTCGCGGGTTGTGGAACTGAGTGCGCAGCACGTGGCGGATTTCGTTGACGCGGAGACGCGGGTCGAGTGCCAGGTCGAGTGCGCGCGCGGACAGCTCTGGCGTCTCCGCGTGTCCGAGTGCGGAGAGGATCCGGCTACGGCTGGTCGCGTCGCTGCTCGATTCGAAATGACCGAGCAAATGGTCGAAGAGCCCCTCGTCGCCCTCCTGGACGGCGGTGGCCAGCACGAGCCCCGCCAGCTGGGCATCGACGACGCCCGGATTCGCCTTCGACCGATAGCCGATGTAGTTTCTGCCGAGGCGAGCGGCACGCGCGCGCGCACTTGGGTTGCGAACGTCCATGACCATGAATCGAATGACGGCCTCACGAAGAAGCTTCGTATCGCTCGCATCGGCGGCGCGTGACCGCCAGCCGAGCTGCCGGTAGCGTTTGCGGTAGAGCTTGCCAGCGTAGGCCATGACCGCCTCGCGAAGCCCTGGTGGCGAAGCGTCCTCGATTAGAAAGCGAAGCGGCCTCATCGGTGCCACGGCCAGCTGCCTCAATGGGCTCGACACCCACTCGGCGAACCAGGGAAGGAGAGCCTCGATGTCCATGACACCCCGATCGAACGAGGCTTCCACGCTGTCCGCGACCGCGATGCGACCCCGATCGGAGAGCTCGCGGAAGCCCTGGGTGCGCAGTCGTGTCCAGTCGTCGGCATGCATCGAAAAGCGGAAGTAACCAGCACCGTCCGCGTTGGGCATCCACCAGGAGGGGCAGCCCGGCAGCTCGATGTTTCCCTTGTCGCTGCTCAATGAAGTGCAGCTCGTCCCAGCGGTGTGCCGAATGCAAAGCGGGATGTCCCAGGTCCGATTCGGGTCGCCGCTCGAGCCAATGGGGAGGTAGCGTTCTTGGGAGAGCTGGAGCGTGCGGATGCCGGCATCGCACGGTGCGTCGGCCGCCACGGTCACCAAGGGAACGCCAGGCTGGTTCAGGAATGACAGAAACGGAGACGTCACCTCGAGGTCGCTGACTTCATCGAGCGTTGCGAGAAGATCGGCGGAGGTCGCGGTGCCGCCCTCGTGGCGCCGCAGGTAGAGACGGACGCCTTCACGGAAGGTGTCGGCGCCCATCCAGCGCTCGAACATCGCGAGGACAGCCCCGCCTTTTTCGTAGGTGATGCTGTCGAAGGCGTTCTTGATGTCATGGTTGGTCTCGATCGGCTGGCGGATGCTGCGCGCGCTGCCGAGGCTATCGAGCCGCATCGCGCGCTGCGCAGAGGCCAACTCGCCGAGCCCGACCCGGTATTCGGGGTGCAGCTTCTGCGTGACCTTGTTTCCCATCCAGGTCGCGAAGGCTTCGTTGAGCCAGATGTCATCCCACCATGGCATCGTGACGAGGTTTCCAAACCATTGGTGCGCAAGCTCGTGCGCCAGCACATAGGCAAATGCGCGCCGTTGGCTTTCCGTTGCCCGCTCTTCGTCGAGCAGGAGGAGCCATTCGCGGAAGGTGATTAGACCGACATTCTCCATGGCGCCGGAGGCGAAATCCGGGACCGCGACCAAATCGAGCTTTCGGTATGGGTAGGGAATGCCGAAGTAGTCCTCCAGTGCCAGGACGAACTTGCCCGTTTGCTCGAGGGCATAGCGCAGCCGTTCCCCCTGGCCCTTGGCTGCGATACCGCGGAGCGGGATCGGAAGCGGGCGGCCCTCGTTGGGACCAATCGCCGGACCGATGACGACGTCCAGCGGGCCGATGGCCCAGGCCACGAGATAGGTGGGAAGCGGCAAAGTCGGCATGAAGCTGACGCGCTGAAGGCCGTCGGGGAGCTCGATCGTGCGTTCGACCGGGGTGTTCGCCGCGGCAAATTGGCCCGCGGAAATGGTCAGGGTCACTTCGAACGGGGTTTTGAATCGCGGCTCGTCAAAGCAGGGAAACGCAAGGCGCGCGCTGATCGACTCGAACTGGGTGAAGGCGTAAGCGCTCCCGGCCGACTCCACGCGGTAGAGCCCGCGCAACGGCATGTCGAACCCCGCCGAGTAGTCCACGTGCAAGGTACTCCTACCTGCGGGCAAGGCTTCTTGGAGATCGACGCGTACGACGCCGTCCGCGGTCTGCTGTGTCCAGGTGGCTGGGATACGGGCCGTGGCGTGAGTCGCGTGGATCGAAGTGACGTCCAGGCCCTGGCCGTGCATCCAAATCGTGGCGGAGGGCTCGTCGAGCTCGATGCCGATTACCGCGGTTCCCGAAAACCTGTCCTGCTCCGGGTTGATCGTGAGGCTCAAGCGGTAGCGGGTCGGTCGGGTGCCGTCGGGAAGCGGGCCCGTGGGAACCTGCTCGGCCGTCGGTGCGGTTTCCGCGGGCACAGGCGAACCTCCGCATCCGATCGATAGGGCCAGCAACGTAGACAAGGCTAGGGCGGCGCGCATCTGGGCGTTCATCGGTGGGGTCGTCGCCCGGGGTCGTGGCCGAGCGCGTACAATCGATCGTAGAGCGCTGGACCGAGCGGCTTGTGTGAGGTGCGCGGCAGTGCCTGACCAAGGCACGGTGGTAGACTGCGCAGCGACTGAGCGAGCTCCTCCATCGATGGACCTTCCGAATCGAGCAACAGCTTCGGCAAAGGGCGCCGATTCGCGAACCAGCTTGCCGTCATGGCGAAGAACACGGCAAGGGCGGTCGCCGCAACGAGGGTGCGCGGCTCGTTCGCGCCAATGGCGCCGGCCGCCGTGAACAGGACGACCGAGAGTCCGATGGCGACGGCCCAACGTGGCGCGCGCTCCCCGCGCGAGCTCAGCGAGTCCCCCGCTTCGTATCGCACCAATGTTTGCCAGTGACGTTCAGGAGCGCGGTTGAACAGGCCGTCACTCACCAATGCGGTTCTCAGCCAGGGCAGTGCGGCGGCGTGCGTTAGATAGGGCGTCGGAGCCGGAAGATGTGCGAGGCGCCACGGACGATGCCCAACCTCGAGCGATTTGGGAAACACCGGCCAAACACCGAGCTTGATCATAAGCCAAGGGCTGACGACGATGACGGCAGCCACGGAGACCAGCGCAACTCCCATCGCTTCTGCCACGCCGCCAGACGAATCGAGTCGTTGAGCGGCGAAGCGTACGACCAAGGCGAGCCCGGTGGCCACGATGGGCATCGTGGACATCTGCACCGCGCGTCCGGCGGTTTCCAAGCGGGACATCGCGCTGGCTTCCTCGGGAGTCCGCCGGGCTAACGCGATGGCGACCCAAGCGGTCGTCATGCTCACGCTCCCGAAAAACCAAGCACCGATCGTCGGAAAGCGCGTGGACAGAGCGGGTTCGACAGCCAGCGCCCCAGCAACGGCGGCAGCTGGAAGCGCGATCACGCTAACGAAAAAGCACGTGCGCCGATACTCCAGCAGCGCTCGTTCTCGGATCGCCTCGGGTGCGGACCCACGCACTGGAAACCATGCTTGGAGGGCGGCGGAGGTGATCGACGGGAGCAGGGCGCATCCGGCCAAGACCAAGAGCGATCTCATGCGAACTCCACCACCACAGGCGCGTGGTCCGAGGGGGAGTTGCGCGCGCGCTCCTCGCGGTCGACGATCGCGCCAATCGTGCGTTCGGCCAGCTTCGAGGTGCAGTACACGTGGTCGATACGAAGTCCGTTGCCTCTCTCGAAGCCCCTGCCTCGGTAGTCCCACCAGGAAAACACTCCACCGGTCGGATGAAAAGGTCGGAACGCGTCGTGCAGCCCAAACGATGCAAGCTCGGTCAAGCCGTCACGGACGGCGTCGCACGCGAGCACCGACGAGCGCCATTCGGCGGGCCTTCCGATGTCGTCGTCGAACGGGGCCACGTTGAAGTCACCGCAGAGGGCGACCTGATCGGCGTCGGGGTCGAATCGCCTGCTGAGCGCCTCCCGAAGTCGTCGGATCCAGTGAAGCTTGTACTCGAATTTGTCCGAGCCCACCTCCCCACCGTTCGGAAAGTAGGCGCTGAGGATCGTCAGCCCGTCGACGTCTGCGCTGATCAGCCGCGCCTGTGGGTCGTCTTCCGAATCGCCCAGGTCCGTCACGACGTTCGACATTGGGCGGCGGCTCAGGATCGCGACGCCGTTGTACGTCTTTTGCCCGAACACCGCGGCGTCGTAGCCGCAATCCTTGATTTCATCGTAAGGGAAGTCGGCCTCGGACACCTTGAGCTCCTGGAGACAGAGCACGTCCGGCTGCGCGGCGTCGAGCCAGTCGACCACATGCTGCCGGCGTGCCCGGATCGAGTTCACGTTCCACGTGGCGACCTTCATGCGGGTATGAAGTAGCATGGAATCATGACGAACAAACGAATCGAGACCGATCGAGCACCCGCTGCCATCGGCCCCTACTGTCAAGCCGTTGCCGTAGGAGCGTGGGTGTACTGTTCAGGACAGCTCGCACTCGACCCAAGAGACGGCCGGATGCTGGGCGACGGCGACATCGAAGCGGAGACTCGGCAGGTGCTTCAAAACCTCGACGCCGTCCTCGAGAAAGCTGGAGCGAGTCGAGGTGACGTCGTGAAAGCAACGGTGTACCTGACGGATATGAGCGAATTCTCGAAGATGAATCAGGTTTACGCTCAGTTCTTCGAGGGTCAGACGCCGCCGGCGCGCGCGACGGTGCAGGTCGCTGCGCTGCCCAAGGGCGCAAAGGTCGAAATCGACTTCACGGCGTGCGTCGAACGCTAGGCCCCAAAGGGGTCTTGGAGGTCGGCGGTGTCCTCGCGATCGGGGCCTACGCTGACCACGCCGATGGGGCAGCCGACCTCCTGCTCGATCCGAGCGAGGTATGCCTGTGCCGCTGCGGGCAGGTCGGCCCGGGTGCGGCAACCGGAGAGATCTTCGTCCCAGCCCTCGAGCGTTTCGTAGATGGGCTGGACCGCTTCGAGCCGCTCGTATGGTGGATAGTCCAGGCGCTCTCCGTCGAGCTCGTAGGCGACGCAGAGCATGATCGCGTCGACAGCCGACAGGACGTCGAGCTTCGTGATCGCCAGCTCGCCAAGGCCATTGACGGTGACCGCGTGCCGAAGCGCGACCAAATCGAGCCAGCCGCATCGGCGCGGACGCCCTGTCGTCGAGCCATACTCCGCGCCTGCATCGCGCAGGAGCTGGCCGGTCTCGTCCTCGAGCTCGGTCGGGAAAGGGCCACCGCCGACGCGCGTGGTGTAGGCCTTCGCGATTCCAACGGCTCGGCGAATGTGAGTGGGTCCGATCCCCGCGCCGGCGCAGGCGCCGCCCGCAACCGCGTTCGAGCTCGTCACGAACGGATAGGTCCCATTGTCGATGTCGAGCATGGTGCCCTGTGCGCCCTCGAGCAGGATCTTCTCTTCGGCCCGAATCGATGCCCGCACGATCGCGGCCGCGTCGCCGATGTATCTCCGGAGCGCTTCTCCGAGCGCGGCATACTGCGCGGCGACTTCCTCGGCGCTTGGAAGGGTGCCGCCAAGGTCCTCTGCAACGGGGCGCCAGCTCTCGAGGTTTGCATCGAGCTTGCCCCGCAGCACCTCAATGTCGAGCAGGTCCCCCATCCGGACGCCGCGCCGCGCGACCTTGTCTTCGTAGCAAGGGCCGATGCCGCGCTTGGTCGTTCCAATCGCCTCGTTCGACTTCTTTTCGCGAAGTCCGTCGATCAGCTTGTGATGTGGCAAGACGACGTGCGCACGCTGACTGACGAGCAGGCGGCCGTCGGTTGCAACCCGGCGCGCCGACAATGCTTCGATCTCCTCCAGGAACACCGCCGGGTCGATGACCGTGCCCTGTCCGACGACGCACTTGGTCTGCTCATGAAGAATGCCCGATGGGATCAGGTGGAGAATCAGCTTTTCGCCGTTGACCACGAGGGTATGCCCCGCGTTGGCCCCGCCCGCGTATCGAACCACCAGCTCGGCATACGGAGCGTAGAGGTCGACGACCTTGCCCTTACCCTCGTCGCCCCATTGGGCCCCTACCACCACCACTGCGCTCATGTTTCGTTCCCAACTCGTGCCCAAGAGATCAGTTTCACAAACAGCTCGCCGCCGGGCTCACCTTCGAGCGCCCGCGTGCGACCGTCCCTCAATCGTGTGAGACGCGCGCCTCTTCCCTGATTCCAGATCAACAGGTCGTAATCCCAGGCCTTCCCGTACTGCTTGGCTTCATCGGCGCTTTTCGATGGGATCACGGCCACTCTCGCGCCGCGGCTCCGCCAGAGCTCTGCCGTATCGCGACGGCGCGCGTAGCTGCCGCCGGCGACCACGGCACGCAGAGGCAGCTTGCCTTCTAGGGAGACGCCTGCCTCGGAGAGAGCCCAAAGGACGTTGTCGACTTCGAACGCGAATCCGGTTGCAGGTGCTGGCGCATCGTAACGACGGAGGAGGTCATCGTAGCGTCCGCCCGTTCCGAGCGGCTCGCCAGGCCCCGCAGCGAGCAGCGTCATGCTCACCCCGGTGTAGTAGCTGTGTCGGCGCAGGTCGCTCAGGTCGATCGCCACTCGCTCCCCGAGGCCCGCAGACTCCAATCGTTCCACGACCTGCTCCAGCTCGTCCAGCGCGCGTCGCGCAGCGCTGTTCCTGAGGCCCCGCCGGGCGTCCGCGAGCACCGAACGGTCTCCGTAGAGGTCGCAGAGCATGATCAGGCGCCTGCGCTCGGTAGCGATGACCCCGGCGCCCTTGAGCAGCTTTTCGAGATTGGTCGCGTCCTTGGCGGCAAGCGTTTCCACCACCGCGAGGCGCGCGTTCGGGGGCACGTGCTCGAGAACCTCCGCGCCGATCTTCACCTGCGCCAGCTCGACCAGGAAATCCTCGAGGCCCACTTGCTCGCACGCGCGAACCGCGACCTCGATCACCTCGGCATCCGCTTCGGGACCCTTCAACCCGACGCACTCGATGCCGCACTGCAGAACTTGATGCTGCTTGCGCGCGCGACCTCGTCGACGACGCACGATCGTACCTTCGTAGCAGAGGCGCCAGGGCGCAGGCCGGTCCTGAAGCCTCGTCGCGATGATTCGCGCGATCTGTGGCGTCATGTCCGGCCGCAGCAGTGCGACCTCGCCGGAATCAGGCTCGATGAATCGCACGAGGTCACGGCGGTCGACGGTACCGAGCCCGCGTTCGATCACCTCCGCGTACTCCACCGGCGGGGTGGTGACCCGCTGGTAGCCATAGAGGTCGAAGGTCTCCATCAGCCCCTGCCAAAGAAGGGTCCGCGTCATGGACGCCGGCGGCAGGAGGTCGCGCATGCCACCGGGAGGAGTCATCGGCAGGCCAGGACTCAGGGTCCCGAGCCGTGCATCGCTCCCGGCCCGTCGCTTTCGCGGCGAAGGGGGCATCTCAGAGCCTCAGGGTATGCACACTGCTCACGTACCCGATGCCGCGGATCTCGTCGAGGGCGTCGCTGTTCACGATCGAATCGACGTTCCAGATCGCCAATGCCTGGCCGCCCTCTTCGTCGAGCCCGACCTGCATGCGCGAGACGTTGATCCCGCGGTTGCCGAGCAGCGTGCCGACCGATCCGATGACGCCGGGTCGGTCCTCGTTGCGAATGATGACGAGGGGGCCCTCCATCACGGCATCGATCTCGTAGCCCTCGAGGCCGACGAGACGCGGCTCGCCCTTGCGGCCAGGTGTGCCGGTTGCCGTGTGGATGCCCTTTTCGCCAGTGACGGTCACGCGAACGGTCGTGGCGTACCGGTCGCTTGGTTCCTTGACCTCGGCGAGCCGAATGCCGCGCTCTTGTGCCTCGTACGGTGCGCTGATCGGATTGACCGGCTCTTCGAGGTGATGTTCGAGGAACCCAGCAAGAGCTGCGCGCGCAATCGGAGTCACGCCGAGCTCGCCCGCTTCGCCCGTGCAGGTCACCCGCAGCTCGCGCACGTCGACCGGATCGAGCTGGCCCACCAAGCTGCCGAGCAACTTGGCGACGTCGAGATACGGCTTGAGCCGCTCTGCAATTTCCTGGGGGAGCGCTGGCACGTTGACGGCGTTCTTGACGATGCCGAGTTGAAGGTAGCCGACCGCTTGCTCTGCGACCTCGACGGCAACGCGTTCCTGCGCTTCCGAGGTCGAAGCCCCGAGGTGCGGCGTACACAAGACGTTGTCCAAGCCGAGCAGGGGGTGATCGGGATCGATTGGCTCGTTGCTGAACACGTCGAGGGCGGCGCCCGCGATTTCGCCTGCGGTGATCGCGCGAGCGAGGGCCTCCTCGTCAACGATGCCACCCCGGGCCGCGTTCACGAGCAGTGCGCTGCTCTTCATCTTTTTGAAGGCCGAGTCGTCGATCATGTTTTTGGTTTCGGGCGTGAGCGGCGCGTGAATCGTCAAAAAGTCAGCCCGCTTGAAGAGATCATCGAGCTCGACCAGCTCGATGCCGAGCTCGGCCGCGCGATCGCTGCTCATCACCGGGTCCACGCCGATGACCTTCATCTTGAGGCCCTGGGCGCGGTCGGCGACGATGCGGCCGATGTTGCCGAGGCCGATGACGCCGAGCGTCTTGAATGCGATTTCGCGGCCCTGAAACTTACTCTTCTCCCACTTGCCGCCGCGCATCGACGTGACCGCCTGTGGGATCTTTCTCGCGAGCGCGGCCAGCAGCGCCAAGGCGTGTTCGGCGGTCGTCACGGAGTTCCCCGTCGGGGTGTTCATCACCACGATGCCTCGCCGACTCGCAGCAGGGATGTTCACGTTGTCGACGCCGATTCCCGCGCGGCCGACGACCTTAAGGCGGTCTGCTCGTTCGATGACGCGCGGGGTGACCTGGGTGGCCGAGCGGATGATGAGGCCGTCGTAGTCTCCGATGATCTCACAGAGCTCATCTTCACTCATGCCGGGTCGAAACTCGAGGTCTACACCAGGCGCATCGCGCAAGACCTGGAGCCCGGCCTCGGCGAGCTTGTCGGACACGAGGACACGTACGTTGGACATCGCTACTCCTATGAATTCGGCTAGAAAAGCCGGGCGCAGAGCTAGCAGCAGCCCATCGGGGGGTCAAGGAGGGGCGGCGGCGGCGCTCAGACCCACTGGACGGCGCCAAGACTGAGCAGAATCGCAGCGACCCGGTAACCGCGCTGTGGGTCGCTGTTGCCGGGCTGTTGTGTGACGAATTGCGCCAGCTGCTCGATGCTCTGTGGCGTCTCGCAGAACCTGAGCGCGGCGCGCACGTCGTCCGGGAGGGCCGCAGTGGCGACTCCGGTATCGATTCGTGCCGGCTGGGCGACCCTATCCTGTCCGCGCTCCAAGATGAGCTTGGTCTCCAAGCCGGCGGCGATGCGGCGCCGGATACCGCGATCGAGGATCTCCCAGGCGTCGAGGCGCAGCGGAAAGCCGCTGCTGGGCGGGTCGACTCCATCGTAGAAGGTCGCGGTGCCCGACTCCCAGCTGAACAGGTCTAGAAGCTTTTCTCGGACCTGCTCGGCGATGTGTTGAAAGAGCTCCAGTGGCTCGACGAGCGCCAGCGCGACCAATGTGTCTCCCAGCTTGCCTTCGAAACGCGGCATCACCGCGAGCGCCATGTCGAGCTCCGTGCGTGTGATGACGTGCTCCTTGACGAGATACTCCCCCAGAAGCTCCCCGGCGAGATTGCTCGTTACGAAAGCCGGGACGCCCTCGTTCGTGTAGACCTCCTTGCGGACGCCGCCTTGCTCGCAGAGCCAGAGGCCAGTGCGTTGCGCGACCAGCGTGCGGGCCAGCGCTCTCACGAAGCCGCCGTCCTCGAAGTTGATGCGTAGGTCGGCAGCCGCCGAGGCTTGGACGCGCGTCGTGGTCGGCGTCATTCGGGAGATCGGAACGTGGCGGTAGAGGTCGGTGATCGAAGAGAGCGGTTGAAAGTCGCCGCCGGCTACGCTGATGTCGTCGCTCCCGTCGACTTGCCCCGTGGCCACCGCCTCGACCACTTTCGCGTAGGCCAACGGGCCGACGGTCGCACCGTTCGGCTTTCGAATCGTGTACTCGAGTGGCGTGACGTTCGTCGTGCTCGGATGCTCGTCGGAGAGCAAGAGCGGCGTCGGCGGCATCGTCGCCTTGGGTATCGTGTCGGCCGAGGTCTTGCGCAATCGGGATTCGGCGGTGATGGAACCGACCAAGTTGGCGAGCTCCGCGCGCAACACTTCTTCGGGGCGGCTCTGCCACGGATCGAGCGCTGCCCAGAACGCGCGCGCGGTGGATGGCCGTTCCTCCGGGCTCGCCGCAAGTGCCTTGAGAATCACGGAGCCGAGCCCTTCGGGCAGCTGCGGGAGGAACTCGACGAACGGATGAACCTCGGCGTCGCGAATCGCGAGGAGCACCGCGAGCTCGCTGCCACCGGTAAACAGGGGTCGCCGCATGAAGAGCTCTGCGGCAATGACGCCCGTCGAGAAGAGATCGGCGCGCTGGTCGACGTTACCACCCGACACCTGCTCCGGCGCGAGGTAACCGAGCTTCCCGTTTGCGCGCGCCGCGGTGCTCGCTTCGAAGGCGTTGACATCGGAGCGCGCGATGCCGAAATCGGCAATCTTTACATCGCCGTGAATCGAAATGAGTACGTTGGACGGGCTGATGTCGCGATGGACGATGCCGAGTGTGCCGCCTGCCGAATCGGTTGCGCGGTGCACGGCGTCGAGGCCGCTCAAGATCTGGCGTACCAAGTAGACCACGAGATCGTGCTCGAGCTTTCGGCTGTCGCGTGTGAGGCGGCGATTCAACCGCCAGAGGTCGCAGCCCGGGACGTACTCGAGTGTCAGGTAAGGCTGCCCCTCGATCTCGCCGTGGCCGAGGACGTGAACCACGTTCGGATGCGTGATTTGGCTGGCGAGCCTGGCCTCTTCGGCGAACATCTCCTGCGCGTTGATCTCATCGGCGATATGCGGAAGCATTCGTTTCAAGACCACGACGCGCGGCTCGCCGGCCGCCCGCGGCTCGAGGGCACGAAAGACTTCCGCCATCCCTCCAACTGCAATACGGTCGACCAGTGTGTAGTCGCCCAACGGGGTATTCGGCGGAGGCGCCGGCGGCGGTGACGATGGTCGTGGCACATCTGGATTGTAACGGTGCCAACGGAAAATATCGATATTAGGAAAACAAAGTCACGCAGAATTCGGAGAATTCCATGGCGGATCAAGGTTCTAGAGCCGGAGAACGGTATGCCAGTGCACAAATCCTCGACTATGCCGCGCGCACGCACCACCCCGAAGACAGTGCACTGGCGCGTGCGTTTGACGCTCCCGCTCGGCACGGCATGCCGGAAATTCAGCTCGGTCCGGCGGAGGGCAGGCTATTGGAGCTGCTCTTGGGGCTGACGAAGGCCCGCAAAGTCGTCGAAGTCGGGACTTTAGCCGGGTATTCCGCGCTCTGGATCGCACGCGCGCTTCCGCCCGGCGGCCACCTGTGGACGATCGAGGCGAACCCGAAGCATGCGGGAGTCGCCGCCGAGGTCATCGGAGAGGCCGGATTTGGCGACCGCGTGACCATCGTTCGAGACGACGCCGCGGAGGTCCTTCCAAAGCTCAGTGATTCTGGACCATTCTGTGCGGTCTTCCTCGACGCAGACAAAGGCCGCTACGACGTGTACGGCCGCTGGGCGACGGAGAACCTGCGGAGCGGGGGATTGCTGATCGGGGACAACGCCTATCTCTTCGGTCGGCTGCTGGAAGACAGCGATGAGGCGCGGGCGATGCGCCGTTTTCATGAGGAGATGGCCGTCAACTTCGATTCGGTCTGCGTGCCCACGCCGGATGGTTTGGCGGTTGGGGTCAAGGTGACGCCCGTCGCTTGACCATTGTTCGCTGGACGGGGATATAGGCTCCCGCGTTTCCGATCGCTCCGGGCTTGACGGCGTTTTGGAGCGGCCCTAGCGGGCCCGGAGGGAGAGTTAAAGTCGAGCCTCGCTTGGCTGCGCAATCGCCGCATGGATCTTGTTCGTAGAAAAGTGACGAACCGACTTGTCCGACCCTTGAGCTTCGCCTAAATGGCGGCCGGTCGTTTAGAGGACTGAAGAGAAAACGCAGCATGCAGATTTTCCCCCGCGAGTTGAACTACTTGCCTCTCGCCGTGGCCCTCGTGGCGGGCGGTCTCGGAGCAGGCGTGTTCATATTGTTCTGGGTCTACTTCACCCCACCCAACCTGCAGGTCGGCTATGCGCCCAAGCAGCCCGTCGACTACAGCCACCGCTTGCATGCGGGTGAGCTCGGGATGGACTGTCGCTACTGCCACTCCCAGGCCGAGCGCTCCCACGAAGCGATGGTGCCGCCGACGCAGACTTGCATGGGATGCCACGCCCTCGTGCATACCGAGTCGGTGAAGCTCGCGCCCGTCCGCGAAAGCTGGGAGACCGATGACGCGATCGCATGGGTTCGCGTTCACCAGGTTCCCGATCACGCCTTCTTCAACCACAGCGCTCATCTCAGAGCCGGTGTCGGCTGTGCATCCTGCCATGGACGGATCGACCAGATGGAGGTTGTCGGGGTGGTCGAGCCGATCGCGATGCAGTGGTGCTTGGAATGCCACCGCAATCCCGAGGAACACATTCGACCCAAGAGCGAGATTACCAACATGAAATGGGAAGCCGACGAGGCCTGGCTGGCCCAGCGCGCCGCGATCGCGAGCGTTCTCAATCCACCTTTGCACTGTTCGGGGTGCCACCGATGACCCGTCGAAAGTCCTATGAGCTGAGCCCCGGGAAGGGTCCGTCGATGTGGCGGAGCCTCGAGGACAAGGCCCTCGGTGCCGAGGAGCTGACCAAGCTTGCCCAAGAAGAGCAGCCTGGCGGTTTCATCACCGATCTGTTGAGCCCCAAGGCGCTCGTATCACGCCGGTCCTTCGTCCAGGGCTCCTCGATCGCGGCCTTGGCTGCAGGGCTTCAGGGCTGCGTCCGTCGACCTAAGAACGAGATCCTCCCGTACAGCAAGGCGCCCGAGTACTCGGTGCCGGGCATCCCTTCCCACTTCGCCACGGTGACGTCGCGTGGACGTGATGCACTCGGAGTCGTGGTCACCAACCACGACGGCCGCCCGACCAAGGTCGAGGGCAACGAGCAGCATACGAGGAGCCTTGGCGGGACCGATGTCCGTGCTCAGGCATATGTGTGGGACCTCTACGATCCCGACCGATCACAGTCCCCCGCGCAGCGTCGAGGCAACGCGCTCGTCGACGCGACCGACACCGATTTCGACAAGGCGTTGAAGGACTTGGCGCAAAAGCACGAGAAGGACCAGGGAGCGGGCCTCCGAATCCTCGCGCCAATTTCGAACAGCCCGTCGTTTCGCCGCATGCGCGACAAGGTCATCGAGAAGTTTCCGAAGGCACGCTTTCACACCTACAGCCCAATCAACGACGACAACGCGCGCGAAGGCGCGCGAATGGTGTTCCAAGGGGCGCCGCACATTCCGCTCTACGATTATTCGAAGTCGGCCGTCACGCTGTCTCTCGGCTCCGACTTTCTCGGCTCCGAGCCGGGCGCAGTCGCTGCCGGCCGTCGATTCGCGCTCACCCGCAAGCTTGGATCTGCGGAAGCGCCGATGAGCCGGCTCTACGTTCTCGAGTCGAACTTCACGGTGACGGGCAGCATGGCCGACCACCGCCTGCGCATCCCACAGGCGGAGATCGAATGGTTTGCGCGAGCGCTATTGATCGTCCTAGCGGCTCGAGGAGCAACCCAGCTCAAGCCAATCGCCGATGTCCTCCAACAGGTCGAGGGCGCGCTGGATACGGATGGGATCGACATGGCGTGGATCGACGCGATTGCCGACGACCTCATCGAGAACCGGGGCCGCTCGCTGGTGATTCCCGGCGCAGGGCAGCCGGCGCGCGTTCACGCGCTCGCGACGGTTCTCAATGCGGCGCTGGGCAACTTCGGCCGAACCACGTTCTTCGCTCCGGTGATCGATCCGGATGACTCGGACAACCGGGCGAGCATCGGGGATCTCGCGAATGACGCCGACGCGACCTCATCGCTAATCATCCTCGGGGGCAATCCGGTATACGACGCGCCAGCGGACGTGAAGTTCGCGGAGCTGCTCGATCGAGAAGGGCTCACGTCCGTCCATCTCGCGACGCACCGCAATGAAACCTCGGAGCGATGCAGCTGGCATGCGCCACTCGCTCACGAGCTCGAGGCTTGGGGTGACCAGCAGGCGCTCGATGGCTCTGTCACAGTCCAGCAGCCGTTGATCGCACCGCTCTACGGCGGACGCAGCGAAATCGAGCTGCTGGCGACCCTGATGGACGAGAAGACCAGCTCGGGCCACGACATCGTCCGAGAGACCCAAGCAGGCCAGCTCGACAAGGATACCAAGGCGCTCCTCGACTACGGCGTTCCGGCCACGGACTTGAGCAGCGACGTTATCTGGCGAGGGGCGCTTCACACGGGGGTCCTCCTGAGCCCGGCGCAGAGCAAGCCGCCAGTCAACGTTGCGTCTCTCATCGAAGCGCTCATCACGTTCCGCAGCCGTAACCGCGCGAGCCGCGACAACTTCGAGGTCGTCTTCGAGCCCGACCCCGCACTCTGGGATGGCACTCACGCCAACAACCTCTG
Source organism: Myxococcales bacterium (assembly GCA_029862185.1). Classification (GTDB taxonomy): domain Bacteria; phylum Myxococcota_A; class Polyangia; order Polyangiales; family Houyiibacteriaceae; genus SG8-38. The sequence continues at coordinate 77,928 of JAOTXX010000003.1, forward strand.
GGCGCTCGAGCTGCCGAGCCCGATGACCAAGCTCGTTTGGGACAACGCAGCGCTGATCTCTCCGACGAGTGCGCGGGAGCTCGGCGTCAAGAACGGTCAGATGCTTCGCCTCAGCAAGGGCGAGGCCAAGGTCGAGATCCCCGCCTGGATCGTTCCCGGACACGCGGACCACGCAGTGACCTTGACCCTGGGTTGGGGCCGAACCGCAGCGGGCCGTTACGGCAATGGCAAGGGCTTCGATGTGAATCCGCTCCGGACGTCGAGCCAAATGGACTTCACCGATGGCGTGACGGTCGATCCGCTCCGCGAGACCTACAGTCTGGTGCAGACCCAGACGCACGACCGCATGGAGGGTCGCCCGATCGCGATCGACGCGACGCTCGATGAGTACAAGAAGGAGCCAGACTTCGCTTCGTACCGGTCGGTCGACCCTGTGAGCACCCCGCCCCTGTGGAAGCAGGTGGACTACGGCGAAGGTCACAAGTGGGGCATGACGATCGACCTCAACGGATGCACGGGTTGCAACGCCTGCGTCGTCGCCTGTCAGTCGGAAAACAACATCCCCGTGGTGGGGAAGTTCGAAGTGGAGCGGGGTCGCGAGATGCACTGGCTCCGCATCGACCGGTACTTCGTCGGCGACGACGCGAACAATCCCGAGGTCGCGGTGCAGCCGGTTACCTGTCAGCAGTGCGAGGAAGCACCCTGCGAAAACGTCTGCCCCGTCAACGCGACGGTTCACTCGCCAGAGGGCCTCAACGACATGGTTTACAACCGATGCGTGGGCACTCGATACTGCGCCAACAACTGTCCGTACAAGGTTCGCCGTTTCAACTACCTCGACTGGCACGGCCACCTCGACGACAAGTTCGGTTGGTTCGAGGACTTCCCGGAATCGAGGAAGCTCCAGTTCAACCCCAACGTCACCGTTCGAATGCGCGGAGTCATGGAGAAGTGCACTTATTGTGTGCAGCGCATCGAAGAAGGGAAGCTCTCCGCCAAGCGCGATGGCCGTACGCTCCGGGATGGCGAGATCAAGAGCGCGTGCCAGCAGGCCTGCCCGACGGGAGCCATCACATTCGGCGACCTCAACGACCCGAAGAGCCGCGTGTCCAAGTTGGCCGCTGTCGACCGCAACTACAAACTGCTCGCCGAAATAGGCACGCGTCCGCGCACGTCGTTCCTAGCACGCATCCGGAACCCAAACCCCAAGCTGAAGGGAAATGGGTAAGAACCAATGAGTTACGACGCACCCATCAAAGAGCTCGGCGAGACGTCCCTTCTGCCCGAAGGAACGACCGCCAACGAGATTACCGAGACCATCGCTGGCGTCACCGAGAACCCCGCCCCGCGGGGTTGGTGGCTCTTGTTCTTACTTTCGCTCTCCGCCCTTGGTGCGATGACCGCCGCGCTTGCGTACTTGTTCGTGCAGGGCGTGGGTGTCTGGGGCAACAATGCTCCGATTTACTGGGCCTGGGACATCACCAACTTCGTCTGGTGGATTGGTATTGGTCACGCCGGCACGCTTATCTCCGCAATTCTCTTCTTGTTTAGGCAGAAGTGGCGAACGAGCATCAATCGCTTCGCCGAGGCGATGACCGTCTTTGCAGTGCTTTGCGCGGGCTTGTTCCCAGCGATCCACACCGGTCGCCCCTGGTTCGACTACTACTTGTTCCCGCTGCCAAACCAGATGGACATGTGGCCGAACTTCAAGAGCCCGCTGATGTGGGACGTCTTTGCGGTCAGTACCTATCTGACGATCAGCGTGATCTTTTGGTACGTGGGCTTGATCCCGGACTTCGCAACGCTGCGTGACCGATCCAAAAACCTGACTCGCAAGCGGATTTACGGGTTCTTCGCGCTCGGCTGGCGCGGCGCGCATCGGCACTGGCAACACTACGAGCGGGCGTACCTGATCCTCGCCGGCATCTCGACCCCACTGGTCCTGTCGGTTCACTCGGTCGTTTCCTTCGACTTCGCAACTTCGGTCGTTCCCGGCTGGCACACGACGATTTTCCCGCCGTACTTCGTCGCTGGCGCCGTCTTCAGCGGATTCGCGCTCGTGATGACGCTGATGTTGATCTGCCGCTCGATCTTCAAGCTGCAAAACATCGTGACCATCCGGCACTTGGACTTGATGAACAAGTTCATGCTCGGGACGGCGCTTCTGGTCGGCTACGCCTACGCAATGGAGTTCTTCATCGCCTGGTACTCGTCGAATCCGTACGAGCAGTGGGTGTTCTTCCACAATCGTCTCGGCTGGGGCCAGCTGGACAGCAGTGGCAACTGGGGCCCGCTCTGGTGGGCGTACTACGCGATGGTGTTCTGCAACGTCATCGTCCCGCAGATCTTCTGGTTCAAGCGAGCGCGTACGAGCGTACCGATCATGCTCATCGCAAGCGTTCTCATCAACATCGGCATGTGGTTCGAGCGCTTCGTGATCATCGTCACGTCGACGTACCAGGACTTCCTGCCGTCGTCATGGGGCATGTTCCATCCCACGGCGATCGACATCCTGACCTACCTCGGAACCTTCGGATTGTTCTTTACGCTGTTCCTGCTCTTCGTTCGCTGGGTACCGATGATCGCCATCGCGGAGGTCAAAGGAAACCTGCCGGGCGCGCATCCTGACTTGCACGCCATACAGGCACATGACGAGGCACCGGACGCGGTTGGCGCGCCGGTACCCGCGGAGTGACGCGAATCATGGCTAACGAAACAAAAAAGCCCGCTCTTTACCTGGCCGAATACGACACGCCGAATGCAATCGCCCAGGCGGCGATGAAGGTGCGAGACGCCGGCTACGAGAACTGGGACTGCCACACCCCGTACGCCATGCACGGCATGGATGAGGCGATGGGGCTCAAGCCCACGCGAATCGGTGTTCTCTCGTTCATCTTTGGGATGCTCGGCGTCGCAACCGCGGTGGCGATGATGCAGTACACCAATGCTTTCGACTTCAACTTGTTGAACATCGGCGCCGGCTATCCGCTCATCGTCGGCGGCAAGCCGCCAGGCGCGTTCCCATCGATGGTGCCGATCATGTTCGAGCTCGGGGTTCTTTTGTGCGGCTTCGCGACGCTCTTCGGTTTGCTCGGCATCATCAAGCTGCCGATGCACAATCACCCGATTTTCGCGTCCGACCGGTTCGAAGCCGCTACCGACGACAAGTACTTCATTTCAATCGAAGCGGGAGACCAGAAGTTCGACCTCGATCGAACCAGAGCGCTCCTCGAGGCCACGAACCCGACGTACATCGAGCTGGTCGAAGAGGAGGTGCTCTGATGCGTGCCCTTCTGATCGCACTGGCATTCGCAACGCTCTTGACGGGTTGTGTCGGCGGCGAAAGTAGCGAGCCGCCGATCGTCGGTATCCGCAACATGTACAACCAGCCGCGCTACGATACCCAGGAGCGGCAGCCGTTCTTCGCGGATCAGCGCTCCATGCGCCCTCAGGTCGAAGGGGCGGTCTCTCGCGAGATGGAACGCTCGCTGACGACCGCGACCGGTCTCGCTGCGAACGAAGGATATCTCTTGGAGGTGCCTCCCACCGTCATCGCACGGCGTGGGGGCAGCGCGGCGTTTCTCAAGCGCGGCAAAGACCGATATGAAATTTTCTGCGCAACCTGCCACTCCGTATCCGGCGACGGCAAAGGCATGGTATCGCGCCGCGCTGCCTCGCTGGGCGCGAGCGGTCTCGTCGCTCCGAGCTTCCACGATGACCGGCTGCGACACATTCCCGATGGCCAGCTCTTCGCGACCATCACCAATGGCTTGCGAAATATGCCGGCCTACGCCCACAACATCCCGGTCGACGACCGATGGGCCATCGTTCACTACGTCCGCGCGCTGCAGCTGACTCAGGCACCAGTGGCGGCGCTCAAGAACACGGAGCAGACCAAGTGACGAACGCAAACGATAGAGACTACCTAGTCGGAGACGATCGCTTGTGGAAGCGCGCGTGGCTTGCACCCTTGGGGCTCGCCCTGGTGGGCGGCCTGCTCGCTGTCCTCACGGCCGACGCGGACCGGCTTGGCTACGCTTACTTGTTCGGCTTGTTCACGACCGCCACCTTCATGCTGGGCGCTCTGTTTCTAGTGTTGATCCAGTTCCTGACCGCTTCGCACTGGGGTGTATCCTCGCGACGCATTGTCGAAGTCATCATGTCGGGTGCTCCCGTGATTGCGCTCTTGGCGCTTCCTTTCATTGCTGGCGTCGCGCTCGGCAAGATTCACATTTACGACGAATGGCAAAGCGTGTCGGCTCACGGCGAGCATGCGGAGCCTGATTCGGCGTCTGACCTCGCGGGCGATCAGGAGGAGCACGGCCTCCTCGGTTTCGGCTCCAGCGTCGCGCACGCGCAGGCCGATGGTGAAGATCACGGCGGTCACAGCGAAGCTGCGGCGCACGACGAAGCGCACACCCACACCCTTCAGGAAGCCGCACTTCACCACGAAGTCCTCGAAAAGAAAGCCGGCTACCTGAACACCAAGGGCTGGGCTGCTCGCGGTTTCGGCTATCTCCTCGTTTGGTGTCTGCTGGCCCTAGCGTACTTCACTTGGTCGAGGCGCCAAGACCAGGACCACGACCCGAAGCACACCGTTCGGATGCAGAGCTTGGCGGCCCCGTCGTTGATTCTGTTTGCCGGCGCGCTGACTTTTGCGGCGTTTGATTGGTTGATGTCCCTCGAGGCCGCTTGGTTTTCGACGATCTTCGGCGTGATCATCTTCGCCGGTTCTGCGGTCTCGATTCTCGCCCTCACAATCCTGATTGGCTTGAGCCTCTACAAGCGTGGCTTGGTTGGCGACGTCATCAACATCGAGCACTTCCACGACCTCAGCAGGCTCATGTTTGGCTTCGTCTGTTTTTGGACCTACGTCCAATTCTCGCAATGGATGCTGATTTGGTACGCGGGCATTCCGGAGGAAGCCACTTGGTTCATGAAGCGCTGGGACGGCGGCTGGAAATTCGTATCCTACCTGCTCATCTTCGGTCACTTCGTGGCGCCGTTCGTCCTTTTGATTTCGCGCGTTCAGAAGCGCGCGCTTCCCTGGCTCCAGGTCATGTGCTTCTGGGTCCTTTTCATGCACGTCGTGGACATCTACTGGTTCGTGCTGCCCCAGGCCGGAGCATTCCAGGTCCAGCTCGCAGACTTTGGGGCGCTTCTGTTCGTCGGCGGCGTCTTTTTCACCTATGTCTTTTGGCAGCTCGGGAATGTCCCGTTGGTGCCGGTTGGCGATCCAAGGCTTCAGCGGAGCCACCACCTCCACCAAATATACTGAGCGTGCACGGATGAGTACGAAGCAGAAAACACGATTTGCATCCTTCCACGTCCTCGTGGCCCTCTCGGCCGTGATGGCGTTCGGCCTGGGTTGCGGCCAAGCCGATTCGGCCAGGGCGCCCATTAGCGATGATGAGTACGACATCATCAAGCGGCAGCAGGAGGAAGCCCTCGACAAAGGGACGATGCCCATCGCCCAGGCGATGGCGGCGTACGGCTCGACCCATCGCGACGAGTTTGCCGCCCTTGCGCCTCAGCCCTCGGCGGACGAGTCGGCGGTCAACGGCTGGTCGTTCAAGGGGGCGGCTCCCATCGCGGCGGGGGACGTCACGATGCCGCCCGAGTGCACCGGTGCAGCAAACCCCGAGGCGTGCTGGGGCCAAAAGCTCAGCAACAGCAAAGGCTGCATGGCTTGCCACGCCGTCGACGGCGTGAAGCAACAGCCCTGCCCGAACTGGAAGGGCCTGTTCGGCGCGGAGCGACCTCTGGTCAGCGGCGAGAAGGTGGTTGCCGACGAGGCGTACCTCGCCGATTCGATCGTGAACTCCTGGGATCAGGTGGTTCAGGGTTACGGCAAGACGATGCCGCCGTACAATTTCCCCGAGCAGGAAGTCGCGGCTTTGGTTGCCTACCTCAAGTCACTAGGAGAGGGCGGATGATGAGCAAATCACGCGCCGCTACGGTGATGGCCCTCGTGTCGACGCTGTCGGTTCTACTGACGGCTTGCAACGCGCCCAGCCCGGACACGGCCAGTCTCAAATACAGCGAAGATCTCTACGATGGCTGCGTCCAGTGTCACGGCGCGAAGGGCGAGGGCAATCCGGAGGTCGGCGCACCTTCCATCGCGGGCCTCGAACGCTGGTATGTGAAGAGGCAACTCCGCGGATTCAAGAAAGGCTACCGTGGCTTTCACCCGAACGATGACGGAGGGAAGCGCATGGAGCCGATGGCGCGCGCGCTCGATACGGATCAGAAAGTCGACTTGGTCTCCAACTACGTCGCTTCCATGGAAGCGACTCATCCGGCGCCTACCCTCGAGGGCGGTAATCCGGAAACCGGGAAGATCTACTTCGCCGCCTGTGTGCAGTGCCACGGAGCCAACGCGCGGGGCAATCTGGACGAGTTTGGTCCTTCATTGGCGGGCGCGAGCGACTGGTACCTGCTGACGCAGCTGCAGAACTTCAAGGCTGGGGTGCGGGGCACCCAGCCGGACGACGCGATGGGGGCCAAGATGCGCCCGTTCTCCATGACGCTTCCCACCGAGCAAGCGATGAAGGACGTCATCGCGTACATTGGCACCCTATCCGAGTAAGCTACGAGGGTTTGAAAGATGGCTGGTAAGACACGGGATCCCGACAACGAGGCGTATTTTTGGTGGAAGTGGACGATGATCGGCGCGGTGATCTACATCGGGGTCGTGTTCGCTTTCGTTCTGAATTGAGGGTGTAGAGGATCGAATGATTCAAGGAATTTACGATTTCATCAAAGGTATCTTCGCGCCGCTCGGCGACTACCTCATCGGTTCGTTCGTGCCGGTCGGCTCGTCGTTCGCGGGAGATATCGACGCACTCATCGCGCTCGTCGCCGTGTTCGTCGGTTTTTGGGCGCTGCTCGCCTATGCGGCGTTCTTCTTCCTGATCTTTCGCTTTCGGGAGAGAGACGGGCAGCGAGCGCAGTACGTCACGGGCGAAGAAAAGGATCTCAAGCGATGGATCACCTATCCGCACGCGGCGATCATCCTTTGTGATGTGGTCATCGTCTTCATGGCGATCATGGTTTGGTACGACATCAAGCAGCGCCTGCCCGAGGCGGACAGCACCGTTCGAATCGTGTCACAGCAATGGGCGTGGAACTTCGTCCATCCCGGGCCCGATAACGAGCTCGACACCGAAGACGACATCAACACCTTCAACGAGATGCACGTCCAAGAGGGCACGACCTATCACTACGAGCTTCTTTCCAAGGACGTTCTCCACGACTTTTCGGTCCCCGTGTTCCGTTTGAAGCAGGACGCAATCCCGGGCCGGGTCATGAAGGGCTGGTTCAAGCCCACCCAGGCTGGCGAGTACGACATCCAATGCGCCGAGATGTGCGGGATAGGGCACGGCATCATGGGCGCGCGCATCATCGTCGAAACACCCGAAGAACACGCGGCTTGGATGTCGCAGGGCAGCGCGGGCAAGCTTGCTTCCCGCTGAATGGAAGAGTCATGGCTGAAGCAGGCACGGCAGACACACACGGCGCGGATGCGCACGACGCAGCCCACGGGCACCACGCGCAGAGTTTCCTAAGCAAGTACATCTTCTCGACCGATCATAAGATGATCGCGATGCAGTACATGTTCACAGGCATCGTGATGGCGCTAATCGGCGGCTACATGTCGTACGCGTTCCGCATGCAGCTGGCGTTCCCAGGCGAAAGCGTCCCCGGCTACGGCGTAGTCTCACAGGGCGAGTACAACTCCTTGGTCACCAACCATGGGACGATCATGATCTTCTGGGTCGCCATGCCCATGCTGATCGCAGCCTTCGGCAACTACCTGATCCCGCTGATGATCGGCGCGGATGACATGGTGTTCCCGCGCATCAATCGGCTCTCGTATCAAATCTTCCTGATCAGCGCGATTATTCTCGTCGTCTCCTTTTTCGTTCCGGGCGGCGGGTTCGGCGGCGCATGGACTGCCTATCCGCCGCTTTCCGCGAGTGCGGAATACAACCTCACCCCGCTGGGCGCGACCTTCTGGCTAGTTGCCGTTGCGCTCGAGTTCGTTGCCTTCCTGCTTGGTGGTATCAATTTCATCACGACCCTGATGAATGCGCGTGCACCCGGCATGAAGATGCACGACATCCCGATGGTCCTGTGGATGATCGTCATCGCGAGCATCCTCTTCATGGCGTCGGTCGGTCCGCTGATCGCGGGCGCGGTCATGCTCTTCATGGATCAAGTGGTAGGCACCGGCTACTTCGACCCAGACCGTGGCGGGGACCCGATTCTCTGGCAGCATCTCTTCTGGTTCTTCGGCCATCCCGAGGTGTACGTGGTGCTCTTGCCCGCGATGGGTATCGTTGCCGAGATCATCTGCACGTTCGCCCGCAAGAAGCTCTTCAACTACAAGTTGATCCTCTACACGGCATTCGCGACCGGGATCATCAGCTTCTTCGTGTGGGCACACCACCAGTTCGTCGCCGGGATCGACCCGCGCATGGCGAACGTCTTCACCATCACCACCCTCATCATCTCCGTGCCGATCGCGGAGATGCTCTTCCTCTACATCGCCACCCTTTACGGCGGATCGATCCGGCTGACCACGCCGATGCTCTGGGCCTTGTCGTTCATCGCCGAGTTCCTCATCGGTGGCATCACCGGCATCTTCCTCGGTGCGAGCGGCTCGGACATCTACTTCCACGACACGTATTTCGTGCTCGCTCACTTCCACTACACGTTCTTCCCGATTGCGATCATCGGGTTCTTCGCGGGAATCACGTACTGGTTTCCAAAGATGTTTGGCCGGATGATGGACGAGAAGCTCGGCAAGATTCACTTCTGGGGCACGATCATTGCTTTCAACTTCATCTTCATCCCGCTCTTCATTCTGGGTGCCGCCGGTCAGCATCGGCGAATCTACAACTTCCAGAACTTCCCCGACCTTGCGGGCATGCAGGACCTTCGGGTGATCGCGACGAGCGCCTTGCTCGTCATGCTCGTCTTCCAGGTCATCTTCCTGTTCAACTTCGCGTACAGCCTCTTCAAGGGCAAGCCTGCGGGCAAGAATCCTTGGAAGGCGAACACGCTCGAGTGGACGGCGGATTCACCGCCGCCGCACGGCAACTGGCCCGAGCTCCCGAACTGCTACCGCGGCCCCTACGAGTACAGCGTGCCGGGTCGCGAGGACGACTACTGGCCGCAAGACGTCCCACCGGACACAGCCCCCGCCGAATGACGAGGCACCCATGAGCATTACGAGACCGATAGCAACGACCAGAAGCGCCACGGGCATTCCAACCGGCAAGCTTGCCGTTTGGTGGGTCGTCGGCTCGGAGATCGTGATTTTCGGAGGCTTGCTCGCCTCCTATGTCATGCACCGGCTGGGCCACCCCGAGTGGGCCGAATACGCCTCCCATACGAACACGTGGTTTGGCGGCCTCAACACCTTCGTGCTGCTGACCTCATCGCTCTTCGCCGTGCTCGCGCACTACGCGGCCGAGCATGGCGACGGGAAAAAGGCGGCCAAGTGGCTGCTTGGGACCTGCGCGGGGGGCCTGCTCTTCCTCGGTATCAAGGCGGTCGAGTGGACGGGTGAAATCCAGCACGGCTACACGATCACGGCCAACGGCTTCTGGCATTTCTACTACACGGCCGCCGGGCTTCACGCGCTCCACGTCATCGCGGGCTGCATCATCATGCTGATCATCGCGAACGATGCGCGGAAGGGCAAAGAGCTTCATCGCGTCGAGCTCATCGGCATCTACTGGCACTTCGTCGACATCGTGTGGATTTTCCTCTTCCCGCTGCTCTATATCGCCAAGTGAGGATTGACGATCATGGCTGAACATCAAGAACACGCAGACGATCACGGCCAGGCCTTCTACGTGAAGATCTGGGCGATCCTGCTGGTGCTCCTCATTCTCAGCATCTTGGGGCCCATTGTGGCGCCGCACGCGGAGTTTGGCTTCCTGAAAGCATGGATGATTACCTTGATGACGGCGTTCGGAATCGCCGTGGTGAAGGCGTATCTGGTCGCGGCCAACTTCATGCACCTCAACATCGAAAAGAGGTACATCTCGTACCTGCTCGCCACGATGTTGATGCTCATGCTTCTGTTCTTTGCGGGCGTTGCTCCCGATGTCATGAAGCACGAGGGTCAGAATTGGGAGAACGTCGCGGCTGAGGCCGAAGTCGAGAGGGCGCTGAAGGCCGAGGGCGCTGCGGCTGCACACGGCGAACACGCGGGGGAACACCCAAGCAACGAGCACTGATGATCGTAGGACTCGCTCATGCCCGATGACGCACTAGGTCGCCCTTACGGCGTGCCAACCAGGCGCGAGCCAGTCGTTCCGAACGGTGTCTTGGGCATGCTGATCTTCGTTGCGACGGAGGTGATGTTCTTCTCCGGCCTCATCAGCGCCTTCGTGATCGGGAAGAGCAATGCGCTCGGCGGCTGGCCACCGCCCGGGCAGCCCCGTTTGCCCGTCGAAGAGACGGCCCTCAACACCGCAGCGCTCCTCGCCAGCGGCGTCGCGCTTTATTTCGCCAACCGCGCGTTCAAAAGAGACTCTCCGAGCACGAAGCGGCTCTTGGGGCTCGCGATCGGACTCGGCGGCTTCTTCGTGCTCTTTCAGGGTGCAGAATGGGTAGCGCTCATCGGGGAAGGGCTGACTATCACCTCGGGGCAGTTGGGCGGCTACTTTTACCTGCTCGTTGGGACTCACGCGCTCCATGTCGTCGCCGGGTTCATCATCCTGCTCTACACGTATCGGAAGCTCTCACACCACGACCTCGATCGCTTCACGTTCTGGCCGGCGCAGATTTTCTGGTACTTCGTGGTCGGCGTTTGGCCGATTCTCTATTGGCAGGTCTACCTCTGATGCGCGTGTGGATTCGCTTGGCTCGCGTGGGTGTGGCGCTCGCCGCAGTGGCCCTGACTTGGGCCGCTGACTTGGCTCACGCCTGTCCGTCCTGCGCGTCTCCCCTCGAGGAGAATCGGCAAGCATTCGTCGATACGACCATCTTTCTCACAGTGGTCCCTCTGCTGATGATGGGCGGATTCGTGTGGTGGCTTCGCCGCAAGATCCGCGACCGGGATGAGCCGCCGGAGATCGCCGTTCCTCAGAACCTGCTGCGCGACGCGGGCCGGTTCTCAAAGGGCCCCTGAAAGCGCGACTCAGGGCGACTAGAGGCGCTCCCAGACGGGCTGTCGTGCGTCGTAGAGACTGCCGCGCGATTCCTCACGGTCTGCCACGGCACGCGCGAACTCCCGCGCAGCGAACGCGAGCAGTACACCGACCGCGACGTCGATGAACCAGTGCCAACGTAGGAACATCGTTGCGATGATGATGTTCAGGGCCACGAAACCGAGGATGGGCCAAAGCCAACGGAAGGGCGGTACGTCTCGATGAGCGAACGCGTGGAGCGTGAAGTACGCCGGCCAGGCGGTGTGTAGCGAGGGAAAGATGTCGAGCTGCGCGCCGGCCATGGCGACGGTGACCTCGACCTGCTTCCACCAAAACGCGCCGTGCAGCGGCTGGTCGAACGGAATCGTCGCGTACGGGCCGGCACCGGGCACTAGCGTGTACAGGAAGTGTCCCGCGGCCACGACGAGCAAGCCGCCTGCCATCAGTTCCTGGAGGCGCCGGCCTTTTCCGAAAAACAGCGCCGGGATGAGCATGACGATCAGGATGAAGAAGTGGGTGTAGTAGAAGAAGGACACCCACTCGACGACGGGCCGGACGTTCCAGGCCTGCATCCAGAGCGATGGAGTCGTGCCCAGCAGCCAGAGGTCGATGGCGAAGAGCCGATGATCCATCAGATCGGGCTGAAGCGCCGGGAGCAAGACCCGCATCTCGAAGTAGGAAAGCACCATCGGCACGACAATGCCCAAGCGATAGGTGAGTGCTCTTGCACGCTGGCTCCGAATCACCTCACCGCGGCTGAGCACCAGGGTGCAGGCGGTGACGACCAGCAGGGCGAGAGCAAGCCGACGCGCCACCGTTGCGTCAGGACTGTCGGGGGCAATCGACACCCGCAAAAACAGGTAGGCGTGAAACGCGAGGGCGATCACGTCCTGCACCGCGAGGTTCTGCGCCGTGACGCCTATCGTCGTTCGCGCACGCTCAGCGACGTTCCGAGTGAGTTCCAGCATCTGAAGCTCGGTGGCCGGAAGTCTGTCGAGCCCCGCACCCCAATGCAAGCAATTGCGGCGCGATGGCGCGATTTAGATACACCCTAAAGGCGGAGTTGCTTGGCAAGCGGACGGGAGCCGCAACCTGAGGTACAACGCGCTCCATGGAAGAGGCAAAACCCAAACGGCCGTCCATCCGGGAGGACGCGATCAATCTCCCGAACTTGCTGACGATGCTTCGGATCGCGCTGATCCCCGGGGTGCTCTGGCTGCTCTGGGATGGCACCCCGAAGGCCAACTTCTGGGCGACCATCCTCTACATCGGCACCGCGCTCACCGATCTGATCGACGGTTATCTGGCCCGGAAGTGGGGCCAGATCAGTGTGCTCGGGAAATTCCTCGATCCGCTCGCGGACAAGCTTCTGGTGATGGCGACCCTGATCTTCCTCACCTATCTAGGCAGGATGCCGTTCCTCGGCGTCGTCGCGGTCATCATCATGCTGGCCCGCGAGCTCGCGATTACGGCGCTGCGCACGATTGCAATGAGCGAGGGGGTGGTGATGGCGGCGATGCGAACGGGGAAAGATAAGACCGCGCTGCAGATGGTTGCAATCCTCATGCTGATCGTGCACCAGCGGTACACGATCTATTTCGGCTTCTACGAGACTGAGTTCGACTTCGCGGCGGCCGGCCTCGTCCTTCTGTACCTCAGCCTAGCCCTGGCGCTTTTCAGTGCGGGCGAATACTTCAAACTCTTCGTCGACGCGGTAGACGCCAAAGAAGAGCGCTTGACCCAAGCCGCGTCGTGACGGGGTCGAAGAGCACGGCGTCCGTCGAGACGCGGGCATCTCGCCAGATCGTAGGACGGATCTTTCGCGGAAGTGGACTGCAGGACGCGCTTCGAAAGCTGGCGGACGAGCACGCGCTTCGAACCGCGTGGATCAGCGCCATCGGAGCGTTCGAGTGGGTCGAGCTGACCGAATACGACCAAGCCGAACAGCGCTACGTGCAACCCAACCGTTTCGAGCGCTGTGAGCTGCTCTCGTTGCAAGGCAACCTCTCCCAGCGAGACGGTGAACCGTTTTGGCACCTCCACGGGACGGTTTCTCTTCGAGAAGACGGACGCGACGTCACCTATGGCGGGCACCTGGTGGACGGCTCGGTCTTCGCGTTGGAGTTTCGAATCGAGTGCTTCGACGAGCTCGAGCTACGACGTGCGAACGACGAGGCCACTGGGCTGCAGCTCTGGGCCGACATCGAAGGCGCGCGGGCGGAGCAGACCGGGGTGCACGACGTTCCCAGGGCCGAAGCTGGCCGCGCAGGGGCCACTTGGGCGATGGCCGCCGAGCTTTCCGCGCGCGTGGAAGAGGCGCCCGAAGAGCACCGGCCCGAACGGGGAGACTGGATCGAGCACGCGACCTTCGGGCTCTGTCAGATCGAAGGGCTGACGGGCGACGGGGTGTGCTTCATCAAGCTGCCAAACGCGCGCCGCAAGAAGATCAAGCTCGACGCAATGCAGGTGCTCGCGCCGCGTCACGACGGCGGGCGGAAGATCTTTCCGGTTAGGGCTAGGGGGAAGAAGTAAGTTTGGTTTTTGTTACATCGCCCGCCCAGCACCACGCCCCGCCCCCAGTCACTGACAACAGCTAGTCGCTAAGCCGTATCCGCGGGTCGAGCGCCGCCACGGCAATGTCCGCCAAGAGATTCCCAACTTGAACCGCGACGCCAAACATCAAGACGACGGCCATGATCACCGGCGCATCGAGTGATTCGATCGACTCGATCGTCAGCAGCCCGAGCCCGGGCCAGGCGAAGATCTTTTCGGTAATGATCGCGCCGCCGACCAGGAACGGCAGGCTCAAGCCGATCAGCGTCACGATCGGAAGTAGGGCGTTGCGGATGGCGTGCTTCAGGACGACCTGGCTCATGGGCATGCCCTTGGCTTTTGCGGTGCGAACGTGGTCGTGTCGCAGCGTTTCGATGAGCTCGCCTCGCATGACCCGCGCATAGGTCGCCGCGCCCGCAATCGCGAGTATCAGTGCGGGCAGCAGTGCGTGATAGATGTGATCCAAGGGGTCCACCCCGTAACCTCCAAAGGGAAACCAGCCCAAGAGGAACGCGAAGAGCAAGAGTGCGATCGGGCCGGTCACGTACGTCGGGAGGCTGATGCCGATGAAGGTGGCGAACATGATCGCGGTGTCCGACCAACGATTGCGCCGAAGCGCGGCGATGATCCCCGCCGTCAGTCCGATGACCAGCTCGAACAAGACCGCGAGCGAGGCGAGGAGCAGGGTGCGCGGGAGGCGGTAGCCGATGACGTTGGCCACCGACTCGTGATGGGAATAGGACTCGCCGAGATCTCCTTGCAGAATCCCGCAAAACCCGCGGGTGCCATCTGCTCGCAAGTACTTCGGCGAATCCTTGCGGATGCAGGGCATCAGGCCGAGGTAGCTCATGAACTGTTCGGGCACGGGCTGGTCCAAGCCCTTCTTGGCCTTGAAGTCCGCGATCTGCTCGGCCCTGGCTTGCGGCCCGAGGATGGTGACCGCTGGGTCGCCGGCCACGAAGATCAAGAAGAAGACCAGAGTCACGACGGACATGACCACGAGCACACCCCACGAGGCACGCTGCACGATGAACCGCATCATGGCGCCGCCTCCTCTTCGTAGATGACCTGGCTGACCCGCTTCCTCGGAAGGTCGAGCCAGATGTTTCGATATTCGTTGAGCCAGACCGGGTGCGGCCGGAAGCTCTTCACATACGGCTGCCAGGCGAACATGTCGACCGCGTATGAGAGGAACGCCCAGGGTGCGTCTTCCGCCAGGATCGCGTTTGCCTCTGCGTAGAGGGCGAGGCGTTTTTCGCGGTCGACTTCGGCGCGCGCCGAGTCGAGGATCGCGTCGAGCTTCGGGTTTCGGTAGAAGGAACGGTTCTCGGAGTTCACCGGATGGATCGATCGGCTGTGAAACAGGATGTCCATGAAGTTCGACGGATCGGGGAAGTCCTGATGCCAGCCCGTGAAGGCGGCCTGCGCGACCCGCGGTTTCCCCGTTTCCTTCAGGTACGTCGCAAACGACACCATCTTGAGATCGATTTCGATTCCAATCTCTTTCAGATCCTGCTGGAAGAGCTGCGCCCCGCGGACGTCCCCTTCGCCTCTCACCCAGAGCGTGATCGGTTCGCTCAGGCCGTCGGGAAACCCTGCGAGGCGCATTTCTTCCTTGGCCCGCTCGAGGTCGAACTGCTGTCTCGTCGGCAGCTCGGGATCGTACGGCGCGAGCATCGGAGGCAAGACCTGGCTCGCCGCGAGCACCTCGCCCGGGTTGAGGCGCTCGAGCTTCGAGCGGTCGATCGCAAACGCGACGGCACGACGCACGTGGACGTTGTCGAACGGAGGCAGCTCGCAGTTGAGCCCGATCGCATAGACCGAGGGGCTCGGGACTTCCGCTCGGTAGGGAGCCCAGGCCTTGGACTCGCGAATGAAGAGCCTGTTCACCTTGCTCGGCCGGTGAATGACGTCGAGGTCGCCGTTGCGGAAGCGCGCGCTCGCGACGTCGGGCGAGATATTCTCGAGGAACACCATGCGTTCGACGCGGGCCTGCGGAGCCCAGTAGTCCTCGAAGCGGTGGAGCTCGACCTGCACGCCTCGCTCCCAACGCGAGAACGCAAAGGGTCCGGCGCCGACTGGGTGGCGTCCGACCGCATCGGGGCCTTCTGCCGCTTCGAGCTTCTCGACGTGCTCCTTCGGAAGCGGGTAGGCGAAGGGCATGGCGAGCGCGTTCAGGAAGGTCTGGTCAGCTTCGTCGAGCTGGAACTCGATCGTCTTGTCGTCGATGACGCGGATGCCTTCGATGCGTTCGGCCTCTCCGCGGTGGTAGGCAGGCGTGCCCACGATCGACTTGTAGAACGGGTACCCGGGGGAGCCGGTCGTCTCCGAGAGCAGGCGGTGCAGCGACCAGGAGATGTCGTGCGCGGTGATCTCGCGGCCGTTGTGAAACTTGATGCCGTTCCTAAGCTCGAAACGAAAGGCCCGCCCCGCGTCGGATACCGTGGGCAGCTGCGCAGCGAGGCTTGGAATCATGTTGCCGTCGTAGTCGTAGTCGAGCAGGCCATCGTAGAGCAGGCGGCAAGCCGCGGTCGAAAGGGTGTCGTACGCGAAGTGCGGATCGAGCGTGTGGATGTTGCTGCCGGCCGAAAAGACGAGCGTCCCGCCGGATTGCGGGGACTGATGCCCGGCGCCGACATAGCGCGGGCCGATGGGCGCTTTTGGAAAATGGGCGACGACCCAGCCGAGGAGCACCGCGGCGCCCAGAACGGCGATGCCAACCGAGAGCCATCGGGCAGGGCGCGAACGCTCAGTCTTTGGGGTCGAACGCATCGCGCAGCCCTTCTCCAAAGAGGTTGAAGCCAAAGACCGCCATGCTGATCAGCACGGCCGGGTAGACCGTGAGTCGGGGCAGGCCAAGGAGCAGCGACTGACTCTCGTTGAGCATCGAACCCCAACTTGCCGTCGGCGGCCGGACGCCCAGGTTCAGAAACGAGAGCGCGCTTTCCGCGATAATCATCCGTGCGACCATGATCGTCGCGATCGCGATGATCGGACCGATGACGTTGGGGAGCACGTGCCGCGCGAGGATTCGAAAGTGACGTAGGCCGAGGGCCCGGGCAGCTTGGATGTAGTCGAGCTCGCGTGCCTCCATCGTCTTGGCCCGGGTCACGCGGGCGAGGGTGGTCCAGGAAAGAACTCCCAGCACGATGCAGATCGTCCATATCCCAGGCGCGTCAAAGACGCGCTGCATGACGATGGCGATCAAGAGAAAGGGCATCGAGAGCACGACGTCGACCAGGCGCATGAGATAGGTGTCGGTGCGCCCGCCGACGTAGCCGGATAGCAGGCCGAGGCCGACCCCGATGAGCACGGCCAGCGCAGTTGCCAGATAGGCGACGAGCATCGAGACCCGGGCGCCGCTCAGCAGCCGGCTCAGCTCATCCCGGGCGAGTATGTCGCCGCCGAGCCAGTGGCCCGGTTCGACGCCTGGGCCGGCCGGGAGTCCGTTTGCAAGCAAAAGGCTGTCGGTGAACTGCTCGACCGGATCGTAGGGCGCCAGCCAGGGGCCCAGAAGGCCCAGCGCAGTCACCGCGATGACAAGGAACAGGCCGACCAGAGCCCCCTTGTTCCGCCGAAATCGTCGAAACGCCCGTGAATCCATGCGCTTGCTGGGAGGTACTGGGTTCGGCGGATCCCGTCAATTTCCGCCCCTTAATGCGATCTCAGACACATATAAACAATCTGCCGATCGCGAGGATTTCGGTCACCCATGGTCTAATAGCACCAAAAACTCCATAATTACAAATAGTTATAAGTTAGTGCATTTTTGTGTTGACCTAATTATTTTGAATGGAATACATTCGCTATAAGTTATTCAAATGACTCTACCTAGGGGACAGCAAGGGACAGCTCGGGAATCGGAGGCCAGGATCTGGTCGGACCAGGAGCTCGAGGCGATCGAGCAGGCGCACGTCGAGGGGATGAGCGTCCAGCAGATCGTCGAGACCTTCACCGCCCGGGGCTCTCGGCTCACCGAAGCGACCTTCCGGAAGTACGTCCAGCTCGGGCTGCTGCCGCGAAGCGTTCGGGTCGGCCGCAAGGGCAAGCACCGCGGCTCACAGGGCCTCTATCCCGCGACCGCCGTTCGCCAAATCGATCACATCCGCCGCCTGATGCAGCAGGGGTTCACGATGGAAGAAATCCAAAAGGAGTTCCTCTTCGTTCGTGGCGACATCGATGCGTTGCGGCGGCAACTCAAGCGCGTGTACCAGGCGATCGAAGACGCCGTCCACGAGCAGCAGCGCGAAGGAGGCGACGACGTGGGCGTCGGCGATGCGCTCAACGAAGTTCGCGAGCTCGGTTCGGAGCTCGTGCAGAAGCTCGAGGCCATCGAGCGGCGTCTGACGATGCGGGCCCGCATGGCGCGGGCAGCTGTCTAAGAGATCTGAGGGGGAGAGGTGTCATGAAGGACGCAGCAAGCGCAGAGGTTGTCGACAGGGAAACCAATCCAGACCAGGAGCCGGAGTCACTTGCGGACGCGCTCGACGAACCCGGAACCGAGGAGCGCCGCGGTCGCAGGAAGCGCCGATCGCGCGCACGCGCCCGCACGATCTCGATTCGGAGACTGAGCAAGGCAGAGCTCAATCGCGGACGCGAGCTCTATCCCGAAAGCGACTACTGGAAGCCGAAAAGTCGCTCGGAGTGCAAGGACATGGAGAGGCCGTGCCCCTTCGTCTCCTGCAAGTACCACCTCTATATCGATGTTCATCCAGTGCGCGGGTCGATCAAGCTCAACTTCCCGGACATCGAGATCTGGGAGATGACCGATACCTGTGCGCTCGACGTCGCGGACCGTGGGGGCATCACCCTCGAAGAGGTCGGGGAGATCATGAACCTCACGCGCGAACGTGTTCGCCAGGTCGAGACGGCCGGGCTCGCTCGTCTTCAGGAGTATCGCGACGTCGAGCGACTCAAGGACTACGTGACCTAAGGGCCACTCCAAGGGCAGCAGGGGGGAGGGTGTCGCCTTTTGGCGGCACCCTTTTTTAATTGAGCGAGTGCTTGCTCGGCGCCTTGGCCCAGATCGATTCCCAGCCCCGGCGATACTGGTCGCTTGCGACCTTCGCGGGGCCACCGGTCGACGCGCGTGTGTCGTGGTGAACCTCGACGTCGAATAGCATGGGCGAGTCCTGGCGTGCCTTCAGGCGAACCACCTCGCCATGAATGGGCTTGCCTTCATCAAGCGGACGAACCCGCCCTGCCTCGATGGCTTCCCCTCGCTGACGAAGGACATCGTAGCTCTTGCCATCGTCTGATTTGCCATAGACGAACACCAAATCGTCGGATTTCTGCGACCGCATAATCCATGAGTAAGGCCGACTGGCAAAGAAGTCTAGGGTGGGGAGCTCTGGGCGATCTAGGGTCTGGATCCGGCGTGCACCCGTCTGCTAGGTTCGCGCGCAGCGAAAGAGGTGCAAGGTGGTTGTAACACAGAGCTCTTGGGCGCCGATTCTAGTCGGCCTGGTGGTGGGATGTATTGGATGTGCCGACTCGACTGAATCCGACGAGCCCCTGAAAGACGAGTACCTGCTCTCGGACCAAACGCTCGTCCCGGAGAGCGGGTCGTTCGACCCCACGAGCCGTAGCTTCTATGTCAGCAGCGCGACCAAGGGTGACATCACTCGAGTCCAGGCCGACGGAACCGAAAGCATCTTTTTCGCGGCGCCCACCGGTGAGGATTGGCGGTCTTTGGGGACCATCGTCGATGACACCGCGCGGCGTCTGTGGGTGTGCGCACAACGTCTCGCCGACGAGACCCAAGAGATTTGGGTATTCGATTTGGAGAGCCGGGAGCGTGAGCTCGCCTTGAATCTCGCCGATGTCGAAGCCGGCTCGACGTGCAACGACATCGCGGTCGATCGTGAAGGGCTGGCGTACATCAGTGATTCGGAAAACCCGCGCGTCTATCGCGCCGACGCCGACGCGGGCACGGTCGAGATCTGGGCCGATGACCCGCTGCTCAGCCCTGCGGGGAGTGGGATCTTCGGTGGGAACGGCATCGCGGTGGCGGAGGATGACGCCTACGTGATCGTCTCGAAGACCAGCACGGGGACGCCGCCTCGGCTTCTTCGCATTGCGCGCGAGGACCCGGCCAACATCGTGGGCATCGTTACCACACCGGAGCTCGAAGGTTTCGCCGACGGTATGAGCTTCCTCGAGGGCGACCTGTACATCGCCATGGTCGGCGCCGGCAATGTGGCCCGGCTCCGCAGCGAGGATAACTGGGCCACTGCTGCCTTGTTGGTGGAGCCGCCCACACGGGAGGTTTCGGTGCCCGGCACCTCCACCGTCCGCGTCGCCGAAGGGGCGCTTTACGCGATCTACAGCGACATCACGAAGGTTCTGACGGGCCTTGAACCGGTTCCTCCGTTCCGCATTTTCAAGGTCGATCTCAGGTCCTTCGAGTAGGTGGCCGGGCACTTGTCATACGCGACTCCGTTGCGTACGGTGCGCGCGGTCGTGAATCGAATCGTCGTTCTTTCTCTGCTTTTCCTCTTCAGCGCTGCGCCGGCGGCGGCACAGGACGTAGCCTGCCCCTCTGGCAACCTCCTCGCGGGTAAGTCGCCCCTTGCCAGACCCGGCGTCACACACGCAGAGCGGCTCACCGACGGCTTCGTCGCGGCGGAGGGCGACCCCTGGCAGAGCGAGCTGACCTCGGTCTTGGCCGACACCAACAGCTACGTCATGTATGACCTCGGCGCGATCACCGGCGTGACGGCGTTCGACCTTCAGGGCGACAACAATGACGACTACGTCGTCGAGTTGTCCGATGACCGACGCACGTTCACTCCGCTCTGGGTGGCGGACCCTGCCTCCGGTCAAGGGATGCGACGGCGCGGCAGCCGGGGCCTCAACGGTCAGGGCCGGTACCTTCGCATCCGCGCACAGGGTGGCGACACCTTTTACAGCGTAAGCGAAGTGCTCGCCTTTTGTGAGACACCCTCCGCGTGGCCGCCTGCCGTCCAAGTAAAACAAACGTCGAGCTGGTGGTGGAAGAAAATCGTCGAGAAGCGCGATCATCGCTATCGCTTGGCGGTCGCGGTGCTCGGCTTGCTGTTCTTCATTGCGCTCTTTCGCATCGAAGAAAACAAGAAGGCGCTCTGGGTCGCCTCGGCGCTCTCGATCGGCATGCTGGCGGTTTCAGGCTACCGGCTGTACGGCGCAAGGCTCGCACCCTGGTTTGCCGACTGGGGAGCCTACGCGCTGGGCGCCTTGGTGCTCGTCTGGGCCGCGCGCGGGATTTGGATGGTCCGCCAGAGCCGGGAGGCCCGCCAGTGGCTGGAGCGCGGCGCGCTTCTGTGGGTAATTCTCGCGAGTGCGACCGCCTGGGTGAACTTCGGCGTGTTCCACACCTCGAGAATTGTCCACTACTGGGATACGTTTCACTACTACGTCGGCTCCAAGTACTACGAAGAGAACGAGTACGAGCGGCTCTACCAATGCGTGCTCGCCGCCGACTACCAGGAACGCGGCGAAGCGGACCTCGGAAAGCGAAAGATTCGCGATCTGGTCGACAACCGCCTGCACTACATCAGCAAAGACGACGCCCTTCGCTACCAGAAGACCTGTGCGGAGCACTTCTCGCCCGAGCGCTGGGAGGCGTTTCGCCACGATACCCGCGCCTTCCGGACGGTCATGGGGTCGGGCTGGTGGAAAGACATGTTGATGGACCACGGCTATAACGCGAGCCCGATCTCCAACATGGTAGCCGCATTTCTCACGAACATTGGCTGGCAGGAGCAGCTTCCCAGGGTCTCGTCCGATCGGGTCGAACCGAGTGAGCTCAAGACGTTCCGTAAGCGGATTCTACGCTACACCATGATCGACCTGGCGCTCTACGCCGGTGCCTTTCTGATGATTCTTTGGGCGTTCGGTCTGCGGGCGACCGCACTCTCGGTGCTGGTCTGGGGGACGGGTTACCCCTGGGCTTACTTCTGGACTGGCGGAAGCTTTGCGCGTGTGCCGTGGCTGTTCATGGCGGTCGCTGCCGTGACGCTCTTGAAGCGTGGCTACCCGCTGCTGTCTGGTTTCACACTATCGTGGAGCGCGCTCTTGCGACTGTTTCCCGCGGCCCTCGCTGGCGGTCCAATCGCCAGTGTGGTCGATCGCTTCGTCCGCCGAAAGAAGATCCAACGCCCCTGGCTCGATGCGAGCGACAAGCGGTTCATCATCGGGGGCGTTTTGGGCCTGGCGGTGCTTTGCTCGGCAAGCATTGCCGTCAACGGGTTCGACGCGCACCCCCAGTTTCTCACCAACACCTTCAAGCACCGCGATACGCCGCTCACCAACCACATGGGGCTCCCGACCATTCTCTCGTACAAGCCCAGCACGGTGGGCCGTTTCACCAAGGACCAGAGCCTCGAAGACCCTTGGGCCAAATGGAAACAAGCTCGCAAGGAGACCAAGCACGACAGGCGCTGGCTTCACGGGCTGCTCCTACTCGGGATGTTCGGCTTGCTCGCGCTTGCTGGCCGCCGGCTCGCGCCTTGGGCGGTGCTCGCCGGGAGCACGATTCTCATCATCGGATTCTTCGAGCTGACTTGTTATTACTATAGCTTCGTGATCCTGATGGCTCCGCTCGCGATCGAACGGCTCCGCTATTCGGTTGCGCTCATCTTGATGACGATCACGGGGCTGATCCTGCAGTTCTTCATAGGCTGGTACGACGAGCAGTACATCTGGGAGACCGTCGCCGTGCTCCTCGCGCTGAGCTACATCCTCATCGACGTCGTGCAGCACCCGCTTCCCGAATCTTCGCCCGCCTCGGCGGCCCCTCCATCGGCGTAGTTGCAAGCGCCTTTGACCAGCCTTACGCTAGGTCGGTTAGACAGGTTCACGTGATCGCTGGTGTGCATTCGCACACGGGAGGAAAGTCCGAGCTTCGAAGGACAGGATGCCAGGTAACGCCTGGTGGGGGTGACCCCGAGGAAAGTGCCACAGAAAGCAAACCGCCTCGCCGTCGAAAGGCCGCGCGGCAAGGGTGAAAGGGTGAGGTAAGAGCTCACCGGGCCGGCGGTAACGTCGGTCGCACGGCAAACCCCATCTGAAGCAAGACGAAATAGGGAGGCGTCGAGGGCGGTCCGCCCGAGTCTCCGGGTAGCGTCGCTCGAGGCCGATGGCGACATCGGTCCCAGAAGAATGATCACGAGCCGCGTCTCGGCGACGAGCGCGGTCTACAAAACTCGGCTTACGAACCCTCTAGCCACGGCGCCTCGCATTGCGGGGCGCCGTGCTGTTTTAATGCCCACTCGCGTCATTGCAATTGACGGCCACGGTCTTGCGGGGATACTCGTCCGCCATGCATGTCTTCTTTCGCTGGTTGGCTTTGGCCTCGCTCGTTTTCTCTCTGTGCGCCTGTAGCAGCAGCTCGGGTACGTCTGGGACGCCGGGCGGCGACGCGTTCTACCTGCCGCCCGATCCGCTTCCCTCCGAAGTGCCGGGTACCTTGATCCGCGCCGAAGAGATCGAGCCGTTTTCCGAAGGCAGCAAGGCCTGGCGTGTTCTCTACGTCTCGACTGCAGTCGACGGTACGGCGATTGCGGTGTCCGGGATGGTGGCCGCGCCGGCCGGGCCCGCGCCGGAGGCTGGCTATGACGTGGTGACCTGGTCGCACGGCACCAAGGGTGTTTCCGATCCCTGCACGCCTTCCAAAGGCTATCGCAGCGGGTTCCACGACTTCTACGACATTGCTCCCGAGTTGGTCGCGGCGGGCTACGTCGGCGTCTCGACGGATTTCGAGGGATTGGGAACGCCCGGCATCCATCCGTACTTGGTCGGTGCAAGCGAAGGGCGCGGCGCGCTCGACATCATCAAGGCGGCGCAGCAAGTCGAAGGCGCAGGCGCAGGGAGTCGAGTGGTGATTTGGGGCCGTTCGCAAGGCGGCCACTCCGCGCTCTTCGCCGGTGAAATCGCATCCACCTGGGCGCCCGAGCTCCAGGTGCTCGGCGTCATCAGTGCAGCGCCGGCCAGCGAGTTTCAGGCGATCATCGGCTCGGGTGCCTTCTTGCCGGGCGCCCGAGGGTTCATCTGGCAGCTCACGATTGGGTTCGAGGCTGCCTACGCGGAGCTTTCGATTGAAGATCTCTACACCCCCGAAGCCCTGGCCGCGATCGACGCACTCCTCGGGGAGGAAGCCTGCGGTGCAGAGGTCGGCGAGGTGGCCAAGGACTTCCTCAACGCTGGCTTCACGACGAGCCCGGTCGATCTCCCCGACTGGTCGCTGCGTCTCGACGAGAACTCGCCGGGCAACGTGATCACTGGGGTGCCGATCCTGCTCATCCAAGGCGAGGCGGACACGGTGGTGCCCATTCTGCTCACGAACGTGCTCGCCAAGCGCCTTTGCGCAATTGGCGACGAGATCGACTATCAGGTCTTCCCCGGCTTCGGCCACAACGATTCGACGCAGCAGAACATGACGCTCATGCTCGACTGGACCGCGGCTCGCTTCGCAGGGGAGCCGGCCGCTACGTCTTGCGAAGAGTAGGCTCGAGGACGATGCCGCGTTCCCGGGCGCGCTCGAGGGCTGCGGCGCGCGGTTGCTGGTAGTGGACCGAGCCTAGATAGGCGAACAGGCGCTCGCTTGCCGGGATGACCATGTCCTCGGGGATCCATTCGACCGGCTCGCCGTCGGACCAGCAGACCTCCCCTCGTTCCATTTTCCAGGCGGCTTCGGAGAGATCCATCGGCGCGAGCACCTGGCGAATCGCTTCGAAGCGGCCCTGGATCTCCGGGTCGAGAAAAAACGACTGGCCGCCACCGATGAAGGCGATGTGGTAGCGCGACGGGTGGTGTGCGAGCGCATCGAGCTCGAGGCGCTGCGCGCTTTGGAAGAGCATGTGCATCGCTTCTTCGCCGATGCCGAGGCCCGGATGGTCCTGACCAGGCCATTGTGGCTGGCGCAGCGAGAAGCTGGCTGCGGGGTTTTGGAGCATCATCCACTCGATGTACAGCAAGCGGAGCTCGTCGGGCGGATCGAGACCCGCCGGGGCGGGACGGGTCACACGGCGCAAGACCTGATCGACGAGCAGGTGCTGCTCGCCGCCTTTGCGCGCGTGCAGCGTGAGATGCTGCCGCTCGGGGTCGGCCGGGTCGACCTTCAGTTCCAAGTCGGTGAATCCGAGCTTTCGGACCTGGTCGGCCAGCCCGTATTTCTCGAGCGCAAACTCGATGCCGTGCCGGGAGTAGAAGTCGAGAAGCCGTGTCGACTTGTATCGAGGACCGGCAAGGTCTCCCATCAGGTCGGCCTCGGTGAGCTGCCAGTCGCCGCTCGGACGCTGTAGCTCGTACGGGTCGAGCTCCTTCGCGATTTGTGCGTATTGCTCGTAAATGCTTTGGGACGGTTCTTCGCTGACCCTCGCCTCGTCGATCAAGAGCCAGCGGATGAAGTCGGTCGAAGCTCGCCAGGCGTCCTCGCTGTAGCCGCCGCCGAGGGTAACGACGGTGGGGCATTCGTGCTTGCGCGCGAGCTCGATCACGAAACGATCGCGTTCGAGCACGCCCTGCCGCGTGAGCATGAAGTCACCGAGGTGGTCGCCCTGAAGCACGTCGGTTCCGGCAATGTAGAAGATCAGGCCAGGTCTGATTCGTTCGAGTGATCCGGGCAGAGATTCGCGGAGCTTTTGGAGGTAGGTCTCGTCATCGACTTTGGACGGGAGAAGAAATTGCTCGTCTGCGGCCGCTTCCACGTGGCTCCAAACCGAGCCGTGAATCGAGTAGGTGAAGACGGTCTCGTCGTCTTCATACGTGACGATGTTTCCGTTGCCTTGGTGGTAGTCCAGGTCGACGATCGCGATGGGCTCGTCGAACCCGTCGGCCCGAAGCGAAGCGATCGCGACCGCAATGTCGTTGTAAACACAGAAGCCAGAGCCAGACTCCGGCTCGGCGTGGTGAAAGCCGCCGCCGAGGTTGAAGGCCACCCGGTCGTTGCGCCGGATCGTCCAGCGGGCCGCCTCGACCGTAGCCCCAACTTGGCGTCGCTGCGCAATGAGGACCGGGTCCACGTCGATGTCATGCGCCTCGAGCCCGAAAATGCGCCCGAGGTTTTCGGGGCGCGCGGTTCGGTCGAGGTACGCCTCGCTGTGGGCCTGCGCCAGCTCAGACAGGGCCACCAGGGGCGCTGGACGAACCTGCTTGGGCCGGATGAGGCCTTCGGCGCCGAGCGAGCCGAGGATCTTCTCGCCGCGCGCGACCTCGATGCCGGGAACCCGTGCGGTCTCGACGAGGACGTCGACTTTGTACTGCGGGTGGTACCAGAGGCCGACCTGATCCCGTAGCCGGCGGTGAGCCGTTCGACGTTGATGCCACTTGGCCATCGCGGCTAGACCGAAATGGAGCCCTTGCGAAAGTCGGTGGCCGCGATGTGTACGTTGATTACCACCGGTTTTCCGGCTGCAGCGAGCGCCTTGGCTTCGTCCAGCGTCTGGTCGACCCGCGCCGGGTCGTCCAAGAGAAGGCCGACTGCGCCGTAGCCTTGACCGACCTCATGGTAAGGCGTTCGGCGGAGCACCGTGCCGATGTCGGTGCCGAGCATGGGAACCTGCTCGCGGGCGATCTGAGCCCAGGAACCGTCGGTGCCGATGACAGCGATCGGGGCGAGCCCGTGCCGCGTGCAGGTGTCCATCTCCGCGAGACTGTAGGCGCAGGAGCCGTCGCCGTAGATCAGCCAGACCTCCTTGCCGGGGCGCACCAGGGAAGCCCCAACCGCAAAGCCACCGCCGACGCCGAGGGTTCCGAAGACCCCGGGGTCGAGCCAGGACAAAGGCTTGCGCGGGCGCAGAATGTAGGACGCGGTCGCGACGAAATCGCCGCCGTCGACGACGAGCACCGCGTCGTCGGCCATCTTCTGTTCGATGCGCTGAAAAAGGTGCAGCGGGTTGACGAGCTCGGCGGGCGTTTCCGCTTGTTGGCTGATTTCTTCGTCGCGCGCGGCCTCGCGTGCCCTCAGCGTATCGAACCAATCGGTCCAAGGGCCGAGGCCTCCGCCAGCCGCGTCCGCAAGCGCGCGGAGGAATTCACCGGCGTGCATGTGCACCGGAATCTCGGGTCGACGGTTCTTGCGCATCTCGCTCGAGCTGAGGTTCGCCGCAACCAAGGTCGCCCGGCTCGAAATGCTTCGTCCATAGCCCATCCGAAAATCGAACGGAAACCCCGCGACGACCACCAAATCCGCTTCTTTGAGCGCGGCGGTTCGCTTGTGCCGGAGCTGGATGTCGCTGTGCCGTCCCAGTAGGCCGCGAGCCATGCCTGCAAGCCAGGTCGGTATGCCCAGGGCCTTGACCGCGTCCGCGATCGGCTTGGGATCGCGGCAGTTGACGAGGGCCTGACTTCCGATAACGAGGGCCGGCCGCTCTGCCTTGCGAAGAAGCGATGCGACTTTCTGGACGTGCGGGCTCTTGTTGCTTGGCTTCGGAGGAAGAGATTCGCGCGACGGAGGGATGATGCTCACGTGCGGCTGATTGAACTGACGGTAAAGATGGCCGCGCATGTAGAGCTCGAGGGCCTTGGAGCCGAGATTCTTGGCGTCCTTGACCCCGCTCTCGCTCATGAACATCTCCCGAACCATCTCTTCGGGGTAGAGCACGTCGATCGGAACCTCGATGAAGACGGGACCTGGTACGCCTTCCTGCGCCAAATCCAGGGCCTTTTCAACCGTGGGTCCGATGCTGTGGACCTTCTTGATCGACACGGCCCACTTCGTGATCGACTCCATCACCGAAATTTGGTCGATGTCTTGAAGTGCGCCGCGCCCCTTGAGCAAGGTCGCGGCCGCGCCACCGAAGATCAGGAGCGGAGACTGCGCCAGTTGGGCGTTCTTCACGGCGGTGATCGTGTTGGTCACGCCCGGGCCGGCGGTCACCGCAGCGACTCCGGGGACGCCCGTCATGCGCGCGACCGCGTCGGCCGCGAAGACGGCGCTGACCTCGTCGCGAACATCGACCACTTGGATACCATGGGCGTCCGCGCCAACGAGAATGGGTGAAATGTGCCCACCGCACAGGGTGAACAACTGCTTCACCCCCCGAGATGCGAGAATCCGCCCGATGATCGCGCCGCCGTCGTCTGCCATCACTTGCTCCCGACTCCCTCGAGCACGTGTCGCTCGAGCACGAAACAGGTAAACGTGCCTTCGAATACTTTTTCGGAATTCACGGCCGCTTCGACACGCACCTCGCGCTTGCGGCCCTTTACATCGAGCGTCTGCGCGCTTGCGATCATTCGATCCCCGACGCGAACCGGCTTGAGGAACCGGGTTTCGGCCGCACCTAGGACCACGTTTGGGTCGTTCACCGCCAACATGGCCGCGTAGTCGGCGAGGCCGAAGACGAAGCCGCCGTGAACAAGCCCCTGCGCATCGACCGCCATGGAACCCGTGGCGTCCAAGGCGACGCGCGCCGAGCCTTCACCGAGCGCCAGCAAGGTGCCGCACAAGCCGCGATTGGCCTGCAGATGGGTCTTCGGGTCCATGGCCGCGCACGATTACACGAGCCGGGGGTCGAGAAAAGCAGGCTGAGGCCAGCAGCCGGCCTTTATCGCTTGCCGATTGGGCGATCGGGTGTCTAATAGATGACCGAATTACTGCGAGACGGAGGGTCATGTGAACGAGCTTGCGCGTTACCTCATGGAAAACGCTTACATCGACTTCCAGGGCGGAATCACGATCGAGGAAGTCCGGAAGTTCTTGCGGGACGAAGACAGTCGCGAGTCCCGGGCCCTGCTGTCCAGGCTAATCGAAGAGAACGGATTGGATGACCTCATGGTGACGATTGCGGATTGTCTCAAGGAGTACATCCGAACAGGAATCAACGAGGACATCGTTCGGGCGCAGCTCACCACCTACAGCGAGTCGTGAGATCGGGGCATTGTCCCGAATTCTCTGCTAAGGTCCGCTTCCTGATGCGCTCCATCGTACTGTGCGTTTCGCTGGTTTTCGTGTTGCTCGGCTGCGAGCGCTCGACCGAAGCCGACAGTGGCCCCAAAGATGGGCCCCCGACGGTCAAGCCCGCGCCTGGCGCTTCGAAAGAGCCAATTCGTAGCTTGCCGCAGGTTGATACGAGTGCGCTCGACGAGTTCACCGAGGGCATCTGGATCGACATGGTCAACGAGCTCCTGTCGCCTTGCGGAGAGCCGGTGAGCGTGGCCCGTTGCATTTCCGAGAATCGCGATTGCAAGAAGTGCGTGCCGGCAGCCCGCTACATCGCCCGTCTGGTGAACGACGGCTACTCGCGCGACGAGCTGCGCAACATTTATCGCATTCGCTACGGCGACGAAACCAAGGTCGAGAAGCTCACGGCACACGACTCGCCGCTCTGGGGCTCCCCGATGGCCGAAGTCACGCTCTACGAGTTCAGCGATTTTCAGTGTCCGCACTGCAAGATGACGGCGCCGTACCTCAAGAAGATCGTCGAAGAGTCCAACGGCAAGGTGAAGCTGGTGTTCAAGCAGTATCCACTGCCGGGCCACCCGAAGGCGCGGGACGCTTCCAAAGCGACCATCGCGGCGGAGAAGCAGGGGAAGTTCTGGGAAATGCACGACCTGCTGTTCAAGAATCAAGAAGACCTGCAGACCGCGAACCTCGACGACTATGCCAAGCAGCTCGGGCTCGACCTGAAGCGGTTCAAGGCCGATATGCAGTCCAAAGTGACCGAGAAGAAGATCGAGGCGGACATCGCCGAGGGGCACGCGGTGGGCGTCGATTCGACCCCGTCAATCTACGTCAACGATCGTCGCTACATCTTTTCGCCCGACCAATTGGGCGCGTACGTGCGAGAAGAGCTCGATCGGTGAATCGCCATGCCGGCCGTCGCGTCGTAGCCCGATGAAGATGCTGCTTAGCGCTCTAGCGGCGACGCTGCTGATCGCGTCCAGCGCGCTTGCGCTCAGACCGGGTGATGCGCCGCCCGCGATCGACATGCCCGATCAGACGGGGGAAAAGGTCGAGTTGGCCGCGCTCAAAGGGAAGGTCGTGCTCGTTGATTTTTGGGCTTCGTGGTGCGGGCCTTGCAAGCACGAAATGCCGGTGCTCGAGGCACTGCACAAGAAGTACGCCGCGCAGGGGCTGGTGATCGTCGGGGTCAACATCGACAGCAGCCCGAAGAAGATGAACAAGTTCTTGAAAGGCACCCCGGTGAGCTTCCGCATCGTTCACGATCGGAAGCTGGTCGTCGCGAACAGATACGAGCCCGAAACGATGCCTACGTCGTACTTCATCGGAAGGGACGGGATGGTTCGGTATGTTCACGAGGGGTTTGAAAAGGGGGACGCTGCGGCACTGGAAGAGCGGGTGAAGGCGATGCTCGCGGAGACTGACGCAACCGATTGACGAAACGGAGCACGCAAAGAACCGTCACCGCGCAACCGTCACCCTGCGATCGGAACACGGCTCGCGACGGGCGTGCTCGGGATTGGGACCCACTCGCCCCCTAATCCTTAAGACAACCGACGGCTAGGCTCGACCCAATCCCTGTGCTGCCCGTCGCGAGCCGTTCTCCGGTTGCGTAGATGGCGGGTTAGCGGGTTTCGGTGACGGCTTGGGCTTTGGGGAGCGAGGCGCCTCGGGCTACGAAGGCGCTCAGTTGTTGTGTGACATAGTCTACGACTTCGCAGTCCGCCTCGGTGAACATGCCGCGGACGGAGCCGTTGGCGAGTTGGAGGACGCCGAACATGCGGCCGCGGTGGACGAGCGGGCGGTACAAGAGGGCGCGGACGTCGAGGCCGGGGATGCCGTCGATGGTTTCGTTGAAGCGTGGGTCGGCGGCGGCGTCGGCAAGCACGAGTACGGCGTGCTCTCCGAGCTCGCTTGCCGCGGCGAGCAAACCGGAGGCGGACGGAAGCCCCTGCCCATGTCTCGCTTTCGCGCCCGTTCCCCGCGCCGCGACCACTCGAAACTGATCGGTGTTGATGTCGAGGAGGAATGCCGCGGTGGCCTCCGAGGGGACCAGCTCTTCGAGAAGATGCACCGCAAACTCCAAGGCCTCGGCGCGGTTCTTCATGAACAGAAGGTCATGGCAGGCTTCAAACGCGGCCGCGAGTCGGTCTTCGGTCGGGGGCGGGGCCACGCTACTGACCCTCGGCGCCTCGGAATGGCGGGTTTCGTCCTCGAGCGGGAACTCGATGTCGATGCTCTCGTTCCAATCCTTCCACTCCACGCGCACGACCGGAGCGCGATCCGGCTCGCGTTTCCAAATGTGATCGAAAAGCTCGATCCGCACGAACTTCGCGCCTCGCTCCCGGGCGAGCTCGTTTTGCACGTCACGGAGCAGCTTGGTGGCGAGCTTCTCACCCGTCCCGGTTTGAAAGGGTACCGGTATGGCAAACATTCGCTCACGGAAATGAATGGGACTCGAGCTCGTGGGGTTCTCGTCCCTGGAGGCCAAGAGGATCAGCTTGCTCTCGACCGTTGCCGGTGGTGGGCTGGTCGGCTGAGGCGCGCTGGCTCGCCGAACGCGGGTGGGCTCGGGCACGGCCTGCGCAGGCGGCTTCGGCGAGGGGTCGAAGGCCGCCTTCGGCTGCAATGGAATCGGATCGCCGGAGCCCGGGCGAGGTCGACTCGTTGTGGAGGTTGCAGCATCCGCGACTGCTGGTGTCACGCTCGGCGCTTCGGCTGGAAGGACCTGATAGCGGCGGCGTTGGCGGGCGTCTTGGATGGTGACGGTCCCGTTGGGGTTCACGTTGCAGCTTGCGCCGGCAGGGACCCCACCCGACTCGCCGATCATGGCGCGGCCTTGCTGCAGCGCACCCGGCCAGGTTGGCGCCTGAACGGTCCCTAGGAACAGCGGCTCCGATCCACCGAGCTCGCTGATTTCGACTTTCCAGTACTTCGTAGCCACGTGGTCCCGTTGGTGCGCCGCCCATGATAGCCGGGATCGCAGGCAAAGTCGCATCTCCGGCTGGCCCCGCGGAGGCGACCAGGGTAGGTACGGCCCGTGTGGATTCTCGTCATCGGTCGTGAGGGCCTCGAAGAGCGCGAGGGGAGCGCGGTGGCTTGCCTGCACGAGCTGGGCTGCGAGGTCCAAACCGCCAACCTTTGGGATCGCTTGGACACCGAGGAGCTAGTCCAAAACCCGCCCACCGTGGTTCTCATCGAAGCGGGCGATGAGGGTGATGCCGGCCGCGCCGCGCTGGTTCGGGTCCGAGCGGCCGAGCCGCTTCAAGAGGTGCCGGTCATCATCGGGGTGACCGTCAACGCGGTTACGCGTCTCGATGCAGGCGACGGCTTCGATGATTTTGCCCTGATGCCGTATGTCCCCGCGGAGCTCTACACCCGGATTCGTCGCGTCGAGTGGAGCCGCAGCGACTTTGCACAGCAAGAGCGGATCAAGATGGGGCCGCTCTGCATCGACCTCGCCGCCCACGAGGTCACGGTCGACGGCCGGAGTCGCCAGCTCACCCATCAGGAGTTCGCGCTCCTGAGCTTTCTTTGTCAGAACCGCGGCCGAGTGTTCTCCCGCCGACAGCTCCTCGAGCGCGTTTGGGGGGTCGACTACTACGGAAGCAGCCGCACCGTCGACATTCACGTT
The DNA here is from genome assembly GCA_029862185.1 of Myxococcales bacterium. Classification (GTDB taxonomy): domain Bacteria; phylum Myxococcota_A; class Polyangia; order Polyangiales; family Houyiibacteriaceae; genus SG8-38. The sequence goes on from JAOTXX010000003.1 coordinate 110,167, forward strand.
CGCCGGCTTCGCATGAAGCTCGGCCACACCGTCAACAACCTCGAGACGGTCCGTGGCGTCGGCTACAAGATGAAGGAACCCTAATGCTTCGGCCGCTCGCGATTCCGGCAGGTGACCCGGCAGGCGTCGGACCTGTGGTGACGGCGGCGGCCCTGGCTCGATCTTTGGGTAGCGATCGTGCGCTTGTCTATGGTGATGCCGCGTGGATGGAGCGCGCCTTTCAACGCTACGGCTTCGAGGCGTCGAAGCGCATGGAACCGGCTGAGGGGAAAGACCTGAACGCCGGAGAAGTCGGCCTCGTCCACGTGGCCGATTGGCCGCTCGCCATGGTGCAGGCAAGGGCGCCCACCATCGCTGGAGGCGGCGCGCAGCGCGAAGCGCTCGAAAAGGCATGCGATGCGTGCATCGACGGGACGGCCCGCGCAATCGTGACGGGACCGGTCAGCAAGGAAGCCGTGAACCTCTCGGGCGTGTCGTTTCGCGGTCAGACGGAGCATCTCGCCCGGCGTTCAGCGGTGAACGTCGAGGGTGTCACGATGATGTTTCTCGGCCCGCGCCTCAAGGTTGCGCTCGTCGCGACCCACTGGCCGATCAAACGGGTACCGTCGACAGTGACACGCGAGCACATCGAGCGAACGGTGCGGCACTTGACCGATGCCCTCGCGCGCTGGTCGCCGGACGCCAAGCCCTTGCGCATCGAGGTCTCCGGGCTCAACCCACATGCTGGCGAAGGCGGCCTCCTCGGCACCGAAGAAGAGACGATCATCGGACCCGCGCTCGATGCGCTTCGGGAACAAGCGCCATTTTCGAGCGGCGAGGTGGAGCTGATCGGACCGACACCCGCGGAGGCGGCCTTCCGCCACGCCGCGGATGGTCGTACCGACGGCGTCGTGGCGATGTTCCACGATCAGGCGACGATTCCCTCGAAGCTCCTCGATTGGGGCGAAGCGGTGAATGTGACCTGGGGCCTGCCGTTCGTGCGCACGAGCGTCGACCACGGGGTCGCCTATGATGCAGCCGCGGCCGGCAACGCTTCGGAGAGCGGCATGATCGCCGCCATCCGGGCTGCGCAACGCCTCACCGGCGGGCCGCAGGAATGACGGCAGACATCGTCATTCGAGGAGCCCGCGAACACAACCTGAAGAACCTCACGCTGCGCCTCCCAAGAGGGCGGCTGACCGTGGTGACGGGGCCGAGCGGAAGCGGCAAGTCGAGCCTGGTCTTCGATACGCTCTACGCCGAAGGCCAGCGCCGGTATGTCGAGTCGCTCAGTGGGCATGCGCGACGCGTGCTCACCAAGCTCAAGCGCCCGGACGTCGGCGTCATCGAAGGCCTCTGCCCGTCGATCGCGGTGCGCGAGCGCGCTCCTTCGCGCAATCCACGCTCGACGGTGGGCACGCTGACCGAGGTCAACGACTACATGCGCGTGCTCTTCGCCACGATTGGGGAGGTCCACTGCCCTGTTTGCGGCGAACGACTGACCGCGCACTCGGTTGCGCAGGTCGTGCAAGAAGTATCGCGTCTCCCCGAGGGCACGCGCTTCGCGGTCCAGGCCCCGATCGTGCGGGCGGGTGCGGAGGTTCCCAAAGAGCTCGCGGCGGACTTGCGCAGCAAGGGGTTCGTTCGCCTGCGCGTCGACGACGCGCAGGTCGACTTGGAGGATCTCGGAAAGCTTCCGGCCGGGGTGTCGGTCGACGTGGTCATCGACCGCCTCTCCGTTCGAGAAGGGATCGGCTCGCGTCTCGCCGAGGCGGTCGAGCTTGCCTATCAATTGAGCGGCGGCGTAGTCGAGCTTCGCGAGCGGGAAGGCAGACGGCATCTGTTTTCCGAGCAGTACGCATGCTTCGAAGGCCACGCGTCAATTCCACGTGTGAGGCCGCAGCTCTTTTCGTTCAATACTCCGCTTGGCGCCTGCGCACGCTGTGACGGCCTCGGCCTGACGCGCAAGTTCACCTTCGAGCTTGCGGTGACCGACCCGAGTCTTTCGTTGAGGCGCGGCGCCGTGACGGCATGGGGGAAGCCAAACCTCGCGTACTACCGATCGATGCTCGAGAAACTCGGCGCGGCGGGTGTCGGACTCGACGAGCCTTTCCAGAAGCTCGACGAGAAGCAGCGCCGCACGGCGCTCGATGGCGGTGCGGGGTTCGAGGGCATCTTGCCAGGCCTCGAACGGCGCGCCCGGGAGTACGCGCGCCGCAAGCTGGCCGAGGGTGGGGATGAAGAGCGCGTTCTGGAGTTCCTCGACGAGGAGCTCGGGCAGTTCGCCCGGATGGAGACCTGCCCCGAATGCGGCGGCTCGCGCCTGAATCAGAACGCGCGCTCGGTTCGAATCGAGGGCCGAGCGATCGACGAGCTGAGCGCACTGGGGCTGAGCGACCTGCAGGGCTGGCTCGATGGCGTCCAAGTTTCGCCGCAGCGCGACGCGGCGGTGCGACCCTTGTTGCAGTCGGTCGCAGACCGGCTCGCGTTCCTGCAGCGCGTCGGCCTTGGATACCTCAGCCTCGACCGAAGCGCGGGGAGCCTCTCTGCAGGTGAGTCGCAACGTGTCCGCCTCGCGACGCAGATTGGCTCTCGTTTGTCTGGTGTGCTCTATGTGCTCGACGAGCCCACCGCAGGCCTTCACCCCGCCGATGCCACCCAGCTCTTGGGGACGCTTGGGGATCTTCGTGACCTTGGGAACACCTTGGTGGTGGTCGAGCACGACGAGCAAACGATGCGCGCCGCCGAGCACATGGTCGAGATGGGGCCCGGCGCGGGCGAGCTTGGGGGTGAGCTGGTCGCCGAAGGTAGCGTCGCAGAGATCATCGACAACGACGACTCCCTCACAGGTGCGTATCTGTCGGGGCGCCGCACCGTGGAAGTGCCTTCGCAACGGCGCACCGGTGTGGGCTTGCTTGGCGTCCGGGTCGCGTCGCTCCACAACCTGCGCGACGTTCGCGCGGAGTTTCCGCTGCGTGCGTTTTGCTGTGTCACGGGGGTCAGTGGAAGCGGCAAGAGCTCGCTGATCGTCGATGCGTTGCTGCCCGCCGCTCGAGCGAAGCTTGGACTTCAAGCAGAGGTTCCGCCGGGCGTGTCGATCGATGGAGGCCAGGGGCTCGAGCGCGTGTCCTTTGTCGACGCCACACCGATTGGACGCAGCGCCCGCTCCAACCCAGCGACGTATCTCGGCTTGCTCGGGCCGCTACGCGAGCTCTTCGCCGGCCTCCCCGAGGCGCGTGCACGGGGCTATCGCGCCGGGCGTTTCAGCTTCAACGTCAAGGGCGGCCGCTGCGAGGCGTGCAAGGGCGAAGGCGTGCAGCGAATCGCGATGCAGCTGCTGCCCGACGCGGAAGTCGAGTGCGAGATTTGCGGGGGCAGCCGATACAACGACGAGACGCTGCAGATTTGTTATCGCGGCTTGAGCATTGCCGAGGTGCTGTCGTTGCCAGTCGAAGAGGCGTTCACCTTGTTCGAGGCGGTGCCCGCGGTGCGCTCGCGGCTCGAAGCCCTGCGCCGCGTCGGCCTAGGCTACCTCGAGCTCGGCCGTCGCTCGACCACTCTGAGTAGCGGCGAGGCCCAACGCGTCAAGCTCGCCCGCGACCTCGCGCAGCCCGCCCGCAAGCCGACGCTTTACATCTTCGACGAACCCACGCGAGGCCTGCACTTCGTCGACGTCGAGCAGCTGATCGGCATCCTCCATCAGCTCGTCGAAGGCGGCCACACGGTCCTCGCCGTCGAGCATCAGCTCGATGTGATTCGGAACGCCGACTTCGTGCTCGACCTCGGACCGGGGTCGGGGCCGGACGGGGGAAGGGTGGTTGCTTCGGGGACGCCGGAGGAGGTTCGGGGGAGTGGGTCAGTGACTGGGGGATTTATCTAGGCAGTGCCAGTGCCAGTGACAGCGACAGTGACGACCTAGTAACGACGACCAGGTCGCGGCGGCTGCAGATCGTGTACGTTCTGCCTTCGAGCCGGCTGCCGCGCCTAGTGCGGCCTCGTGACCGATTAAAGGAGAAGCCAATGGATAGGACCGCGTTGGGTCTTGTTGCAATGGTGAGCCTCCTCACAGAAACGCAGCTGTTGATGCGCAACAAATGACGTTTTGTTCTTGATTATTGCGGGCGAACCCCGCTAGAAGTCCGGAGTCTCGCATGCCCCGTTTCCCGTCGACGCGCCAAGCACCAGTGGTGCTCCTTTCGCTCGTCTTGCAGCTCACAGCAGCGTGCTCGAGTGTCGACGACGGAGCCGCGGGCAACACAGAGCTGAATGTCATTGTACCCAATGGGTACGACGCTGGGTCGTCAGCCCCGGCGCTCATCGACATTCAGGATGTGGAGTACACGATCGATTGTGCCGGAAACTCCGACACATTCCTCGATAACAACGCCAGCTTCCCGGACGAAGTGACCCTCAACGGTAACCTCGAAGTCCAGGACGGCCGCACCAACCCCCTCGCCATCTACGGCGACCCGGCCATCGATGGCCAGGCCGAAATCTGGCAGGGCTTCATGGACCTTCCCCCAGGTCCGTGCACCATCGAGCTTCGTGCCCGGGAC
>JAOTXX010000117.1 GCA_029862185.1 Myxococcales bacterium
TTCACGCCCGAGACGAATTGCATCGACTTCATCCTCGGCGAGGTAATCGGACACGCCGCTGATGACGGAGTGCATTTCCGCCCCGCCGAGCTCTTCGTGGTCGGTTTCTTCGCCGGTTGCCATCTTCACCAGAGGTGGACCTGCGAGGTAGACCTGTGCTTGCTCTTTCACCATCACCACGTAGTCGCTCATGCCCGGCATGTACGCCCCGCCGGCGGTCGAGCTTCCAAAGACCAAACAAATGGTCGGAATCTTGTTTTCCGATCGCTGCGTGAGATGGCGAAAGCCGGCGCCGCCGGGGACGAAGATCTGGTCCTGTTTGGGCAAATCTGCACCGGCCGACTCGATGCACGCAATGCCCGGCAAGCGGTTCTGCTCGCAGATCTCGGCAAGCCTCCCGCTCTTCAACATGCTGATGGGCGTAATCGCGCCGCCCTTCACGGTCGCCTCGCTTGCAGTGATACAGCACTCGACGCCACTCACTAGGCCTACGCCGCCGACGACGGACGAGCCGCTCACCTCCCCTTTCATGCCGTGACCGGCCAGAGCAGCGATCTCCAGGAAGTAGCTGTCTCGGTCCAGGAGCATCTCGATCCGCTGGCGTGGAAGGATTCGACCGCGCGCGAGATGGCGCTTTACGTACTTCTCGCCGCCACCGCCGTTGGCGATGGCCAGCGCTTCCCCGACGGTGGCGAGCGCAGAGAGGTTCCCCTCGCGGTTGGCCTGGTAGGCCTCCGACTTCGTATCGGCCTTCGAGCGCAGGACTGGGTAACGCTGCTCGTTCATCCCGGCGAATCCTAGAGGCTGCCTACGACAAGGGGCAACCGGAAAATGAATGAAGGTTCAATCAGCTACTCCATAAGTGTGAGGTATCCAACAGTGATGCCACGTTCACAGTATTTATATATTTTTTTGATCATATGGTTGCTACTTTTCCAGTTGGGTGGTACCACACGCTTAGAGGGGCGAGAGAGAAACCAATGTCAGCAAAAACTTCTAGCATTAACATAACTATCGACGAAGTCATCGATGCGGTGAAAGCGCGGGGTTGGATCACCTACGACGAAGCGTCAGCGGTCATCGCGCGGGTTGGGGCTACCCAGGGGAACGTTCGGAAGTTCCTTCGGCGGCTCGACGCAGCAGGCGTGGAGGTCACCGTCAAGCAAGGCAAGAACCGAAGAGGGGATCGCCGTCGCTCCGCCAAGCCGGCCGAGAAGACCAACGTCCTGAGCGCAGAGCCCGTGCAAACCTATCTGGATTGGATGGGCGCGGTGAGCCTCCTCACGCGCGAAGGGGAAGTGGAGCTCGCCCGTCAGATCGAAAAAGGTCGCCAGATCATCTACGACGCGGTCCTCGAGGCCAAGCTTCACCTAGACGACCTCAGCGAGGTTTGTGAACGCGTTGACACTCAGGACCTTGCTGTCCGCGAAGCGGTCATCGAGCCAGCGTTCGAAGCGGTGATCTGCGCGCTCGATTCGTATGTGCAGTCTTGCGGCGAAGGAACGAACGCTCGAAAGAAGGCGGAGACTGACTCCCGGCTCACGGCGAACAAGCTTCGCAAGCTCCACGAAGTCGTCACGACGGCGCACGCGGATGTCGAACGGGCGAAATCGGAAATGGTCGAAGCCAACCTCCGACTGGTCGTCGCCATTGCGAAGAAGTATTTGAAGCGGGGCCTGCCGTTCATGGACCTCATTCAAGAAGGCAACATGGGCCTGATGCGCGCGATCGATAAGTTCGACTACCGCCGCGGCTACAAGCTCTCGACCTATGCCTCCTGGTGGATTCGCCAGTCGATGGCGCGCGCAACGACGGACCAGGCGCGAACGATTCGCATCCCGGTTCACGCGTGCGAGCTACTCACCAAGGTCACTGGCATGACTCGCAAGCTCACGGGGGAGTTTGGCCGAGAGCCCAGCGCCGCGGAGATCGCAACGCGGATGAAGCTTCCGACCGATCAGGTGGCGAACCTTCTCATGATTTCGCGGGACACGGTGTCTCTAGAGATGCCTGTCGGCAACGACGGAAACAGCGAGCTCCGAGACTTGATCGCAGATGAAGAGGCCGGAACGCCGATGGATTCGGTGATCGGCGAGGATCTTTCGAAATCCGTCGAGCGCGCGCTGGAAACTCTGAACCCTCGCGAGCAGCGAATCATCCGCATGCGCTTCGGCATCGGCGAGAAGGAGTCGCACACGCTCGCCGAAATCGGCCGCGAGTTCGGGCTCAGCCGAGAGCGTATCCGTCAGCTGCAGGCGCTAGCACTCCGCAAGCTCCGGAGCGTCCACGGCGACGCCGCCTTGAAGCAGTTCGTCAGCGCCTGAGGACGAAGCGTCTACGGCGCCGTGGCCAGAGTCAGTCGAGCTCCCCGTTCTTGGCCTTCTCGATCCACTTCTCCATCGTCCGCTGAACGACATCGAGCGCCATGTTCTTGAATGGTCGGAGGAGCAGCGGGACTTTTTGCATCTCGATCACCGCCCGGCCTGGCTGCATGTCGACGGTTGCCGCGACGTGAACGCCTTTGACGTGGAATGTGATTTCGGCCCTGTTGTCGGTCACCCAAGTCGACTTCGCGTCGTACTTCTCCCACTTCTTGGTGTAGTGCTCCGCGGCTTTGTCCGCAGCCTTCTTCGCCAGCTCCGGGCTGAGGTTGTGCTTGATGATGTGCTCCATGAGGCCTCTCGCTGGGCCGAAGGATTGCACGAAACCACCGGTGGACGCTACGTGCTGGGCGAAACGGGTCTCGCCTGCTCAGTCCAGGCGGCCAAGGCGGAAGGGTCTCCGAGCGGTCGTCTCGCCTCGGGGAGGGACCAGGCCCCGACGCCATGTTCGTCGCAGAACGCGACGATGTTGGAACGCTTCTCCTCTTCCTCTTCGCTCAGTAACGCTCGTATCCGCCGGAGCTTGGGGGCAAGCGCGGCAAGCCTCTCGGGGTAGCTGACTGGATCGGTAGAGGGGCGGCCGGCTTCCGGAATGAACGCGCGGTTGAACACCACTTGGGCAAGCTCGAAACCCCGGCTCCGAACCTCGGCGGCAACCGATTTGGCAGCCTCGATTCCGATCGAGTCCGCGGACGACACGAGTACGAAGCTGGAACTCGGCGACTTCATCAGATCTTGGACATCCTTGGCCCGCTCGGAGAACCCTTCGCGCAAGAAAGCCATCTCGGTGAGGAACTCGGCGAGAGCGGACACGAGCGATTCCCCGGCGACGATACGCAAAAGCCCCAGTGCAATCGCGCCGCCGCGGAGCTGCGGCGACTCATCCGAGGCCTGTAGAAACCATCGAACGACGCGCTGATCGAGGAAGCTCACTAAACGCGCCGGCGCGTCGAGAATCTCGATCGAGCTCTGCGCCGGCGGCGTGTCGACGACGACCAAATCGTAGCGCGAATCATGGACCGCTTCGTGAACTCGCTCCATCGCTGCGTAGGCATGCGAGCGCGCGAGCGTGTTGGAGAACGCCTGATAAATTCGATTGTCCAGCACTCGCTGTGCCCTCGCCTCATCGTGGGCCGCGCGTCGGATGATCTCGTCGGCGCTTGCTTTGGTCTCCAACATGGCGGCATGAAGCTCGCCTTGGACACGCCTCCCGGTGCCCGAAGTTGCAGGCAACGCGATGTCGGAAGCCTGGTCGGAGAGGCCGCGGATGCCGAGCGCGTCCGCCAAGCGACGCGCTGGATCGGCCGTCAGCACGAGGACTGACCTCCCACGCAAGGCCTCTGTGAGCCCGAGGGCCGCTGCAAAGGTGGTCTTGCCTACGCCGCCCACGCCGACGCAGAACGCCAACCTGCAATTGTCGGAAAGCTCGATCACCGAATCCCCGCGCGTTCAATGGCGGCTGATAGCGCCTTAATAATCGCGGCGCTTCCCTCATCCTGTGCCTCGAAGGTCATCGTCGGCAGGTCGATGTCGTGGTGAAGTCCCTGCATGCATCTCTCGGCCGTCAGTCGGCGCTGGGCGAGGTACTGGGCAAGCGCCAGATCGGGCGCCCAAGGCTCACCGGCGCTCGCTCCGGCGAGCTCGTTTTTCACGAGCCGCGTCTCTTCATCGTCGAGCCAGGCGCGCGGAACGCGGTTGATGAACAAGTAACCCAGGTGCAAGTCCTCGCGTTTACGGAGCTGTGCATGAAGTTGGATGGTTTCGTTGACGGCCAGAGGCTCGGGCACGGTGACGATGTGGATGGCGCATCGAAGCTCATCGGCAAGCAGCTTGGTCGCGCCATCGACCACCTGGCGCAGAGGTCCGTCCCTGAGAAACACCCCGAGAACGTTCGGGAGATCGAAGAACATCAGGGCGTGCCCGGTGGATTCGAGGTCGACCAGGATGGGACCCCAGCGCTCGTCCGCCGAGAGCTGCGCCACGCGATGGAGCGTTACGATCTCATCCACGCCGGGAGCCGCCATGAACAAACGGCGCAGCGAGCTGTTCTTCGCAACCAGGGTGGCGATGGGCCGGAGCTTGAGCCGCGAGGTGATGTAGTCGATGAGCGCCGGCTCAAATTCGACTCGGGTGGCGTGCACGCCTGGCGCGACCTCCGACGGTTGGTATCCGACGTTCGGACCGTGAAACAGGTGCGACGAAGAGGTGTGCGTGCCAAGCTCGACAATCAGCGGTTGCTTTCCCGCGCGCGCCGCAGCCGTCGCCAGCGCCGCGAGGACGGTGGACTTGCCCACCCCTCCCTTGCCGGTGAAGAACTGGACCTGCCGCGTGAGGGGCTCCGCGATGGGCGCGTGCACCTCGGAGACCTAGCAGGATCGAAACGTGATATCGAGGGACCTATTCTCATGAAAGCCTGGATTCAAGCGTCGCGACCTCTCGCCCACGTCAACATCGCGGTGCCCCTGGTCTTGGGACAGGCGGCTGCTTGGCACGTCACCGGACGCTTCAGCTGGTGGTGGCTGGCTGCCGCAATGCTCTGGGGCGCGTTGGATCATTTGTTCGTGGTGTTCGCGAACGACTTTGCAGACCACGAGGCCGACAGCGGTCGACGCACCCTACTCTCCGGGGGCTCGGGCGTAATTCCCGAAGGCAAGTTGACCACACGGCAGGTTGAGCGTGCTGCACAATCCGCCGCGCTGCTGCTCCTGCTCTACTCGTCTGGTCTCGTTTTTTTCGGGCGCAGCTTGACACCGTTTTATGCACTCGCGGCCTTGCTGCTGATGTGGCTCTATAGTTTCAACCCGGTTCGCTTGAGCTATCGCGGTGGCGGCGAGCTGCTGCAGGGGATCGGGGTCGGCATCGGTCTTCCTTCGCTCGGTTACTACATGCAGACCGAAGTCGTTTTCGCGCCGGGCTGGGTGATCGGTCCAGCCGCGCTGCTAGGCGTCTGCAGCAACGTGCTCACCGCGCTTCCCGACGTCGAGGACGACGCCAATGCCCAAAAGCATACCTGGCCCGTTCGGCACGGGATGCGCTCCGCGCGGCGTTCTGCCTCCGCAGGCATCGCGTTTGCCGCCCTTGCGATCTTTCTTTGGACTCCTTGCATTTCGATCCCGGCGAAAGCTGCGGTGGCGATCGCGCCGCTTCTCCCCCTCCTGGCGGGCGCCCGCACCGTAGACGCTTTTCGGGCCGCCTGGTGGTCGAGCATGGCGCTCAACCTCCTGGTCGGGCTCTGGGTGCTCGCGATGCTTCTAGCGACCTAGCCGCTCAGGCCGAGCGATGCGGCCAAATCTTCGCGAAGGGCGTCAAAATCCCGCGAGGCATCGGCTTGAGCGTCGATTCGCCATGCTGCTACGGGAACGCAATTCCTCCCGGCGAGCAGCCGGTAAAGCGAGAGCTCCTCTTCCGGCTCACGCGAAAACGGAAACGGATTTCGCGCAGCGCCGTCGGCGAGCTTCGGGTACCAGTCGTCGTCTGCCTTGATCAACGTCAGAATGTCGCGCCCGCGGCTTTCCGTTCGCCGAAGGAAGTCGATGCCGAATGGCTCGATTCCATCGCGTGCATCGGGGTCGCGGCGAACCCAGCGCGCCCAGTCGAAACCATACATGAAGTCGTGCACGTACCGAAATCGAATCACCGACTGCTGACCATAAAGTGTCATCAAGCCGACCGTGATGCGCGTGACTTCCTCGAGATAGCCCGCGTAGTCGGAGGCGGCCGATGCATCGCGGTGGATCGACGCCAGATAGAAATCGAAATCCCAGAAAAGATTCTCGGGAAAGCTGCGAAGTTGTGCCTCCGCGACCGCCGAGGCCGCTGAAGCCAGGTGCTGCAACTGTCGCGAGTCGGCCAGGGCGGACACGAGCTCGGTCGGCGAGCTTGCGGTGGTGCGACCGGGATCGAGGCTCAATGCCCCGAAGCGGCTTCGTTGAATCCTGGCCTCGATCTCGAGCAGTGGGGTGATCGTTTCGTCTATCGCGCGAGCCGTCATGTCCATCCCAGTCGTAGCCACAGGATCAGCACTGCCACCACTGTACTATGCCAAATTGCGCGATGAAGGAAACGTTTGTACTCGCCTTGCACTCGAAATGCGTTCGTGACGGCATCATTGCTCAGCTTTCGCATTGCAACGAAGTTCCATACGAGGATAGCCACGGCAGGCGCGACGGCCCAGGGCGGCAACCATTGCGGTTTCGCAACTGAGGCGCCCAGCCAAACGGCCGCGCCCAACAACACGCAGGCTTCGGCGAGCCTGCGAGCGGCGGCGTTCCCGAAGACAGAGGCGAAGGTGCGCTTTCCTCCGACGCGATCGCTCTCTTCGTCAGACAAGCCGCTTGCGACGCCGCTCCCCAGGCTCAGCAGCGAGAAGCCGGCGACCCAGAGCCAGACACTCGGCGTCAGGGCACCCGACTGCAGGTAACTGTTATAGAGGGGGAGCGCCATCCCGACACCGAACATCTCCAAGAGCTCACCTCCGCCTCGGTAGTTCAAGCGAAGCGGCGGCAGCGTGTATGCGACGAAGACCAGCATGCTCAAGAGGCCCGCTTCGAATGCCAGCGGCCGTCGCAGCGCGAGCTCTGCGCCGGCTGCGACGATGAGTGTGGCACCGCCAAAGAGGAGCCCTGCAATCGCGACCGCTCGGGCATCGAGAATGCCGTCGGGGATGGTTTTGGGGGAGCAGCCATCGGGAAACATCCTTCGCTTGATCGCATCGACCTCGCGGTCGCCCCAATCGTTGAGCAAGACGATGAAGCCGAGCCCGAGCACGGTGAACCCGAGCCCCCATCCGAGCGCCCGCGCGTCTAGCCGATTCGACGAACTCGCTCCGATCAGCTGCCCGAAGAGCGCCGGCACGAACAACTTGGGCCAGCTCGCGGGCTTCAGAGCGTAGAGCCATCGCGCGAGAGACGAGCCGGGAAGATCGCCGCCTGTAAGCGAAGCTTTCATCAGCGCTCCTGGGAATCCGCGAGCTTGGCCCGGCCTGGCGCCTTGCTCTCGATGTGCTTGGCCCGGGCTTCCCACTTGGCGCGGGCCATGGCGCGCATGTCCTTGACCGAGTCCATCTCGTCGACGATCTCCAGCCCGATGAGGGTTTCGAGAACGTCCTCCATCGTGACGACACCATCCACACCACCGTACTCGTCGACCACCACCGCGATGTGCTCCCGGTGGTCGAGGAGCTTGTCGAAGAGAGCGGGCAGCGGAAGCGTGTCGGGGACCATCAACGCCTCTCGGGCAAAGGTAAGGATCGGGATATCCAGCTCGCCACGCGCCGCGCGGAGAAGAAGCTGATCTTTCAAGATGTATCCCGTCATCTCGTCGGAGGTTTTCTTCCAAATCGGAATCCGCGAGAAAATCATGGACCCGCGCTCGGCGATCGCGTCCCGCACGGTCGTGTTTTCTTCGAGTGAAAACATCACGGTGCGCGGCGTCATGATGTCTCTGGTCCGTAGCGAGCCAAAGTGAAACAAATTGCGGAGTATTCTCATCTCCGATTTGTCGAAGACGCCCTGCTCTCCACCGACGCGCGCCAAGGCCGCGAATTCTTCGCGCGAGAGTCTCTCTGCAACCCGCCGTCGCTTGAGAAAACCGGTCAGCTTCTCGGAGAGCCAGACAAATGGAAGCAGGATCAGAATCAGAGGGGGCAAGACGGCCGACATGAAGCCGGCCAAACGTCGCCAGTACATGGCGCCTAGGGTCTTGGGAATGATTTCGGCGAGAAAGAGGATGAGGAGGGTCAACGCTGCCGAAGTGATCGCCAACACCTCGGAACCCCACAAGCGTTGTGCTTCGGCCCCGACCCCTGCGGCGCCGACGGTGTTCGCGGTGGTGTTGAGTGTCAGGATGGCAGCGAGGGGCCTGTCGACGTGGGCCTTGAGCGCGCGCAAGCGCCCGCCAACTTTGGGCCGATCTTGTTCGAGCTTTGCAAGATGAGACGGCGTGACGCTGAGCAAGGCCGCTTCGAGGATCGAGCAGAGGAATGATACGCTGAGCGCGATCCCGGCGTAGACGAAGAGCAGAGTCATCCAGAGGCCCGGTTTGGCCTGAGGTCCGCGTCCTCATGGCGCCGAAAGGGGCCGTGGTGACGGAGCTCGCTGATCTGCTGTTCTACGGAAAACGCCTCTCTTGGTAGG
>JAOTXX010000118.1 GCA_029862185.1 Myxococcales bacterium
CGCAAAAATGTGAGCGAAACAGGCGAGCATCCCGTAGTCTTCCGGGAGCTCCGACGCCGAGTGGGACTGGAGAATCTCCCTTGCGTAGGCCATCACATCAGCGCCACTGCCTGGTTGGTAGTCACGGTGGAGCCCGAGGTCGACCGTGGCGAACCCGAGCTGGCGCATTTGGGCGTTGGCCGCGCGGTAGGTTCGGGCACGACTCATTTTTTCGTAGAGCGCGTCTGGGATGAGCTCGCCCGTCTCGTAGTGTGCGGCAAACAGGTCGAGGCCGTTTCGTTCCCAGCACCAGTTTTCCATGATCTGAGAAGGGAGCTCGACGAAATCCCACGCGACATTGGTCCCGGCCAAGCTCCGAACGCTCACCCGGCTGAAGCAGTGGTGAAGCAAATGGCCGAACTCGTGAAAGAGGGTCTCGACCTCGCGGTGCGTCAGAAGCGCGGGCTTGTCGCCAATCGGTGGATTCACGTTCGCGCAGAACAAACCGAGATGCGGCGGTGTGCTGTCCGGTCGATGTGCCGCAGCGATGAGACCGTTCATCCAAGCCCCTCCACGCTTGTTTTCGCGCGGGAACAGGTCTACGTAAAAAGCTGCGATCATCGCGCCGTCGGCGTCTTCGATCGCGTAGGTCTTCACCGCTTCGTCCCACGTTGCCGCTTCTCGTTCGACGATTCGAATGTCGTAAAGGGCCTGCGCAGTGGCAAACAGGCCATCGAGCACCCTGCCGAGCGGGAAATATGGCCGAAGTTCTTCTTCGTTGAAGTCGTACTCGTCTTGTCTCTGTTTTTCGGCGTAGTACGTAAGGTCCCAGGGACGGATTGGGGGCGCGCTCGGGCCTTCGATCTTCTGTCGGTATTTCGTGAGCGCGTCGTTCTCGCGCTCGAATGCCGCTTGCGTCTTCTTGCGTAGGTCGTCGATGAACGCCTGCGCCTTGCTGCCGGTTTTGGCCATGCGGTCCTCGGTGACGAGGTCCGAGAAGTCCGCGTAACCCAAGAGCCGTGCTCTCTCCTTGCGCAGGTCTAGAATGCGTTCGATGATCGGGCGGTTGTCGCGTTCTCCCGCAATTGCTCGGGTGTTGTAGGCTCGCCAAACCTGCTTGCGGATCTCGGCGTCGTTTAGGTAGGTGAGCAGCGGGATCAGGCTCGGCGCCTGCAGGGTGAACCGCCAGCCCCCGAGGTCTTTCGAGCGGGCGTTTTCGGCTGCCGCGAGCTTGGCGGTGGTCGGCAGGCCCTCGAGCCTGGCTTCATCGGTGATCACGAGCTCAAAGGCATTGGTCTCGTCGAGGACGTTCTGGGAAAACTCGGTGGTGAGCTTCGTGAGCTCGACCTCGATCGCTTTGAGCTTCGGCTTCTCTTCAGGGCCGAGCTCCGCCCCGTGCCGCCGGAAGTCGTCGAGCGTCTTTTTCAGAAATCGCGCTTCGGTCGGCGGAAGGATCTTCGCTTCGTCGGTCTCGGCAAACACACGAACCGCCTGGTACAGGCCGTCGTTCATCGCGAGCTCGGACCAGAACGCGCTGACTTTCGGCCGTGTGACATTGTAAGCTTCTCGGAGCTCGTCGTTGGTGGCGACGCTCTCCAAGTGATCGATGACCGTCATTGCGAGCTCGAGCTGTTCGGTGGCACCTTCGAGCGCGCCAAGCGTGTTCGCATACGTACGAGGTGTAGGGTCTTCGATGACGCCATCGACCGCGTGCGTCGACGATGCGAGCAGCGAATCGATCGCAGGCTCCACATGCGCCGCCTCGATTTGGTCGAACGGGACGTCGAAATCGAGCTGGATCAACGGGTTCGCCATGACGCAAGCCTAGCAGCGCTTGCGTGGTTTGCGCCGTTCTTCGCCGAATGGTAGACCACCCCTTTCTGGGGGGTACGGGTCTCACTGTACTGAACACCAGGAGAATCGATATGGCGGTACCCACGCGTTACATCCTCCACCAGGGGCCGGTGATCGGGGCGATCGCACGTGCCGCTTGGGTCGCGGCAAAGAGTGCCTCGGGCCGTGGCAGCCGTCCGCCGACAGAGATTCCCGGCCCAGAGATTTCGGCGACGATTTCACCGCGGCCCGAGGATCTAATCCGCGACTATGTCCGACACGTCGGTGGGGACCCCAACGCGTACCGGGGCCAGGTTCCGGCCCACCTGTTCCCTCAGTGGATTTTCCCTTTGCAGTCACGGGGACTCGAAGGGATTCAGTACCCGATTCAGCGGGTTCTCAACGGCGGCTGCCGCCTCGAGATGAACGCACCCCTGCCCCTCGGCGAACCGTTGCAGGCACGGGTGCGGCTCGAGGAGGTCGACGACGACGGACGACGGGCGGTAATCCATCAGCGCGCCGTCACCGGAACGTCGCACGACCCGGAAGCGGTCGTATCGCACGGCTACGGTATCGTTCCGCTGGGCGGCGGCGACAAGGACAAGTCGGCCAAGCGAAAAGACGACCGGCCACGCGTCCCCAACGAGGTCCGGGAGCTTGCACGTTGGGACATCGGGTCGAAGGCAGGTCTCGAATTTGCCAAGCTGACCGGCGATTTCAACCCGATCCATTGGATTCCGCCGGCGGCGCGTGCGGCCGGTTTTCGCAACGTCATCCTTCACGGCTTCTCGACGATGGCGCGTGCCATCGAGGGACTGAACCGTTCCCTGTTTGCCGGTGACGTAAGCAAGCTCGCCACGATCGATGTGAAGTTCACACGACCTCTCGTGCTTCCCGCGCGGGTGGGCCTTTACATCGAAGGCGATCGCGTCTTCGTCGGGGACGCGCCGGGGGGCCCGGCGTATCTGGTTGGAACTTATTCGGTGAGGAGCTAAGCACGCATGACCGATCTTTTGCTCGAGAATGAGCAGGCACGCAGAATCATCAAGACCTTGGGGCTGCCGATCCCCGTGCCCGAGCGTCTCGCGCGCGCCAAAGGCCCTTACGAAGAGCGACCGCTCGAGGACAAACGAGTCCTTGTTGGCGGGCGCGGGGAGCTCCACGACGTGATCGCCCAAACGCTCACCAAGGCGGGAGCCAATCCGTGGGTCGTCGGGGAGACGGACTCGGTATTGCAGCCCTATCTTGCTCCCGGAGAGGCGTGGGCCCGGCCGCCGACGCGTATGGCGCCCGGCGACGCTCCCGAGGGAGAGCGGATCGATGCCATCGTGTTCGATGGCACCCGGCTTCAATCACCCGACGATCTACGAGAGCTCTACGACATCATCCACCCTTGGGTCCGGCGCTTGAACCGTTCCGGTCGCGTCATCGTCATCGGCCGGCCAGCAGCCGACGCAAAGAAAGCGGGTCGCGCCGCAACCCGTGCGGGCATGGAGGGCTTCACCCGGAGCGTCGCCAAGGAAATCGGTGGTA
Source organism: Myxococcales bacterium (assembly GCA_029862185.1). Taxonomy (GTDB): domain Bacteria; phylum Myxococcota_A; class Polyangia; order Polyangiales; family Houyiibacteriaceae; genus SG8-38. Next base: position 3,346 of record JAOTXX010000118.1, read on the forward strand.
GCGGCTCCACCGCCAACAGCGTATTCGTCGAAGAGGGTGCCGAGGCCCGACTCGGTTCGGTGCTCCGGTTCCTGCTCTCGCGACGGTCTGCATTCGTCAGCTGTCAGCCTTTTCACATCACCAAGCTCGCCAAGGGCGAGGACGCCCCCGACATGCAACCTCTCGAGGGGAAAGTCGCCTTGGTCACGGGCGCAGCGCGTGGCATCGGCGAGGCCACAGCAGAGCTCATGGCGGCCGAGGGTGCGCATGTCGTCTGTCTCGATCGCCCTGCAGACGACGGTCCGTGCAGCGAGGTCGCTCGGCGCATCGGCGGTTCGGTTCTATTGGTCGACATCACCGACGAAGACGCTCCCGCGCGAATCGCCGGCGAGCTCCGAGAGAAGTTCGGCGGCGTCGACATCGTGGTCCACAATGCGGGGGTCACCCGCGACAAAACCCTGGCACGCATGAAGCCGGACGCGTGGGAAATGGCGGTCGACATTAACCTTGGGGCGGTCGTGCGCATCACCGACCGGCTCCTCTCCGAGGACCTCCTGCGACCGGGCGGGCGCGTCATTTGCCTCTCGTCGGTGTCTGGCATTGCCGGGAACCGGGGTCAGACCAATTACTCGGCGAGCAAGGCCGGGATCGTCGGTTTCGTCGAGGCCCTGGCGCCACAGTTGGCCAAGCGCGGGATCACCGTCAACGCGATCGCTCCCGGGTTCATCGAAACCCGTCTCACCTCGGCGATGCCGGTCGCGATCCGAGAAGCCGCGCGGCGGCTGAGCGCTGTCGCGCAAGGCGGTAAGCCTGAAGACGTCGGCCAAACCATTACCTTTCTGGCGACGCCTGGCGCAGTGGGACTTACCGGTCAAACGGTTCGCGTCTGCGGCGGCGCCTTGGTAGGAGCATAGATGGCAAGAAAGAAGAACGGTTGGGGCAAGAAGCAGCGAGCCGTAATCGTACACGGCGTTCGCACCCCTTTCGTCAAGGCCTTTGGCAAGTTCCTCAAGTTGGACTCGATCGATCTTGCCGACGCCGCGGTGAAAGCGCTTCTCGATCGCACCGAAATCCCCCACGAAGATATCGACAGCATTGTCTGGGGCGGCGTGATTTTTCCATCTCTCGCGCCGAACATCGCACGCGAGGTTGCGTTGGACCTTCGCTTGCCGCCGGGCGTGGAGGGCATGACGTGCACCCGCGCATGTGCGACCGGGCTTCAGGCGGTGACTCTAGCCGCGGCTGCGATCGAGCGTGGCGAAGCCGATGTTGTCATCGCAGGAGGTTCGGACTCGACGAGCAATGCACCCCTGAATCTCCCTCAGAAAGCGGTTCACGCCCTGGCGCCGCTCGCGTTTGGCAAGGCGGCTTCCCCCTCTGACTACCTCCAGGTGCTCGCGCAAATGATGCCGATCAGCGACATCCTTCCCAAGATGCCGAAAATCGCGGAACGCACGACGGGCCAGGTCATGGGTGAGTCTGCCGAGGAGATGGCCCGGCGCAATGAGATCACGCGCGAGGCACAGGACCATTTCGCCGAGCGCTCTCATCATCGCGCAGCGGCGGCGATCAGCTCGGGACGCTTCGACGACGAAGTCACGTCGGTCGATACGTCGGATGGCGCGGTCTACACAGACAACATCGTCCGAGGCGACACGAGCTTCGATAAACTGTCCAGGCTCCGTCCGGTATTTGCAAGTGATGGCACAGTCACCGCGGGCAATGCATCGCCCCTAACCGATGGCGCGGCTGCGGTGTTGGTGATGAGCGAAAGCAAGGCGAAGGCGCTTGGATATAGACCGCTCGCCGCGATTCGCAGCTGGGCGTACGTTGGCGTAGACCCGGCGGACCAGCTTCTGATCGGGCCGGCCTTGGCGATGCCGAAGGCCTTGGACCGCGCTGGGATGCAGCTCAAGGACGCAAGCTTTGTCGACATGCACGAGGCGTTCGCGGCTCAGGTGCTCTCAGTCACCAAAGCGCTTGGGAGCAAGGGGTTCGCGCAGGGTCGGCTCGGCAAGAGCAAAGCTGTCGGCGAAGTCGACGAGGACACGTTCAACGTTTATGGGGGATCGATTTCGATCGGGCACCCGTTCGCAGCGACCGGGGCCCGCATGGTGACCACCATGGCCAACGAGCTTGTTCGGACCGGGCAGGAGACGGCCCTCCTCGGGATTTGTGCAGCGGGCGGTCTCGGCGCCGCGGCAGTGCTCGAAGCGGTCGCCTGAGAGTGAGGGCCGGCGCAGCACTCGCGGTATTCATTTTGCTCGCCTGTGCGTCATGCACGGGGAAGAAAAAGCCGCCCAGCGGTCCCGGCCCGGTCATCTCTTTGGACACCCGGGTCACGGGGCTATCCGGGCTCACTCGCGATGGGAAGGGCATCTTGTGGGCTATCGGCGAGAGTGGGGACTCCGCGCTGCGCATCGATCCGACCACGTTCGTAGTGCGCCAGTATCCCGTAGTCGGCTGCCCATCGAAGACCGACCTGGAAGCGCTTGCTTGGATCGGCGATGGGCGTTTCGTGGTTGGCACCGAAACCCGAGAAGCGGGGCGCGCCGAGGACGCACTCCTCTACGGCCGATTCGAGGGAGGCCAGTTCGTCGTCGGCTCGACCGATACGTGCGACTACGGCCTTTGGCTCCTCACAGCACCCGATAACCATGGCATCGAGGGGCTTTGTCACCTAGACGGCGTTCTGGTGTTGGCCACCGAGCTAACCGACCAGCAACGCGGTCGACGCTGGGCTCCTATCGCGATGCTCGACGTCGAGACACAGACCTGGACCGCGCACCGCGTCGGGCTCACGAGCAAGACCGGCAAGCTCGCCGCCCTGAGTTGCCGCGTGATCGACGGCACCCTCGAGGCGATGGCCGTGGAACGGCACTTCGGCGTCTCTCGTTTGCTCCGCTTCGACATCCCCAAAGACGAGCAGGGCGCATGGATCGAGCCAAGAGTCGTCGCCGACCTATCCAAGTTGATCGATCCTCTTCCGAACTTCGAGGGGCTCGTGTGGGATAATGACGGCTCGGTCGTCCTCTTGACAGACAACGAATATCAAGGCGTCGTCCGTGAGCCAAGTCGTCTCTATTTCGTTCCCGCGAGCGCTGTGCAATGAGGTGGCTCGCCATCGCGATGCTCTTGTCGGCACCGTTGGCGACGACTGCTGAGGCAGATTCGGTAAGGCTCGACCCTGCTGTCGCAGCAAACGTTCTGGCGATTCATGCGCGGGACCCTGAGCTCCGGGATGACGCGTTCGCGAAGATGGGTGGGTCGAGCGTGGCGAGCAAAGCCTTCCTCTACTGCTTTGCCACCCCGTATGTCGATCTCGGTGACCACCCCGACCTGCAAGAGACCATCGATCACTTTCGTACCGGGCGTCGCAACTCGTTCAATCGACAGAGCCTTGCCGCGGGGGTGAGTTGGAACCTCCGTTATGCGCTCGGCGGCCGTCCGGCACACTTCCGAGAAGAAATCGACGCGACAGACGCGCGTTGGGCGCTCGTCTTCTTCGGGGGCAACGACGCGCAAAACCAAAATGAGCGAATTTACGCGCGGCGACTGGTGTATTTGGTCGAAGAGCTCGCGGCGATGGGGGTCGTTCCCGTGCTTGGCTCGGCGTCCCCTCGTCGGAACAAGACCAAAGACCGTTGGATCCAGCGCTTCAATGCGATCACTCAGGCTGTCGCGGCCCACTGGCAGCTTCCCTACGTCGACTACCACGAGGCGATGACCGGCCTCCCCCGCAAAGGCCTCGCGCGAGACGGAGTACACCCAAACGTCCCCGGCAAGGGCGGGGTGCGCAGGGCGTGCCAGCTGACGGAAAGAGGACTCCGGTACGGTAACAATCTCAGGAACTTCCTGACGCTGCAGATGCTCGACGCGCTAAGGCGAATAGTCGCTGGCACTGGCACTGACACTGGCACTGACACTGACACTGACGCTGACACTGGCACTGACACTGGCGCTGACACTGGCACTGACGCTGACACTGCCCTGTCCGTGCACGACCTTCCGTTTTCAGTTGTCGTCGAGAAGGACGCCTTGGGGGTGGAGGAGATTCCGCCGGGATGTAGTGGCCTCAAGCCCGGGGCGCCGGCGTATCGGGTGTCGGTTTCGGTGGAGGAGCCCACGCGGCTGCGGATAACTGCGCTCGACCTCGATCGATATCAGCCTCGCGTGTTCTGGGTGCGGGTCGGCGAAGATGACACCCGGTGCGTGAAGCGACGCAATCAGACGCTTGAGGTGGCTGTGCGGCCCGGTTTGTGGGATCTGATCGTTCAGGCATCGGAGCGTGCCGCGCAAGATGGCAAAATGCTCGTCTTGATCGATCGCAACCCACGGTAGTCATGGAAGACATCAAGCGCTTACGGGTCCACGAGATCTACGAGTCGATTCAGGGCGAATCGACGTTCGCAGGGTTGCCGTGCGCTTTTGTCCGGTTGTCTCGCTGCAATCTTCGTTGCCGGTGGTGCGACACGCCCCAAGCCTTCGAAGGGGGCGTCGAGATGAGCCGAGCGGATGTGCTCGACAAAGTCCTGTCGTTGAGGACTCCGCTCGTCGAGCTGACCGGCGGCGAGCCACTTCTCCAAGCTGGGGCGATCCCTCTGCTTGCCGAGCTCTGCGATGCGGGTCGCACCGTCCTTCTCGAAACAAGCGGCGAACGAGACATTTCCGAGGTCGACCCTCGCGTCCACCGCATCGTCGACTTCAAAGCGCCGGGGAGCGGGGAGTCGAGCAGGAATCGCTGGACGAACGTCGAGCTCCTGACCAAGCGTGACGAGGTGAAGCTCGTGTTGGCCGATCGCGTGGATTATGAATGGGCGAAGCAAGTCATCAAAGAACACCGACTCGTTGACCGCGTGAACACCATCCTATTGAGCTGCGTTTGGGGCGAGCTAGACCCAAAAGACCTCGTGCGGTGGGTCCTCGAAGACAAGATGCCGGTTCGCGTGCAGATTCAGGCCCACAAAGTGATTTGGGGCGCAGACGTCGAGGGAGTGTGAGGATGGCGCTAGATCCAGAGTTCGTTGCCGACTGTCCGTACGGGCCCGAGGCGATCTGCATCGACGAAATCGTCGAGATCGATACCGAGTCCAATCTCGTGCGGGCGCGGATGCCGACGCATCCAGACCTTCCGTTAACCCGGGATCAGCGCGCTCACCCCATTCGCCATCCG
>JAOTXX010000049.1 GCA_029862185.1 Myxococcales bacterium
GAGAATCACCAAAATTGAATAACCCTCCGGACGGCGTACTATAACCGTCGCGATGAGTGATCGAGCGGATGTCGTGGTGATAGGGGCTGGGCTCTCGGGGCTTTGTGCGGCGCGCAAGCTTCGGGCTCAGGGGAAGTCCGTCGTCGTCGTCGAGGCGCGCGATCGTGTTGGCGGGCGCACGCGGACCGAGCAGATCGGGCAAGCCAACTTTGACTTGGGCGGGCAGTGGATCGGCCCTGGGCAAGAGCGCGTGCATGCGCTTGCGAACGAGCTGGGCATCCAAACGTTTCCCACGTACACCGATGGCAAGAAGGTCTTGGAAGTCGAGGGGAAGGTGTCGACGTACAAGCGGTCGGTTGCCTCGATGTCGCTGCCCTCTTTAATTCAGATGCAGGGCGCGCTCAGCTACCTGCATCGGGTGCAGAAGCGGGTTTCGCCGACATCACCGATGAGTGCAGAGGGCGCCGACGAGCTCGATGGCGAAACGCTCGAGACCTGGCGAGCTCGGTTCGTGAAGTCTGGCAAGATCCTCGCCGTGATGGACGCCGCCATTCGGTCGATTTTTGGCGCCGAGGCGCGCGAGCTTTCGGCGCTCTACTTCCTGATGTACCTGAACGCGGGGGGCGGGCTGCTGAGCCATTCGGAAACCAGCGGCGGCGCGCAGCAGGATCGCTTCGTCCCAGGCGCGCAATCGATTTCACACACGCTCGCCAAAGAGCTCGGGGATTCGCTGATCCTAGGGACACCGGTTCGGACGATCGTCCAGAACCAGGAGGGCGTCGATGCGCTTTCCGACTCGAACATGGTAGCCGCGCGCTTCGCCATCGTTGCGGTGCCGCCGCCGCTCGCCGGGCGAATCGAATACAAGCCGCCAGTCTCGGTTGGCCGCGACCAAGTCACGCAGCGCTTTGCGATGGGCGCAGCGGTGAAGGTGCTCGTCACCTACGAGCGCACGTTCTGGCGCGAGTCAGGTTTCTCGGGCGAGGTGGTCAGCTCGGACGGGCCCCTCAGCGTCGTGTACGACAACACCTCGCATGACGGCCGACAGCCTGCGCTGGTCGGCTTCGTCGTTGGAAGCCAAGCGCGGCAATGGTCTGCGCAACCTCTGTCCGACCGAAAGCGCCGCGTCGCCAATGCGCTCGCGCGCTACTTCGGCGACGAAGCCAAATCGTTTAATGAGTACCACGAGCTCGACTGGGGCGCGGAGCCATGGTCGCGCGGTTGTCCGGTCGGTGGCCTGCCGCCCGGCGTGCTCACCAAATCGTTTCCGCATCTTCGCAAGCCCGAAGGCCGAATCCATTGGGCTGGCACCGAGGCGGCCACCGAATGGATCGGCTACATGGAGGGCGCCATTCAATCGGGCGAACGCGCCGCCGACGAAATCCTCCGGCGGCTGTAGTGTTTCCTAAGCGCTCGGGGCGACGCGAACGGTGACGTCTTTGGAGGCAGGCGTGAAGCTGCCTTCGGCGAACCGGTTGAGAGGAACCAGGACGTTGGCTTCAGGGAAATACGTCGCCACGCAACGGCTTGGGATCGGGTAGGGGACGGCCGTGAACCGGGGGGCAATGCGCAGTTTGCCCCCAAAATCGTTGGTGATGTCGACTTTCGAGCCCGCCGCGATGCCGGCCTGCTGCATGTCGGCTTCGTTCATGAACACGACGCGCCGGCCGCCACGAACGCCTCGGTAACGGTCGTCGTTTCCGTAGACCGTGGTGTTGTACTGGTCGTGGGTGCGCACGGTCATCATCCGGAAGCAGCCATCGGGCAGCGCCAGGTCGGGCGCCGGGTTGATGGTGAACTGCGCCTTGCCGCTTTTTGTATCGAACCGGCGTTCGCGCGCGCTGTTGTAAAGGTGGAAGCCACCAGGCTTGCGCACACGCGCGTTGAAGTCTTCGAAACCCGGAATCGTCTTCTCGATTAGGTCGCGAATGCGATCGTAGTTCTCGATCAGCCAGCACCAGCCCACCGGCGTCTCGGGGCCTAGCACCTGCTCGGCCAGCCAAGCGACGATAGACGATTCGCTATAAAGCTTTGGATCGGCAGGGCTGAGGTGGCCGTGCGACGAATGAACGACGCCCATCGAGTTTTCGACCGTCACGAACTGCGGGCCGTAGGCTTGCTCATCGACCTCGGAGCGGCCGAGGCACGGCAAGATGATCGACCAGTTGCCGCGAATCAGATGGCCGCGGTTGAGCTTGGTGCTCACGTGCACGGTCATCTCGCAGTTTTGGAGGGCGTGCGCGGTGTGTTCGGTGTCCGGTGTTGCTTGGAGGAAGTTACCCCCCATTGCGAAGAAGACCTTGGCGCGGCCGTCGAGCATCGCGTGGATCGCTTCGACGGTGTTGAAGCCGGGCTTGCGCGGCGGGTCGAAGCCGAACACCTTCTGGATTCGATCGAGCAGCGCCTTCGACGGCCGGTCGTGAATCCCCATCGTCCGGTCGCCTTGAACGTTGCTGTGGCCGCGAACCGGGCAGGTCCCCGCGCCGGGCATGCCGATGCTGCCGCGCATCAGGAGGAAGTTCACGATTTCGCGGACATTGCCGACGCCGTTTCGATGCTGCGTCAGGCCCATCGCCCAGCAGACAATCGTCTTTCGGCTGCGCAGGAGGATTGCGACGGCTTGCCCGAGCTGGGCGCGCGTGATGCCGGCGGCCTCGAGTAGCGCATCCACATCTTGTGCCTCCAAGTGCGCGCGCAGTTCCGCAAAGCCTTCGGTGTAGAGGCCGATAAAGTCTTCGTCGAGCACGTCACCGGGTCGCTGAGCTTCCTCTTCGAGCAAGAGGCACATCAGCGCTTTGAGCAGAGCGACGTCGCCGTTGATCTGCACTTGAAGAAAGAGGTCGGCGACCTGCGTTCCGCCGCTGAGCACCTGCGCCGGGCTCTTTGGATTGACGAAACCCATCAGGCCCGCTTCGGGGAGCGGGTTGATGGCGATGATCTGCGCGCCGTTCTTCTTCGCTTTCTGTAAGGCCGTCAGCATTCGCGGATGGTTGGTGCCCGGGTTTTGGCCCATCACGATGATGGTGTCGGCTTCGTGGATGTCGTCGAGCGTGACCGAGCCCTTGCCGATGCCCACCGTTTCGCCGAGCCCAACGCCGCTCGATTCGTGGCACATGTTCGAGCAGTCGGGCAGGTTGTTCGTCCCGAACGCGCGCACGAAGAGCTGGTAGAGGAACGCCGCTTCGTTGCTCGTCCGGCCCGACGTGTAGAAAATCGCCTCGTCGGGCGAGTCGAGCGCCTTCAGGCCTTCGGCCACGCGTCTAAACGCCTCCTCCCAGCTGATCGGCTCGTAGAAACGAGAGCGCGGGCGAAGCATGAGGGGCTCGGTGAGCCTGCCTTGAAGGCCGAGCCAGTAGTCGGATCGATTGGCCAGCTCGTCGATGCTGTATCGCTGAAAGAACTTCGCATCGAGCCGTCGGCGTGTCGTTTCCCAAGCTGCGGCTTTCGCGCCGTTCTCGCAAAACTCGGTCAGCGCGGCGCGGTCGTCCGGGTCGGGCCAGGCGCAGCCGGGGCAGTCGAAGCCGTCGACTTGGTTCATCTGCCCGAGGATGCGAATCGCAGACGGCAGCCCATGACCGTGCAGGTGCATGTGCGCGAAGGAGGAACGCACCGACGCGAGGCCCGCGGCCTTCTTTTGGGGTGCCTCGATGCGCAAGTCGTCGTCGGTTTCGGGCGGCTCGGCGCTGCTGGGTCGGTGCGTCGTCATCAACCTGCCTCAACCTGCACGAACCCAGCGTCGCTGGGCTCGAGGGCGACTCGCTCGCCGTTCGAGTAGACGTTGAAGCGGTTCTCGCGCGCGAAGCCCACCAAGGTGAGGTCGAATCGGCGCGCGGTTTCAATCGCCAAGCTCGATGCGGCGCCAATGGCGACCATCATCGGGAAGCCGGCACGCACCGTCTTTTGGACGAGCTCGAAGCTCGCACGGCTGCTCACCACCACGAAGCCGTTGGCTGCATCGGGAGCGGCGCCGCCAAGCCAGGCGCCGACCAACTTGTCGAGCGCATTGTGTCGTCCGACGTCTTCCCGGTGCAACAAGAGGTCTCCCGCGTCGTTGAACAGAGCCGCACCATGCGTGCCGCCGGTACGGCGAAACCAGGCCTGCGACTCTTCCAGAGAGAGAAGCGCATCGCGAATGGCGGAAGGATGGAACGCGTCTCGTTTGACCGGCACTGGCGTGCAGCCCGCCTTCGACACGGCTTCGACGGTGCGCTCCCCGCAGACCCCGCAGGCGCTGGTCATCGTGAGCGTTCGTTCGAGCAATCGCGAAGGCACGACGACGCGTTCGTGCAACACCGCGCGGACGACGTTGTCCGGGGTGTCCGAACGCAGGCAGTGACGGACGCTGACCAAGTCGTCGACCCCGGAGATGACGCCTTCGGCAAATAGAAAGCCGGTGACGAGATCCCGATCGTGACCCGGCGTGCGCATCGTCATCGCCAACGAGGCCTCCGTGCGGGCGTGCGCCTCCCCGTGCTCGAGAAGAATCTGAAGGGGCTCCTCGACCGCAACCAGGTCGCTGCCTTGCTCCCGGCGCGCGCGCTCGATGCGCTCGACTTCGGCGGAAACGACCGGGGTGCGGGCCATGCCGGAGTTTAGTAGAGCCCGGGGATGATCCGCCAGCGGACTCGTTCGCAGTATCGCTTCCAGTCCTCGCCGTACTTCTTCGAGCAGAAGTTGTGGTCCCGGCGTTCTCGGTGGATCAGCAGGATCGCGAAATAGATCGGGTAGAAGTAGGGGAGGGCCGAGCCGAACAGGCAGGGGAGCGACCAGGAAAGCGCCATCAAAATGTCCCCGACGTAATTGAAGTGACGGGACCAGCCCCAAAACCCGGACAGCAACAGCTTCCCGCCCTGCTCGGTCTGAAGGTACTCGACCTTCTCGCCCCAAATCCGGGCGTTGTCCGGGTCTTTGCGGAACTTGTGCTTCTGCAGATTCACCGCGCGGAAGATGTAAAGGCCGAGCATGTTGACGGCGACGATCAACAACGCACCCCACCACGGCAGGGAGTGCACGCGGTCGATGAGGTAGTGCGCTTGGAGCGAATAGGTCATCGGCACCCAGACCAAATCGCCAAACGCCAACATGTAGCCGAAGTTCTCGTGCTTGATGTCCATCGTGGTGAGGATGGCCTCTTCGTTCCAGAAGTAGTCGATGATGTAGAACATCTGGAAGAGCCAGACGAGAATCATCGAGGTCGAAACGAAGCCGTATTCTTCGTACTGCACGTAGGCGAACGAGGTGTTGATCAGTACCCAGAGAATCAGCCCTGGTCTCGCTTCGCAGAAGATCTTCAAATCGAGGCCGTCGCGGCCCGCGGGGACGCGCGGGTTGTGGCCCGTGCCCATCCAAAAATCATGAATGAACTTGCCGCTCAGATGACGTGCCTGACCGTGCTGCTGCCCGTACCAGTAGAGAGAGGCGCTGAAGAAAAACACGAAGATCGTCATCACGCTGATCAGCGCGCCGAATTGGTCGTGCAGCTCGCGAATCGAGAACACGCCCGACCAGTGCGCGATGGCGACCACGATGAACGTCACGATGAGCGAGAACAGTCCGTTCATCCGGTAAGGGAGGCGGCTTCCGTCGGGTAGCTCGGCGCCGAGGACCTCCCGGCCGGGCGCGTACCGCTGGAGGAGGGCCTGCAGCGCAAACCAGACGCCATAGATGACCGCCGCCCGTCCGGTCGGCATCATCGCCTGCTTGAACCCTTCCCAATCGGCGCTGGGCCCCGGAAGCACGGCGCCGTCGTTGAAACGCACTGCGAAGAAAAGATACGCCGTGAAAATGGGAAGTCCGACGATCATGGCGAAGTTCCCAGGGACCCCGCCGAACTCCAGCTTCTCTTTGTGCTCGCTCATCGGCCGGACTCTAGGGCAATACGGCATGGGGCCGCCACCCCCTCCGGTGGGCTTTGCGGCACCCGGGACTTGGCGTAGTACAGAGCCATGCGGCTGAGGCGGAAAGTCTGTCTTCTGGGCGCGTCGGGGGTGGGCAAATCGAGCCTCGTTCGGCGATTCGTCGAGGGCAGCTTCGATCAGCAGCACAAGCCCTCGGTCGCGATGTCGGTCTTTTCGGGCACCGTGGAGCTGGGCGACGTCGCGCTCGAGATGATGATCTGGGATCCTGCGGGCGCCGAGTCCCGCGGGCAGTACAACCGGTCCTTCATCTCCGGGGCATCGGGCCTCATCTTCGTCGTGGACGCCACCGAGCCGCAGACGCTCGACACCCTGCTCGAAGCACAGGCCAAGGAGCGAGGTTTCATCGGCTCGCGTCCGGCGATCCTCGTCGTGAACAAAGCCGATTTGACGGGAGATTTCGCGATCAGCAAGGCTCAAATCGACGCCGCGGGCAAGCTCGACTGGCGGCTCATCCAAGCTAGCGCAAAGACTGGCGACAACGTCGGCAAAGTGTTCACGACGTTGGCCGAGCTGATGCTCGAAGCGAGAAAGGCGACCGGATGAGAAAGTTTGAAGGAAAGACAGCCGTGATTACCGGGGCGAGCAGCGGCATCGGGGAATCGTGTGCGCGAAGGTTCGTCGAGGCAGGCGCGCGCGTGGTCTTGGCGGCCCGAAGCGCCGAGCCCCTTCAGCGGCTAGTCGAGGAGCTCGGTCCCGACGTCGCGCACGCCGTGCCGACCGATGTGTCGAATCTCGGCGCCTGCGAGCACCTTCTTGAAGAAGCAAGATCGCGGTTCGGGAGCATCGACATTCTCGTCAACAATGCCGGGTACAACTCGCGCGGGCCGCTCGAAGAGCTTCCCACGGATTCGATGCTTCAGATTCTCGACGTGAATCTCCGCGGCCCGATGATGCTCACCAAGCTCGCGCTTCCGCACATGCGGTCGGCCGACTCCGGGACGATCGTCAACGTGGCATCCCTGGCAGGCCGCTTTCCACTCGCCGACGAGGCGACCTATTCCACCACGAAATTCGGGCTTCGTATCTTCTCCTTTGCCGTCGCGGAGGAGCTTCGAAATACCAACGTTCGGATTTCCGTGGTGACCCCGGGGCCAGTCGAAACCGGCTTCATCCTCGACGAAAGCATCATCGAGACCGTGCCGCCCCTGGTGTTTTCTCAACCGATGAGCACGGCCGATGAGATCGCAGATCTGGTGCTCGCCTCGGCGGCCGATGGCGCAAGGGAGCGCACGAAGCCCGCGTTTAGCGGAAAGATCGCGACGCTCAGTTATCTCGTGCCCGGGCTGCGCAAATTCATGATGCCGATCTTCGAGCGCAAAGGCGAACGCGAGAAGAAGAGATACCTCGCGCGCCACACGCGCTGATCAATCGGTTTCGCGGCGTGGAGGCGGCAGCGCCGACAAGCGCTTCGGCGATGGCCCCCAGACATCGACGTGCGGAAGCATTTTGTAGAGGAGCCAGTGGTAGGTGCTGCGCGGCAGGATACGCCGAAGCAGCGTGAAGGCCTGCGCGTCCAAGGTCGCCGGCACGCGCAGCGGCGGCCTTGGTCGGCGCATCGTCTTGAGCACCACCCGGGCGACCGACGCCGGGGTCGCGCGCGAAGACTTCATCAGCCTTTCGATGAACGGCGCCATGTTGACGTAGTGCTCGTGATAGGGCTCGGCCAGCTCGTGCTCGGAGCGATCGCTTTGGTTCGTGTACCGGACCTTCTGGAAGCCGTCGGAATCGACGAAGCCAGGTTGCACCAGGCTCACCCGAATCCCCCAGGGCCGAACCTCGTACCAGAGCGATTCGTGCGCGCCCTCCAGCGCAAACTTCGAGGCGCTGTATGCGGCCATCGTGGGCATCGCCATCATGCCACCGACGGAGCTCACCGTGATGATCCGCCCCGCCCGCTTCGCTCGCATCCCCGGAAGCACCAGGCGGATCAGCTCCATCGGCGAGCGGAAGTTCACGTCCATCTGCGACAGTCGTTCCCGTTCGTCGACATGCTCCACCACGGCGCGATAGGAAACACCTGCGTTGTTGATCAGGACGTCGATGCCGCCCCAATCCCCTTCGGCCTCGGCGATCATTGCTTCGCGCTGCTCTGGCTTCGTCACGTCGAGTGCGCGAATCCGAACGTGCTGCGATTCGCCGATCGCATGGGCGTCGAAGCGCGGAAGCGAGCTCTCGCGTGCCGTGAGATAGACACGATAGTTTGTCTTCATCAGCTCGCGTGCGATTTCGAGGCCAATCCCGGTGCTGGCGCCGGTAATCAACACCGTCTTGTCCGATTCCATCTGGATTTGAGTTTATAGGGAGCGGCACTTACACTGAAAGCGCCTTTTGCAGGCAGGGGAGGACGCCATGGTGTGGCTAGTTGCTTTGTTGGTGCTTGCTGTCGCGCTGATCGCCTGGTTCGCGGGCATCTACAACGGTTTGGTCAATCTTCGGAACCGCTTCCGGAATGCGTTCGCCCAAATCGACGTGCAGCTCAAGAGGCGCCATGACTTGATTCCGAACCTGGTCGAAACAGCCAAGGCGTTCCTCGCGCATGAACGCGAGACGCTCGAAGCCGTCATCGCCGCCCGCAATTCAGCCGAAGGAGCCCGCACCCGGGCGGCCGCCAACCCAGGAGACGCCCAGGCCATGCAAGGGCTCTCAAGCGCCGAAGCAGGCCTGAGCGGCGTGCTCGGCCGGCTCTTCGCCCTCTCCGAGGCGTATCCCGACCTCAAGTCGGACAAGACCATGATGCAGCTGTCCGAAGAGCTTTCGACGACCGAGAACAAGATCTCGTTTGCACGGCAGGCCTTCAACGATGCCGTCATGCGATACAACAACAAGTGCGAGATGGTGCCGTCCAACCTGGTTGCCGGCATGTTCGGGTTCAAGCGCGCAGAGTTCTTCGAGGTCGAAGACGAAGCCGAGCGCGCGCCCGTCAAAGTCCAGTTCTGAGCGATGGACTTCTTCGAGGAGCAGGTCCTCGCTCGCAAGCGAACCCGACGTCTGGCGCTCGCCTTCACGCTGGCCGTGCTCGGCGTCCTCGCCTCGGTGTACGTGCTTGCCATGCTCGTCTCCGGCTTCGTCTTCATCGACGCAGCGGGCGTCCGCTACATGACGGGCGACTACGAAAACTTCGCACAGCTTGCCGTCGCGTTCTGGGATCCCGGCGTGTTTCTCTTCGCCCTCGGGAGCACGGCTGCCGTCGTTGGCCTCGGCTCCCTCTACAAAGTCGCGCAGCTTCGTGCGGGCGGCCCGGCGGTTGCCCTTGGTCTCGGCGGGCGCAGGGTCGATCCGGATTCGACCAGGCTCGACGAGCGGCGCCTGTTGAACGTCGTCGAAGAGATGGCCATCGCCTCCGGAGTCCCCGCCCCCGAAGTCTACGTGCTCGACCGCGAGCCGGGCATCAACGCCTTCGCCGCCGGGAACACCACCAGCGACGCGGTCATCGGCGTCACGCAAGGCACTCTGCAGCTTCTTCGCCGAGACGAGCTTCAGGGCGTCATCGCCCACGAGTTCAGCCACATCCTCAATGGGGACTCGCGCATCAACCTCCGCGCCATCGGTCTCCTGCACGGGATCTTCCTCCTCGCGCTGATCGGCCGCTTCCTGATTCGCGGCTCCATGCACAGCGGCAAGAAGGAAGGCGGAGGCGTGGCTGTCATCGGGATCGGCCTTCTCGCGATCGGCTCGATCGGTGTTTTCTTCGGGCGCATGATTCAGAGCTCCATCTCTCGGCAGCGAGAGCTTCTCGCCGACGCCTCCGCAGTGCAGTTCACCCGTGACACCGATGGATTGGTCGGCGCCCTCAAGAAGATTGGCGGCGCGTCGTCGAGCTCGCACCTACAAACCCCCAAGGCCGACGAAGCCAGTCACATCTTCTTCTCCGATGCGATTCGTCGCCTGCGCCTCTTCGCCGGCCTGTTCCGAACCCACCCGCCGCTCGGTGAACGCATTCGCAAGCTCGAGCCGAGCTGGGATGGCGAGTTCCCCGAAGTGGCGGTGCCTCGGATCGCCGAGGGCATGAGTACGCCGCCCGGACCGCCAGGCGGTGAGGTCTATGCCTTCTCCGAAGCGCCGACCGAGCTCTCCGTAGGCCAATCCCTCGAGCACATTGGGAGCCCCCGCCCAGAGCAGGTCGCCTTCGCGCGCTCCCTTCACGCCTCCCTTCCTGACCTCTGGATTCACGCCGTCCATCAGGCCCCGATGGCGCAGGCAATGGTGTTCGGCCTTCTCCTCGCACAGGACGAAGTGCTCCGCGGCACCGAGCTGATTCGCCTCGAGGAGCTGACCGACCCCCCCACCGCCGACCTCACGCTTCGGTTTCACTCCGAGGCGGTCGACCGCTCTTCGGCCGAGAAGATCGCGCTCGTCGACATAGCGCTGCCGACCTTGCGCAACCTGTCCGTCAACGAGTACCAGCGGTTTCGTCACGTCGTCGACGCCCTGATGGAAAGCGACCGGCGCATCGATTTGTTCGAGTACACGCTGAGCCGTATGATCCAGCGTCACCTCGCGCGGCACTTCGAGGGTGCGGGACCGGCGCCTCTAAAATTCCGGTCGCTTCGGGAGCTCGTGCCCGACACGCGCGTGCTGATCGCCACGTTGGCTCGAGTTGGGAGCCGAACCGAAGCAGAAGCCGAGCGCGCGTATCGGCACGGCGCGCAGACGCTTCACCTCGGGGACGCGGGAGGTTCGATCCCAAGCGAGAGCGAATGCACCCTTGCCGCGGTCGATCGAGCCCTCAGCCGCTACGATGCTGCGGCACCCGCGCTCAAACAGGGGCTCATGTTGGCCTGTGCCGCCACGGTCATGGCCGACGACAAGATCACCGACCGCGAGGCGGAGCTCATCCGCGCCATCGGCGACGCGCTTGATTGTCCCGTGCCACCTTTTGTGCAATCGGAGTACCCCATGGAGACACGAAGCGTCTACGAGACCGACGACGAGGTGCAGGCACTGGCTCTCCAGGAGGCACTGGAAGCCGAGGGCATCGCTGCTGTCCTGGTCAATCACCGCGACACCGCCTACCCCGGCATCACCGACCGGCAGCGGCACGGGACCGAGATTCGTGTCGAAATGGACCAAGTCGCGGAAGCGACGCAACTCATCGAGGAGTTTCTCGCGGCCCAGCCCGTCGAAGGGCCCCCCATGGCGCCACCTCCCGATTCGATGCCGGCCCCAGGCTTGCGCGGGCCGAGCTCGCTGATCATCACCTTGTTATTACTGACGTTATTGGGGGTCGTCGCTTATTTACTAACTGGCAAATAAGGCCTTGGATCACGTTCCATTTTGCGCTATAAATTTACGGTTAGTAAAGGAAGCGCGAGATGGTCGTCACAGAGGGATACAACCTCCGGGAGCTAGCGAAGCTCCTCAACTGGAACCCGGCTCACTGCAAGGTGATCCTCAAGCAGCTGGGCGTGGACCCGACGCAGCCCATCGACGAGGAAACCGCGGCGAAGGTCGCCCAGAAGATTCGTCGGCAGTGGCCGCCCGAGGCTGCCTGACCCCGCCTTTCGAACTTCGGCTCCAGCTCATTTGAGCGCCTCGGCGATCGCGTCGACGAGCCCCGAGTAGCGTCGAGCGCTCCGGCCAAGCGCCGCCAACACGACTTCCTTGGGGCCGACGAGTCGCACCGCACGGCGCGCCCGGCTGACCGCCGTGTAAAGAAGCTCGCGGCTCAACATCGCCGCGTCCTCGTCCGGAAGAACGAACAGCACTTCGTCGAACTCCGAGCCCTGTGCTTTGTGGACGCTCAGCGCGAACGCATCGGCATAGCGCGGTAACCTCGCCTCGGCGATTTCGCGAAAGCCTTCCACTTCGCTCTGCACCGTGGCCGTCGATGGCTCACCTTCGACGAGCATCGCGAAGTCCCCGTTGTACACCTTCAACGCGTGGCTGTTCTCTTCGATGATGATCGGCCTCACCGCGGGCTCGCGTCCTTCGCTTTGGTAGAGTCGGTCGAGCACGGCGGCGCCGAGCCTTCGCGTGCCGACCATCCCTCTCCGAAACGGACTGAGCATCACGAAGCGGCCGCGAAGATCGAAATGCTCCTTCGGGTTCCGTGTGCCTAGCGCGGCGGACCAATGTGAAGCGGCGCGATCGAGCTCGGCGGGCAAGCCAGCCGATGAGACCCAGACCAGGTCCGTTGCATCGTCTAGGTCGAGCAGGCGTTGGACCGTCGCCCCGTCGGCTGTCCGGATCGCCGCGATCAGCTGGCCGAGGGGTTGTTTCTCGTCGTAGCGATAAGTCTTGGTCAGCTGCGTGACCCCGCCTTTCCATGGGGTTTGCGCGCGCGCAGTCACCAGGTCACGAAGCACCGAGCCGGCTTCCACCGAGGTGAGCTGATCCGGATCCCCGACGATCAACAAGGTCGCGTCCTGGGGCGTCGCGTTCAGCAATTGTCGCATCAAACCGAGGTCGACCATCGAAGCCTCGTCCACGACGACCACGTCCGCTTCGAGCGGTCGGTCCGCGCTTCGCCCAAAGCCCGCGCCGTCGCGCCGCATCCCGAGAGCCCGTTGCAAGGTGGTGGCCTGCTCGGGGATCGCCGCGAGCACTTCGGCGGAAGTCTCGATCCTCGACTTCGCTTGTCGCACCGCTTCGCCCAACCGCGCGGCGGACTTTCCCGTCGGAGCGAGCAATAGGACGCGAGGCGCCGGGTCGGCCTCTTGCAAGCACCCCTCGATGATGAGCGCGACAATTGCGGCGACCGTGGTCGTCTTGCCGGTTCCAGGCCCGCCGCATAGCAACGAGACCGAATGCTGAAGCGCGTTTCGTGCGGCGCTGCGCTGCGGGGAGTCAGCTCCGGGGAACAGCCGTTCGAGGGATGCCTCGAGCCAATTCGTATCGCTTGCCATGCGTGGCGGGGTCGAAGATCGCACCGCCAGCTCGTCAGCAATGTCACGCTCGAGCCGCCAGTACCGGCGCAGGTAAAGGCGGCCGGCCTCGTCGAGCACGAGAGGCCCCCCATCGCTGAGTGCGCTCGCTGCGATCAGGTCTTTCCAACGTGCTGCATCGGGCAGCTCGCTCGGCCGTCTCGATTCCCGCGGCCAGATCTCCGCAGCCGACACTCCGATCGGAAAGCAACTGTGCCCCCGCCGTACGTTGCGGCTCGTGAGCGCGATCGCGAGCTCGACCTCGGGGCTCGAGGGTTCGACGATTCGGCCGAGGGCCCGAGCCAGCTCGACGTCGAGCAGCTCGAGCAGGCCCCGGGCTTGGAGCTCAGCGAGCATCTGCCCCTCCTCCCAACCAGCGGTCGACCGCGTTCAGTAGCTCGGCGGACGCACGGTCGAAAAACACGCTCGACCCGGCGCTCTCGGGACCACCCATCCCTCGAAGGAACACGAAGAGCGCGCCCCCCCATTGGGTTTCCGGATCGTAGCCGCTGATCCGCTGCTTCAAGTACCGATGCGCGGCGGCGGTGTAGAGCTGCGCCTGCAATAGATAGTGCTCACGCTGGACCGATTCGGCGATTGTGGCCGCGTCATAGGCTGGCAGGCTGTTGGATTTGTAGTCGGCGACGTACCAGAGGCCCTCCCACTGGAACAGCAAATCGATGTAGCCGCGCAGATAGCGATGCAGAGTTTGCGAGCTGACCTCGGCGAGTCGCTGGTGGTAGCCCGGCGCCGCCGAAGGGGCGCCGTGCTGTTCGAATAGCTTGGCAAGGCCCCCGAGGTTTGGGTGGTCCACTCGAAGCGTGAACTCGAGCTCCCGCAGCTGGCGCTTCGTCTCGAGCTCGCACATGCGTGGTGCACCAGGCTCAGCGGTGAGCGGCGTGCTGCCCACCGTGACGAGATCCCGCTGCACCCCGGCGGCCAGAGCCGGATCGAAGCCCCATGCACGCAGCTCTCGCTCGATCAAGGCCACCGTCGGTTCTTCACCGAGCTCCGCGAAGTCTGCATGCTCTAGAATCGAATGGAGCAATAGGCCCGTCCGCGCCCCCGCCGCCAAGTTGCTGAAGAGAGACGATTCGGGGTGCGCGGACGCCGGGTCGCTTCGTAGGCCGGGCGCTTTCTCGTCGTGCCCGGTGAGGCTGGTGAAGCTAGCCATTCGAGGCGCCTGAACGAAGGTGCGGCTCGGTGCTCTTGCTACAAGCCGTGCGTCGGGGGCCTCACGCTGCAAAGGGGCCGCGACCTCGTCGTGAGGCGGACGGCAGCCGATCGAGCCCGACGACCCGGCCACCAGCGCGTCGACGGCTTCGCGCATTTGTGTCTCGTCGAGCTCGTCGA
Source organism: Myxococcales bacterium (assembly GCA_029862185.1). Lineage (GTDB taxonomy): Bacteria > Myxococcota_A > Polyangia > Polyangiales > Houyiibacteriaceae > SG8-38. The sequence goes on from JAOTXX010000049.1 coordinate 14,135, forward strand.
AGCCATCGTCGCCGTGAAGCAGGTAGCGAAGCGCCGACGTCTTCCAGCGCGAAGCGCGTCCCCAAAACAGCGTGCAGCGGTGTTTGGCGCGGGTGACGGCCACATAGAGCAACCGCAGCGCATCGGATTGCGCTTCGAGCTCGGCAAGCCTTCGATGCTCGGCGAGGTCCGGCTGGCTCGCGAGCCTCTTTTTCGCGTCGTGGAGCGTGAAGCGAAGGTCGAGCTTGATGTTCCCCCGCGCGTCGTGAAACTTCAGGGCCTTGGCCGCGAAGTCCCGAAGGCCGGCGTCATTCCAAGTGAACGGGCAATAAACGATTCCATATTCGAGGCCCTTGCTCTTGTGAATCGTCGCGACTCGAACGGCACCCGAATCCGCGTCGGGCCGCTGCTGCAGTTCCTCGCGCGCCAACTCGCCGGCTGCGGAACCGTCGCTCAGCCGACGAAGCCACTGCATGAGGGCGACCGGGTTCCGGCCTCGCTCGCGTTCTCCACGCAGCAAGAGCTCCTCGAGGTGGGAAAGGTCGGTGAGCTCTCGCCCTGCCGCCGGCTGGCGCGCAATCCGTGTTTCCGCCCCCGAGCCCCGAAGCATGTCTTCGAGGAAATGAAGCACCCCGTAGCTGTGCCAGGCCTCGTTCCATTCTCGAAAGCGCGTCACCCAGGCGGTCCAGGTTTCATCGGTCATCGAATAGAGCCCGTACGGGCTGACACCCAAAAGCCTCGAGAGAAGCGCGCGCCGGACCGCGCCGGAGTCGCCGGGTATCAAGGCCGCTTCGAGCACGGCTCTCAGCTCCGAAGCGATTTCGGTCTCGAGCACACTCGAGCCGCCGTCGAGCGAGGATGGGATCTGGAGGGCGCGCAGCGCAGCGGTCACTTCGTTTGCTTGCCTGTTGCTCCGGCACAGCACGGCAACGTCGTCCGCGACCACGGGGCGTCCGTCGATTCGAGCGTCGGAATGCAATAACAGCGCGATCTCGTTCGCGACGATCGGTGCGACCGCCTCGGCGAGTGGACCCTTGAGCTGGTCCTCCCCGACGAAGACGACTTCCAAGCCAGGGTCGAGACTCGAACGGTTCTCCGCTTCGTGCGCGACCGTCTCTTCGAAGTCGATGTCCTCTAGCGCGAACGCGGGCCTTCTTTGGGAGAACAAAGCGTTCACCCCTTCGACGACGGCCGGGTCGGAGCGCCAGTTGGTCTTCAGCGTGTGCTTCCGCTCGCCCACGTCAGCCGATGCCCCGATGTAGGAGAACACGTCCGCCCCGCGAAACGAGTAGATCGCTTGCTTCGGGTCGCCCACGTAGACCGCCGCGCCCTCGCCATAGATCGCCCGGAAGATCCCGTACTGCACCGAATCGGTGTCTTGAAACTCATCGACGAGCGCGAGCGGATACGCCTTTGAAATCGTCGCGATGACTTCGTCGCGATTGGACCCGGCGCCGGCCGTCACCGAGGGATGCAAGGGCGCGTAGACCGCCGTCAGCAAGTCGTCGAATGTGAAGACGGCGGTTTCGTCGCGGCGCTTACGAGCGGCTCTCCGGGCGCGCTCGATGAAGCGCTGCTGAACCTCGAAGACTGCGTAGTCGAGCATCGGGACTAGCGCTTCGTGGGCATCCCAGAGGCGGCGGCACGCTTTGAAAAACTCGTGCTCCGGCTCCTCGCGGCCCTTCTTCATAGTCATCTTGCCCTGCGCGAGCAGCGCCAAGCTTGCCGGCGGGTACCCGAAACGCGCGTCTGCGAAAAAGGTGTCGAGCTCTGGAATCCAGGTCTTCGGGATGCTCCTGAGGTGGTACTTCTGCCGGTTGAAGTCCTCGTTGTTGAGGAGGATTTCGCAGACCTGCGCCCGCTCCTCGGTCCAGAGCTTCGCCGCTCGGCGACGCAGCTCCAACCAGTCCGCGACGGTTTCCTCGTTCGATTCTCGTGGTTCAGGACCCAGGATCTCCGTACCCGGCATCACCGCGACGCTGGCGAGCTTCGCTAGATGATCCGGCCCGACTTTGGCTTCGCTCAGCGCCCCCAGCAGCCATTCGCCTCGGTCGTAGAGCTCGCTCGCCCAAAAATCGACGGCGAGCTCCGAGTACAGGGCGCCGGCGTCCTCGGAGACTTCGAGGTCAAAATCGATTCCGAACTCCAGTGGATACTCCTGGAGGAGCCGCTGGCAGAACCCGTGGATCGTCAGGATGGCGGCTTGGTCCATTCTTCCGATGGCGTTTCGCAGGCGACGTTCGACCTCGCTTCGGCCCAGGCGTTCGACTGCAGCGCGGACGACCCCGCTGAGCGCATCGACGCGCTCCTCCGACGGATCCAAGAGCGTAAGCGCCTCGGCGATGCGTTTGCGCGCGCGGACCCGGAGCTCGGCCGTCGCTGCCTTCGTATAGGTGACCACCAGAATCTGCTCGGGCTCGAGCCCGAGCTCGAGGATGGCGCGAACGAAGTACGTCGTGATCGCGTAAGTCTTGCCCGTGCCGGCGCTTGCCTCGACGAGCGTCGGGGCGTCGAGTGGCACGAGCTCGGGACGCAGCATGCTCATGACTCGCTCCGATGCTCGAAGAGCGGCCCGTAGACCGCGAGTGCGGCTCGTTCGAAGGCTTCGGCCCAGCGCGCATCGGCGAACGGGTCGAACGAGCCAAATGCGTAACCCAGGCGCGCGTCCCTACCGCAGAGCCTCTGCAACTCGTCCCTCGCCGGTTTCACGGCTCTGACTGGGTCGTCTGGGTACTTTTCGGCGAAGATTCGCGACGCGGTTTCGAGCAAGGGGACGGGCGCTTCGAGGCACTCGCAATAGATCACGAGCAGCGCGTCGAGCAGGTGCCGAGGGTCTTCGGCTGGCGCAAAAGAGACGAGGCTCGCTCGCTGGTTTTCGCCTCGCAGCACGAGATTCGTCGGGCGCGTCGCTCCGGTGGCCGCCTGCAAGACCAGGTGTTCGAGCCAAGCCGCCAGCTCTGCTTTGCGCCCCGCCTTCGTGAAGCGCTTCACGAGGCGCTGCTCGGGAAACAGGCCGTCGACGCGACCCTCCAAGACGAGCCCATTGAGCCCGATCGAGACAAGCTCCGACCGGGCCACCGCATCGCCCTGCAGCCTGTCCGCCCGCGCGTTCAGCGCTGCGATCTCCTGGGCCAGGGCTCGCCGCTGAAGCGTGCCCCAGGTTCCATCCGGGAACTCGGGCGCGGCCCCGAGGTATTCGTGAAGGGCGTCGTCGCGAAGGCTGGCGCGAAGCGCTGTATTTCCTACGACCGACGCGTCGAGCGCGGCGATCCCCGTGACCGCGCTCGTCGGCTCGTACAGGTCCGAGTCGCCGAAGCGCGCCAGCAAGACCCTGTCGATGAACGACGCAATCGGGTTCCAAAGCCAGGCGGCGAGCTCGCCCGTCGATACGACAGGGTCCGGTTCGCGCACATCGGCTCGGAGCTCCACCATTTCGCGCTCGGCGGACGGCTCGCGCAGTGCTTCGGCGATGTGCAGATAACGCCGCGAGCTGCTCCGAAACGGCGCGCTGCCGTCAAAATAGGAAGCGTCGAAGGCATGTCGAGGATGCGCGATCGGTTCGATGAGCGGCGCCCCATCCGGACCCTGGTAGTAGCGGTTGACCGTCTCACGAAGCTCCCACAGCAGCGGCGAGGGGCTCGCGCCTTCTCGCGCACCCGACGAAGGAGTCCCATACGTGACGATGAGGCGGTCACGCGCGCAAAGGATCGCCTGCAGGAATGCATGACGATCGTCGTGACGCCTGTTCCGGTCGCCAGGGCGCTGCGATTCCCGTGTCTTATCGAAGCTCAGGCGCTTGTCCGCCCGGGGAAACGACTCTTCGCTCATCCCAACGAGGCAGACGAGCCGAAAAGGCACCGGCCGCAGGGGGACGAGCTCGGCGATGGTTACCCCACGCCGCAAGAATCCGACCGCCGGGGTTTCTCTTAGCAGAAGTCGCGCGAGCTCCCGGCGTAGGGTCTTCAGGGGCAGGGCGCCGTCGTATCCGCTCTGCTCGGCCGACTCTTTCAAGCTGCGCAGCGACTCCCGAACTACCCGCACCGCGGCGCTCGATTCATCATCCTCCGAGAAGAGCGATGTGCAGAGCCCTGTGATCAGCTCGGCCCAGGCGCCCATGCTGTGCGGATGGCGCGCCTGGCGTTGCACCTCGAACAGCGTCTCGCCGAGACGCGACAAGCGCGCGACAAGCGCGGCGTCTTCGAGCGATGGCGCCCCCCGCGGGAGCAGACCTTCGAAGACCCCGGTGTCCTCCGGCGACGAGGCGAATCCCAAGAACAGCCTGCCAAAGCCCGCCCGCCAAGTGTGTAGCGGCTCGGCGGGAAACTCGAGCTCGGCGCGGTGCTCAGCGTCGATGCCCCAACGGATGCCCGCCGCGGCGAGGAGCTCGGTGAGCCGCGCTCGCTCCTCTGGGCTGAAGCGAAAGTCCGCGCGCATCGAATGGGCATCGATGAGCCGCAGCACATCGAGAACCGAAAACCTCGAGCCAAGCACGTCGAGCACCGCCACGAAATCGTCGTAGAAAGACGCGTCCTCGCGGGTCAGGCGGTCGTGGACTTCGTAGGGAATCCGATGCCGCCCTTCTTGCCCGAACACCGCTCGGAAAACCGGCGCGTAGGTCTCGAGGTCCGGCGCCATGACGAGGATGTCTTCGGGCAGAAGCGTCGGGTCGTCCTCGAGAGCGCCTTGAACGGCTTCGTGGACAACCTGCGCCTCCCGCATCGGGCCGGCGCACGCATGGAGGCTAATCGACGAATCCGAAGGGCTCTGGATGGGCCGCTCCGCTGGCGCAGGGGGGCTTCGAAACTCGAACATGTCGGCCTGTAGCGAGCTCAGCAGGTTCGTTCGCTCCGCGGGCTGATAGGCCTCCCTCTGGCCGACTAGGTCCTGGTCGACCGAGAGCAGGACTTGTTGGAAGTCATGGCTCAAGCGTCCGAGGTTCGATAGAAACGCATGTCCGTCGGTCGAAGTCTGCCCCTCGGGCGAAAGCAGCACGTCCCCCAGGTATTCCGAGGAGGCTTCCAGCACATAGAGCGTTGTCGGAACCGAGTGCGACAGCGCGTTGAAGAACTGAAGAAACAGGGGCGGAATGGTTTCGAGCGCAAACACGTGGAGGCGTTCAAAGCTCAGCTCGCTTGCGTCGAGACCGTTTCGGAGCGTGGGAAGCGCCTCTCGAATGCGCGAGGCGAGGTCGTGCGGCCCCAGTGCCTGCGCGACGCGATGCCAGAGCGCGGGCTGCCAACTCATGGAGGGGCTCTCCGCCCACTCGGACAGCAGCTCCGGTCGGTACACGACGTAGTCGTCGTACACCGCGGAGAGGCTGGCCGCGAAGCGAAGCACGCGATCGGGGTCGGCCTCGGCTCCCAAATACGGAAGCAGCTGTTCCGGCGCAGAGTCCTGGAGCAAGCGCGCGATCGTCCACTTGAGGCGATCGGGGGAGTACCCAGGCGCCTTCTCCGATAGTCCGATCGCTCGTTCGAGCACCGCTTCGATCACTGCCCGCGGGAAAGGAAACGAAGGATTTCCCCAAACGCCCAAACGCTCGGAGAGCGCGAAGGTCAGCCAACGCTCCATGCCGCGGCTCTGAACGACGATGACCTCTTCTTCGAAGGGCCCGAGGGGCTTCTGGCGAATCAGCGATGCGAGCGCGTCCGCGAGGTTCTCGGTTCGGTTGCTGCGGATGAGCTCCATGCGCTCAACGAGGTGCGAACTTTCGCTCCAGGTTCTTCATACCTCTGCCGAGCGCCACTTGAAACAGCTTTATGCCCGCCCACGCCCTGAGCCGGTTGCTCGCGAGCCGTCCATACGCTAGCCAGCAAATCACGGTGCCGCCGTCCGGATGCGGCTCGCAGGTCATCACGCTGAGGTGGTCGAAACACAGCCCCAAGAGCGCCTCGTCATTGGCGGAGTAGGCGAGCATGCGAGGCGCTTCGTACGCCTTCACCCGCTCCCGAACCAGCGTCGAGCCCACGCTCTTGATGACGCGAACCGCCCCGACCTGGCCCGGCGCTTCGGCTTCGCTGTTGTCGGTCCAGCTCTTCTTGACGCCGACGATCCATTCGCTCGATCGATCGAAGTCGCTCACGTAGTTGAAGAGCTCCTGCTGCGTTACGTCGAGTCGTTTCGTCGTTTCTAACAGAAGCGGCTGATCGCTCAGGCGTGCGCCTGTTTCCTTGGCGTACGCAGTGAAGTCCGAGAAGGCGCCCATCACGCGAGTCTTACCGGTCCAGGTCGAAGTTCAAGGCTCAAGAGAGCCTGTTGCGGTAGTCTTCGTATCCAAAGCGGCGTTGGACGCGATAGGAATCGTCCCGCGGGTCATAGAGTGCAATCGATGGCAGCCGAACACCGTTGAACGTCGTGGTCTTGACCATCGTGTAATGCGCCATGTCCTCGAAGAGGAGCCGGTCTCCGACCTCTAGCGGCTCGGCAAAGGAGTACTCCCCAATCTCGTCGCCGGCCAAGCAGCTCAGGCCGCCGAGTCGGTAGCTGTGCGGCAGCTTTCCCGGTTCCGAGGCGTTTCGAATCTGTGGGCGGTACGGCATCTCGAGCACATCGGGCATGTGCGCCGTCGCGGACGTGTCGAGGATGGCGATCTGCCCATCGTTCTCGATGAGGTCGAGCACCGTCGCTACGAGCACGCCCGTGTTCAGCCCGATCGCCTCCCCCGGCTCGAGGAAGACATCCACCCGGTGCTCACGCTTGAAATCCCGAATCAGGTCGATGAGCAGCGCTACGTCGTAGTCGGGCTTGGTGATGTGATGGCCGCCGCCGAAATTCATCCATTTCGCCTCGCCCAGCCAAGACGCAAAGCGGTCTTCGATGACGGTGAGCGTGCGTTGAAGCGCGTCCGCGCCGAGCTCGCAAAGCGTATGGAAGTGCAGGCCTTCGATGCCCCGAAGGTTGGCCTTCATCAGAGCCTGTTTGGTGGCGCCAAGTCGTGACCCGGCCGCGCAAGGATCATAGATGGCCACGTCGACTTCGGAGTGCTCCGGATTGATGCGAAGCCCAAAGCTCGTGTCCGAAGCGTGCTCGTCGATGACCGCGCGAAAGCGATCGATCTGTGAAGGCGAGTTGAAAATTACGTGGTCGGAGTGGCGAATCGACTCACGAAGCGATGCCTCGTCAAACGCGGGGCAATAGGTGTGGACCTGTTTGCCGAGCTCTTCGCGGCCGAGTCGCGCCTCGTCGGGACCGCTCGCCGACACGCCGTCGAGGTACTTGCCCACAAGCGGGAAGGTCGACCAAGCCGCGAAGCCCTTCAGCGCGAGCAAGAACCCGCAGTCGGCCGCGCGCTGAGCGTGCGCCAAGAGCTCCAAGTTGCTCTCCAGGGCAGCGAGGTCGATCACGTAGGCCGGTGACTCGACGCGGTTCAGATCGAGCTGGGCGCAGGGGAGCACTACATCTCCTTGACGTGCCAGGTGAGGCCACGCCGGCCGAGCTCTTCGAGAAAGGGCTCTGGATCGAACTGCTCGACGTTGAACACGCCCTTGCCGCGCCATTGGCCGGTCAGCAGCATCTTCGCGCCGACCATCGTCGGAACGCCGGTCGTGTACGAGACCGCCTGTGCGCGAACTTCTTTCCAGGATTCTTCGTGGTCGCAGACGTTGTAGATGAACACTTTCTTGGGTGCACCGTTTTTCCGGCCTTCGATCAAGCAGCCGATGCTGGTCTTCCCCGTGTAGTTCTCACCGAGGGCCGAGGGGTCGGGCAGCAGGGCTTTCAAAAACTGAATCGGTATGATCTCCCGGCCCTCGTACTCGACCGGTTCGATGCTCGTCATGCCCACGTTCTGAAGCACACGAAGATGCGTGATGTATTCGTCCCCGAAGGTCATCCAAAAACGAATGCGCTTGAGCCCGCCGATGTGTTTCACCAGGGACTCGAGCTCTTCGTGGTAGAGCAGGTACGCCTTCCGCTCGCCCACCGCTGGGAAGTCGAACATTCGCGACTGTGACATGGCATCGATTTCGACCCATTGCCCGTTATCCCAATACCGGCCTCTCTGGGTGATCTCGCGGATGTTGATCTCCGGATTGAAGTTGGTCGCGAAGGGGTGACCGTGGTCGCCGCCGTTGCAGTCGAGAATATCGATGTACTCGATCTCGTCGAACAGCTTCTTCTGAGCGTATGCGCAGAAGATGTTGGTCACTCCCGGGTCGAAGCCCGAGCCCAGTAGCGCCATGATTCCGGCGGATTCGAATCGGTCCTGATAGGCCCATTGCCACTTGTATTCGAACTTCGCCTCGTCCGGTGGCTCGTAGTTGGCCGTGTCGAGATAGTCCACGCCAGCCTCGAGGCAGGCGTCCATCAAAGGCAGGTCTTGGTAGGGAAGGGCGACGTTGATCAGCAGGTCCGGCTGCACGCGTTTGATCAGTGCTACGGTTTGTGGGACGGCGTCGGCATCGACTTGGGCGATTTCGATTTCACGGCCGCGCAGCTCTCGAACCTGCCCCTGAATTTTCTCGCAGCGCGACAGGGTGCGGCTCGCGAGTACGATCTCGGAGAACGTGTCGCTGTCTTCTGCGCACTTGTGGGTGACGACGCCGCCCACTCCACCCGCACCTATGATCAACACCTTGCTCATCAAATCCTCCGCGCCGAGCCACACGACCTCGCTGGGCGCCGTCCGAGGTGTGACGTCGACGTGCACGATTTGCAAGGCAAGCCGCGTGACTTTCCAGGAACCTTGTGTTTACCTCAGCCACCTGACGAGGGAAGGGCGCGGCCGTTCTGATGCAGCAAGCCATAATTGGATTGGACGTCGGGTCCACCACCGTGAAAGCGGTCGTCGTCGACCCGGAAACCAAGGACATCGTCTGGAGCGACTACCAGCGTCACCACACCAAGCAGGCTGAGTGTGTCCTCGACTTCATGGTGCGCATTGGGCAGGTGCTCGCGGAGCTCGACTGCGACGAGGTGCGAGCGTTCATCACGGGGTCGGGCGCCAAGCCACTCGAAGGCCCGCTAGGCGCGAAGTTCGTTCAAGAAGTGAACTCGGTCACGCTGGCGGTCGAGACGCTGCACCCCGATGCAGGTTCGGTCGTCGAGCTCGGCGGCCAGGACGCGAAAATCATCGTCTTCAAAGAGAACAAGCAGACCGGCGACAAGTCCGCCATCGCCTCGATGAACGACAAGTGCGCCTCGGGCACCGGCGCCACCATCGACAAGTGCATGATCAAAGTCGGCATGCCGTCCGAGGAGACACTAAACCTCCACTTCGACGACGCGCACCTGCACCACGTTGCGGCCAAGTGCGGGGTCTTTGCCGAAACCGACATCGTCAACCTCGTCAAGACGGGCATTCCCTCCGACGAGATCATGTGCTCCCTTGCCGACGCGATTGTCATGCAGAATCTGTCCGTTCTCACGCGCGGCAACACTCTTCGGCACAAGGTCTTGCTCCTAGGTGGGCCGAACACGTTCCTTCCATTCCTCCAGGAGTGTTGGCGAAAGCGCATTCCAGAGACCTGGGACGAGCGCGGCTACGACTACCCGAAAGACGTGCCGATCGAAGAGCTCATTCCGGTGCCCGAGAACGCCGCCCTCTACGCAGCATACGGTGCGGTCATATACGGCATGCACGAGCCCGCGGCCGTGGGCGTCTACGAGGGCCTCGACGGCCTCCGCCGCTACATTACCGAGGGTCGCAAAGAGCGCCTCGGTGAGAGCGCCGGGCCGCCGCTGGCGCGTGATGAATTAGAGCTCGACCAGTTCCTGGGGGCCTACCACGTCCCGATGTTCGTCGAGCCGGAGCTCCAGAGCGAAACGGTGCGCGTCATCATCGGCCTCGATGGTGGAAGCACTTCCTCCAAAGCCGTCCTCCTCAGCGAAGAGGGCGAAGTGCTGATGAAGGCGTACACCCTTTCCAAGGGCAACCCCATCCAGGACAGCAAGGAGCTCCTCGGCGAGCTTCGTGGCCGCATGCGGGCCAAGGGCGTCGAGCTCGATGTGCTCGGTTTTGGCGCAACCGGTTATGCAGCCGACGTGCTCGAAGAGTGCGTCCGCGCCGACGTGAACATCGTCGAAACCGTGGCGCACATGATGAGCGCCACACACTATTTCGGCGACGTCGACGTGATCTGCGACATCGGCGGCCAGGACATCAAGGTCCTGTTCATGGAGAACGGCGACATCAAGACGTTCAAGCTCTCCAATCAGTGTTCAGCGGGCAACGGCATGCTCTTGCAGGCGATGGCCGATCAGTTTGGCCTGCCCGTCACGGAGTACGCCGAGAACGCATTCCAAGCCGACCTGGCGCCCAAGTTCAGCTACGGCTGCGCGGTTTTCCTCGACACCGATCGGGTCAACTTCCAAAAAGAAGGCTTCAGCAAAGAAGAGCTGCTCGCCGGTCTTGCGCAGGTTCTTCCGAAGAACGTCTGGCAATACGTCGTTGGCGTCCCGCGCATGGCTGCGCTCGGGCGCAAGTTCGTCCTCCAGGGCGGCACACAGTACAACATGGCCGCGGTCAAAGCGCAGGTCGACTACATCAAGGAGCGTGTACCAAACGCCGAAGTTTACGTGCACCCGCATAGCGGCGAGGCCGGCGCCATCGGTGCCGCCATGGAAACCCTGCGTGTCGTCAAGCGCCGAGGGAAGACCACATTCATCGGCTTGGATGCGGCGATCGACCTCGAGTACAAATCGACGAACGACGAGACCACGACCTGTCACTTCTGCGCCAACAACTGCTCTCGCACGTTCATCGACGCATTCCGTCCCGATGGGACGACCAGCCGATACATCAGCGGCTTTTCCTGTGAAAAAGGGATGGTCGAATCCAAAGAGGCGATGGAGAACATCGTCAAAGAGCGCCGAAAAGTGATGAAGGAGTTTCCGAACCTCGTGAACTACGAGGGCCTCAAGGCGTTCAAACGCATGGCTGGTGTTCAGCCCATGCCGGAGGCAGGGACGCTCATCGAAGACGTCAAAGTCGAGCGCAAGTTCTTCGGCTCCATCGAACGCAGCAAGTACACGCGCACCTTCGAGCGTTCGTCGGAGCAAGCAGCTGAGAAGCGAGCGAAGTGGCGGGTCGGCATTCCGCGGGTCCTCAACATGTACTCGACCGCGCCTTTCTTCCGGACCTTCTTCGAAGTCCTCGGGGTGCGGCCCAAGAACGTCGTCTTCAGTGATCCGAGCTCCGAGGAAATGTTCGCCGAAGGCGGCAAGTACGGCTCGGTCGACCCCTGCTACCCGTCCAAAGTCGCGCAGGCCCACTTTCACCAGCTCTTCTTCCAGAAGCACGAGCAATCGCCTTTCGACGCGATTTTCTTCCCCATTCTCACGCACGTACCCTCGTTCGTGACGGACGCGGTGGACTACGCGACCTGTCCCATCGTTGCCGGTACCCCGGACGTCATGAAGGCTGCGTTCACAAAGGAACAAGACTACTTCGCAAACCGGGGCATCGAGTATCTCGCGCCGGCGTTCAGCTTTGCCGAGCCGACACTTCTCAAGCGCGACATGTTCGAGGCGTTTCGAGACGTTCTCGGCATGACCGAAGACGAGAGCGACTTCGCCGTCGAGCAGGCTCTGCTGGCGCTCGATCGATTCGACCAGGACATCCAGGACAAGGGCAAGGCGATCCTCGACCAGGTCGAGTACGACAACAAGATCGCGATTCTCGTACTGAGTCGCCCGTACCACAACGACCCGGGTCTCCACCATGGCATCCCGGACGAGTTCCAGATTCTCGGCTACCCAATCCTCAGCATCCGCTCCATCCCCAAAGACCGTGAGTGGCTGCAGCGCTTCTACGGCGAGGACGAAGACGTCCTCAGCGTCAACGACGTCTGGCCGGAAAATTATTCGTCCAACTCGGCGCAAAAGGTCTGGGCCGCCAAGTTCGCATCGCGGCATCCCAATGTGGCGATCCTCGATCTCAGCAGCTTCAAATGCGGCCACGACGCGCCCACCTACGGCATCATCGACAGTATCGTCGCCAAGAGCGGCGTTCCGTCGTCGTCGCTTCATGACATCGACGCCAACAAGCCCGGTGGCTCGATCAAGATTCGGGTCAAGACCTACGCGCACTCGCTCAGGCTTCGCGAGGAGCACCTCGAAGACCTCGCCTCACGAAGAGAGGAGCTCCAGCGTCGCATCGACGAAAAGCGGCTCGAGCTCTTGCGCATGAAGCACGATCAGCTCGCTAGGAACCGGCGCGCTGACCTCGGGCTCGAACGTCAGATTCACGAGCTTACAGAAAAGGTGAACCAATATCGCATCGAAGCGTCGAAGTCCGAGGAGGACGCGACTTGGTCGGGTGAGGCGTTGGAGAGGTTGGTTCGTCTTGGGAAGAAGACCAAGGACGGTACCGTCGTCCGGGTGTGAAAGGGTTAGTCATGGCTGATGGTTTTGAAGTCGACATCGACAAAGAGCTCGCCGCATTCGAAGCCGACGAGCGGGCACGGCTAGGGCTCGATCGCGATCGAGAGCAGTGGACCGACTCGATGGTCGATCCCTTCTTCTCGGCCAAAGAGCGCGCAACGGTCACCATTCTCAACGGTGGCCTCACGATGGCCCACGACGAGTTCGTTGCCTCGGCGCTCAAGGGCATTGGCTACAATACCCGCTCGATGGAATGCGCGGATGTGGCGTCGCTCCGGTACGGCAAAGAGTTCGGCAACAAGGCGCAGTGCAATCCCACCTACTTCACGGTCGGAAACCTAGTCAAAGAGCTCACGCGCCTGCGCGATGAAGAGGGGATGTCGCCCCAAGAGATCATCGATCGATACATCTTTTTGACCGCCGGCGCCTGCGGCCCGTGCCGGTTCGGCATGTACGTCACCGAGTATCGTAAGGCGCTCCGCGACGCTGGCTTCGATGGCTTCCGCGTCGTGCTCTTTCAGCAGCAGTCCGGCTTCAAGCAAGCCACCGGCGAAGAGGTCGGCCTCGCGCTCAATCCAAGGTTTTTCATGGCGCTTGCCCGCGGCCTGTTCGCCGGCGATGTGCTCAACCTGCTGAGCTACCGCATTCGCCCCTACGAGGTCGTCGAGGGCGCGACCGATCTCGCCATGGCCCAGGTGAAAGGCGAGGTTTGCGAAGCCCTCGAGCAAGACGGCAGTGTCCTTCGTGCTCTGTGGCGCGGCCGAAAGCATCTCGCTGCGGTCGAAGTCGATCGTCTCCGCGCCAAGCCGAAGGTCGCCATCATCGGCGAGTTCTGGGCGATGACGACCGAGGGAGACGGGAACTACCACCTCCAGCGATTCGTCGAATCCGAAGGCGGCGAAAACGACATTCAGACCCTGGTCAACTGGCTGCTCTACACCTTGTGGGAGATGCGGCACGACACCGAGAGGCGCATGACGCTCCGTGGCACCGACGAGTCGTACTACGGTCTCGAAGGTTCGGACGTCGGTTATAAGATGGCGGGCGTTTGGCTGGGGGAGCTCGCCTTGCGCGCGACCTTCGCGACGTTCAGTGCCGCCGCCGGCCTCAAGGGCAACAAGCTTCCCGACATGGATGAAATCGCCAAGGTCGGCCACAGCTTCTATAACAACGAGCTTCGAGGCGGCGAGGGTCACATGGAGGTCGCCAAGCTCGTCCTCAACGTGGCCAAGCAAAAGGCGAACATGACCCTCAGCGTGAAGCCGTTTGGCTGCATGCCGAGCTCCGGCGTCTCCGACGGCATCCAAACCGTCATCACCGAGCTTCATCCCGATGCGATCTACTGCCCCGTCGAAACCAGCGGAGACGGCGCGGTGAACTTCTACTCACGCGTGCAGATGTACATGTTCAAGGCACGAGAGCGCGCCCGTCAAGAGCACCAGGCGGCTCTCGACGAGTACGGCATCACCCAGGAGCAGGCGCGTGAGTTCTTGAAGGGCAGCCGGTACGCGAAGCCGTTTTACAAGGCTCCGCACGTCGTCGCGGGGACGAGTGCCGACATCATCCATCAAATCGGTCCGCTCGTAGGAAAGGGTCCCCTCGACCGAGCGAAGGTTCACGCGCGGCGAGCGGCAGCCCGGAGCAAGGCCTTTGTCAACAAGGACTTGCCGCACGCAAGGCAGACCTTCGGCAAGATGGCCCCCTACCTGCCATCGCTCGGTCGCCTCATCTACGTCGAGCTCAAAGAGAAGCTTCCTGCGCCCAAAAAGGCCTGGCAAAACCTGATGCGCCGCGCGGTTCCCAAACCCGAGGAAGGCACCGACGCGGAGATTTCCACCAGTCACGAGTACATCCCCGCACCGGCTCCGCGCCCAGAGCCCGGTACGGAGAGCTTTCGTCTTGAAGTCGTGGGCTGAGCGCTGAGCGGTCGGCCCGAGCGTCCACCGCGGCGTGACGCTAGCTTCCGGGCTTCGCGTGGGCGGGCAGCTCGCCGGTGAGGCTCTTCAGGAAGGTCACGATGCTGTTGACCTGGGCGTCGGTCAGGTCCCTTCCGAGCTGGTAGGTGCCCATGAGCTTCACCGTACCCTCGAGCGTCGACTGTGAGCCGTCATGCAGATAGGGCGGCGTGAGCTCGATGTTCCGAAGGCTCGGTACCTTGAAGAAGTGCTTCTCGGCCGGATTCTTGCTGACGTTGAAGCGTCCCATGTCCGCATCGGTGAGCGGCGTTCCACGTGCGGCAAAATAATCTTTCACGAGGCCCATCTTCTGGAACATCGTCCCGCCGACGTTGATGCCGGTGTGACAGGCGGTGCAGCCGACCTCTTTGAAGGTGGCATAGCCCTGCTTCTCCGCGTTGGTAATCGCGTTCTCGTCACCGAGCAAAAACTTGTCGAAGCGCGACGGCGTGATGAGCGACTTCTCGTACTCCGCGATGGCGTCGGTCGTATTGATTTGGGTTACGCCGTCTGGGTACAGCTTCGCGAAAGCGGTCGCGTACTTCTCGTTCTTCTTCAGACGCTCGACGACCTCGTCCCAGTTGGCGCCCATTTCAGCCGGGTTGGCGACCGGACCGGCGGCCTGCTCTTGCAAGTCTTTTGCACGCCCATCCCAGAACTGAACGAAGTTGTATCCTGAGTTCAAGACCGTCGGCGAGTTGATCGGCCCGATTTGGCCGCCAATCCCGGTAGAGGTCTTGCGTGGTTCCGCACCGCCGTGATCGAGCGAGTGGCAGGTGACGCAGGCGACCGTCCCATCTCCCGAAAGGATCGTGTCGTGGTAAAGGCTCCTACCGAGCAACACCTTGTCCATGTCGACGTCGACGGAGCTCGGGAGCGGTTGAATTGGCTCCACGGCCACCACGGCCGGCTCTTGTTTCTGGACCGCCTCTGCTGCTTCGGCCGCCGGAGCAGGGTCTTCTTTCTTAGTACAACCTACGACCGCCACGGCGGCAAGGATGATGAGCGCCCACTTCATCTGAGACATGCGGCGCACGATAGCAGCCAAAGCGCCAACGGGCACCCGCTGCTATGCTGCTGCGCAGTGAAGAACCGACGCAGGGTGTATCTGGCGAGGCACGGAGAGGTGTCCTATTTCGAACCGGGCCAAGAACCCGGCGACCACGATCCCGCACTCAACGCAACCGGGGTCGCCCAGGCCGAAGCGTTGGGGCAGCTCTTGACCGACGCCCCGATCGACCTCGCAGTTTGCACCGGGCTTCGGCGCACGCGGCAGACGGCTCGCCTCGCCATCGGCTCGAGGGACCTTCCGATCGGCGTCATCGAGGGCCTTTCGGAAGCGAAAACAGGCAGTTTTGAGGACGTCGAGAACTTCGAGGAC
>JAOTXX010000050.1 GCA_029862185.1 Myxococcales bacterium
GGCCTCGGGCGGTTCATATGGCGCATGCGGGTCGAAGAGATGCACCCACAGAAAGAACGGAAAAGGGGAAGCAGACTCCGTGCGTTCGTCGAGCCAATCGAGCACCCGGTCCATCGTTCGTTCCCCTGAACGCTGCAGCATCCGCGTGGGTGAGTCGTTCGCCTCGCTCGAAAGGACATCGTCATAGCCGTCGAAGCCTTGGTCGAGGTTGAAGCGGCGGTGCAGAACGTCTGCGGACACGAACGCTTGCGTTTGGTAGCCCTCGGCTTTGAGACTCTCCGCGAGTGTCTGGACGCTATCCGGAACCCGGAACACCCCGTTTCCCCGAACGCTGTGTGCGGGCGGCTCGAGGCCCGTCAAGATCGACGTGTGTGACGGAAGCGTGAGCGGAGTCGGGGCGATTGCGTGTTCGATCCGGACTCCTTCGTCCGCGAAGCGGTCGGTGTGAGGCGTGTGTGCGCGCTCGTATCCGTAACAACCAAGGCGGTCGGCCCTCAGTGTGTCGACCGTGATGAGAAGCACGTTCGGAGGGGAAGCCGGTGCCTTGGCGGTGTACGGTTCGGGTGTGCGCCTACAAGCGGTCGACATGGCAAGTGACATCGTGAGGGCGAAAGCAAGCGTCTTCGGAGACATATCCCAGAAGCCTATAAGACCAGCGTTATCCGGTCACGGGGTTTCGCTGACGCTGGCGATGGCATTGACGCTAGCGAGCCCCTATCGCGCAGCCATCAAGCGCTCGAGAAACGGCACGACCCAGGGCTGTAGTGTCGATGCCGCGCCCGCGTCCTTGAGGGTCTGGACGATCGCCGGGCGGTGGGCCGGAGGCGTCGCCATGAACTGCGCATACACCGCCATGTTCTGAATTTGCGAACCCACTGCGCCTGCTTGAATCGCGGCGACGAAGAGGCGGTAGGCGAGCGAGTAGTCCCTCTTGGCCAGCGCGCCCAGGCCGAGCTCCCCGAGGGCGCTCGCGTTGGTCTTGTCTTTCTCGAAGGCCGCTCGTGCCGCTCGTTGACGAGGCCCGTCGCTCTTCAACATCCACAGCGGTGCGGTGGTGAGCTGCGTACGCGTGAGGAGCTCGTGAAGCTTGGGGAGCACGACCTCGGGGTCGAGTGTGCCCCGCTCGATGATCCCGCGGTTCATCTCCCACTGCGCGAGGAAGTAGCTCGGCGTTGCATCCCGAATCTCCCTCGGCCACATCTTCTCGATCCAAGGGCTCCGTTCGAAGCGAAGCCGGGTGTCGGTCTGGTCCAGCCACGGAACGTAGGACGGGAGCCCGGCCGCCAGATCGAATGGCTGATCGGAAAGCCGCTTCGGATGATCATCGGTCAAGGGCAAGGCGTCGCCCGCTAGCTGGTCGAGGTCATCGGGCCCCGCCATGAACAGTGCACCGAGCTGCGCGGGCGCCTCGACCCCGAGGAGCTGGAGGTCGGGCCCGATGACGGGATCGCTCCACTGCTGCGCCATTCGCCCCGTGCTGCCAGGCCCCGTCGCGTTGCGCGTGCCGAGCAAAATCCAGTCGAGCCCTGCCCCACTCCAGAGCGTGCAGTCCTCGAACACATCGCAGAACGCGCGGATGATCGACTTGCTATCGTCCGGCGAAAGCACGTGTGCGGGAAGCCAGTAGCTGACGATTCCCCCCTCGGCGAGGCGCTCGTAGGCCAGCGAGAAGTACTCGCGCGTGTAGAGGGTGACGACGCCGGCCATCTTTGGAGGTGGGGGCTCACCGGTGATCAGGTCGAAGCGCTTCTTCGTGGTCTCCAAGAAGTACCGACCGTCTTCGATGTGCACTTCGACGCGGGGGTCGTCGAGGGGCAGCTCGCCCTCTTCCGGATAGACGATTTCGTTCATCTCGAGCACGTCACGCGAGATGTCCACCACGTCGATCGATTCGAGGCCGGCTGTATTGGTGAGCGCCTTGGCGGTGCTCCCGACCCCATAGCTAATCAGCAGCGCGGTTTTGGCATCTGGGTTCAAGGCCATCGGCAGATAGACGAAGAGCTTCATGTATCGAAGCGCCACGATATCGGTGCCGGACATCGAATAGCCGTTGGTGACCATGCGGTACGAAACCGGCTCTCCAAAGGCGCTCTCTTCCATGTAGACGATCGTTTCGGTGACCCCTTCACGCATGGCGACGGGCTCGGTCTCCTCGCCGCCCATGAACTGCGCGAGCACGGGCTCGAGGTGACGCTCGAGCGTCGCACCAGTCGGGAAGACGAGGACCATCACGAGCAGCGATGCGCCGGCAACCGCAACGAAAGCGCGGTTGGCGAGGTGTCTTGGGCGCGCGCCGGCCGCCAGGATCACCATCCCCATCAACAAATAGAGGCCAGACAACAACTGCACGCAGCGGTCGACTCCGAATGCCGGCAACAGAACGAATCCGATCAGCAAGGGCCCCGCTGTGGCGCCCGTCGTGTTCGCCAAGGTCAACAGTCCGGCCGCGCGGGTTTCGCTCGGAATCTCGTTTTTCAAGGCCGCCCCGAGCAGGGTGAAGAGCACACCCGACAAGAATGCGACCGGAAACATCAGCGAGAGTGCGCGGACGAAAGTGGCGCCCGATGTGTAGTCGGGCGGGCCGGATGGGTAGAGCCAATACAAGGCCAGGCACACCACGCCCGTCATCACCGCCGCAGCGGGCAGCAGTCGTAACGCCCGGTCTTCGGAGCCGGCTACGACACCGCCAACGAGCCCTCCGAGGCCGATGCCCGCCAACACGGTCGCCAAAAGGATTGCGAAGGTTTGGCTGCTGCCAAACATGAAATGAAGGAGGAAGCGAAACCAGACCACTTCGAGCCCCAAGAGGGTGAAGCCGGCGATGGCGGCTGCCCCGAGAAGCCACCGTGCGCTCGACGAGAGCTTCTCGGTCGGTTCTTCGGACTCCGGCGTCGCGGTCGCGTGGTCACCTTCAAAACGCCTGGAGAGCGCGAAGGCAAGGCCCGCGGCCGTGAGACCGATTCCCGCTGCGGCTAATCCGGTCCCGCGCACCCCGAACGCTTCGATCAACACGAGATCGCCGGCCAGTGCGCCGACCACGGCACCGAGGGTGTTCCAACCGTAAAGCCGGCCGAGCACCCGGCCGAATCGAGCATCCCGCTGGTAGAGAGCGGAAACCATCACCGGCAAGGTGGCGCCCATCGCGGTCGACGGAACCAACAACAACAAGAATGCGAAGCCGAGCCGCAAGGGGTTGACGAGCCAGGCCGACGAAAGCAGCGGTGCCATCACGCTGGCGAGCAGCGAGGTGAGTGCGGGCAACCCGACGACCAGCGCAAAGCCCGAGATGCCGATTGCGAGCTCGAGCAGCGCATACGTCCTGATGGCGCGGAATCGGCCCGCACGGAGCCGCGCTGCCAGGCCATTGCCGAGCGCAAGCCCGCCCATGAAGCCGGCCAACACCAGGCTCGAAGCCCAGACCGAGTTCCCGAACGTGATCCCCGCCTGATAGAACCAGAGGTTCTCGAAGATCAAGGCAGCACAGCCGGAGAGAAAGAAAATCGCGGGGAGCAGAGTCGTGACCATGAGACGGTGCGTCGGCATAGCAGCTTGCGCGGCCAAACTGAAGGACTGATTAACCCTGTCCGCCCTCCCCTATTCCAGGTTGTTCCCCGGCAGGGAGTCGACCAAGGCCGCAACCACCGCATGCGCCATCAACTCGTTGCCGCGCAGGTTGAAGTGACAACAGGCGTCGCGGTAGAGCGTCTCGCGGTGATCCGCGAAAAGGTCGACGAGGCTCACGAAATGAACCCCTTCCGCCGATAGCGATTCGCCATGGGCCCGCAGTTTCGGATAGCCCTGTTCCGCTCCGACGCGATAGGGGTGCGTCTCTTGCCAGGCGTTCAGACGTTCTTCGTCGGTCAAGGCCTTGGAGTTCGCCACGTACTGATTGGGCTGCAGGAAATGGTGATATTCGATCCCTTGGCTGGCACAAAGCCCCGCCATCAATCGTGAGCTCTTGGCCCAAAACTGGGCGAAGCTTTCATACATCTCATCGTCCGATGCGTACTCGACCGAAGGCCCCTCCGCGAAGTAGTCGCCTTGCCTTTCGCTGTCGTGCGCGCCCTCCATTTTGCGCTGCAGCTCGAGCTCAACACGGTGCAGCTCACGGTCGGCACGCAGGTCGAGCACCTTCCACAGAAGCGAAGCTACAAAGCTGTAGCGCCATGGCACGTCAGAAAATGCGGCCGCTCGCTGACGGCGCCTCTCTCTGAGGTCCATGACCCGACCGCGAAAACCGAGGAGCGCAGGGTCAGAGGACGCGACCCGGGTCTTCCAGGCCCTCGGATAGAACGGGAACGTGCCAAAGCGCAGGTTGTCTTGCTGAGGCAGGGCCACTTCGTTGAAACCATCGATATTCAAGACCACGTCGATGTCGACACCCAGGTTTAAGAAATACGTCAGGGCCATCAATTGCTGTGGCTGCTTGTAGCCGGGCAGTGCCAGAGAAATCACACGGATCTTCTTGCCGGCAAAACGCTCGACGTCGTTCAACTCCACGGCCAGCAAATCGGCCACGAGGTGCGCAAAGAAGTAAGCGACGGAGCCACCAAGAATTGCGACGACGACCTCGTCCTCAGCCCTGGGGGCAAAGAAATCCTCCTTGTTGTAGGGGAACCCGAATTCAGTGGAGCGTTCGTCGTTGCCAGCAGCGTTCGCGTGCCGATCTTCTTCGGGGTCAGCGACATAACCCATGAAGGGATGGAGAGCCTGTTCGACCTGAAAGCGACGGTCGACTTTGGGCTCGTCGGCTTGATCTTCGACGACTCTGCTCGGACCTTCGCCGATTAGCCCTGCCCGCTCCCCCTGCAGGAAATCGTAGGAAACCAGGCCTCCGAAAACAAACCACAGCCCTACGAAAGCGAGTATCTCGACGATCGCGATCACGCCGGTGACGGTCGCCATCGCAAACAGTCCGTTCTTCCTCAATCTCACAACTCGAGGATCTCAGTAGCACACGAGGCCCTCGCGGCACTCGATCGTCGATCGATGGTGGTGTTGCCCGAAATTACATCCTCAGGCGCTCGAGCCTTCGTAGCTCATCTTGCTCAGGCTGGAGCGCGTCGTTTAGTCGTTCGCACTTGTCGAACGTTTGGCGAGCCTTGGTGACGTCTCGGGTCTCGAGATGAAGGTGCAGAAGATAGTAGCACGCCATGAAGTTGTAAGGGCGTAGCTCGGTTGCTCGCGTGAGCTTGGGCTCCGCCTCCTCGAAACGGTTCAACCGCATGTACGCACGTCCCAGGTTGATCAGATTGAACAGCTCGTCCGGATCGAGGCGGTGGGCCTTCTCGAAGTGACCGAGGGCCTCTGGGACGCGGCCTCCCATGTAGTACAGCCCGCCAAGGTTGTTGAGGAGCGTGGGATTGTCAGGCTCCTCGCGTACGGCTGCCTCTAATTGGGCGAGCTTTCCCGGATACTCGTTGGGCCGGTATATCGCTTCGTTCGCGTACAAGGGTCTCACCGTCGCGTCCCGAACCCAAAACGAAACCGGGCTCGACCAAAATTCGACTTGGCGTACCGTCAATGCCACGCACGCGATTGCGACCACGAACGCGGCTACCCCCACTGCTCGTCGGGCCACCGGTTTGCTGACCCGATCGAGCACCGAGCCCGCGAGTGCGATGGGGCCGAGCAGCGCGAGGTACATGTAGCGGTCCTGCATCATGCTCCGAAACGGAACGATGTTGAGCATCGGAGCGAGCGCGATTGCAAACCAAAGCATCCAGAAGACCTCGCGCTTCTTGTGTCGCACGAGCCATGCAGTCGTCGCAGCAATCATGATGAGCCCGAGCAACGACGCGAACACCGAGGGGTGAAACGGGCTTCCCCACAACGGCACGTCGTACCGGGACGTGAGGCCGACGGGAAAAACCGTGTGCAGAAGGTAGCGGAACACGACGACCGTGCTGCTGAGCCAAGTGACGACGGCACTGCCTCCGTGGAACGACTCGCCATGGGTCGGGCTACCCGCCAGATTGTACCAGGCGGTCAGCGCGCCGAGCGCGAACATGGGAACGGTAGCCCCTAAGTCGCGCCAACGCATCCGCATCTTGACGGTCGCCTCGAAGGCCAAGCATATCGCCGGAAGAACCAATGTGTTCATTTTGCTCAGCAATGCGAGCGAGTACACGAGGAGCGTGACGACATAGGTGATGGCGCGTGGTCGCTCCGAGAACTCGAGGTACGCGCGGAACGCGACGAAGAAGAAGAGCCCCGAAAGCAAGTTCTTCCGCTCGCTGATCCACGCCACGGATTCCACCTGCAAGGGATGGACCGCCCACAGGAGGGAAACGAAGAAGGCTGCTCCACGGGAGAAGCCGAGACACAACAAGATGGAGAAGATCGTGAGCGCGCAGCCAATGTGCAGAAGCAGGTTCGTGACGTGGTAACCGAGTGGTTCCGGCCCCCATAGCGCTTGGTCGACAGCGAGCGACAGCACCTTCAAAGGCATGTAGTTCGCATCATCGAAGCTCGTGAAAATGTTGCGGAGATTCTGCGAATCGAGGGAGGTCAACAGGGGGTTCGGAACCACCATTTGCAGGTCGTCGGAAACAAACTCGCCATCGAGGCTGCCGACATACGCCAGGCAAGTGACGAAGGCGATCAACCCGGCAAGCACCACGGTTTGCGACACGGCTCGCCTCGTGCCTCCGATCTCGATTCCGTTCACCTAGTCGTGGTCCTGGGCGCCGGCGGGCCTCGCCTGCAGATCGGCGAAGATCCTGGGCTTGAGCACGCCCATCCGCGCCAGTCGATACTGAATGGAGACCAACAAGACGCCAAACCCGTAGGTCACGGACTTTGCGAAGCTGATCGAAGATCCCTCTTCGAAGTATTTCGTCGGACACGAGACTTCGGCGATTCGATAGTCCAGCCAAAGCACTTGTGCGAGCATCTGGCTGTCGAATACGAAGTCGTCGCTGTTGGTTTCGAGCGCGATCTGTTCGAGCAGTCGGCGCGAAAACGCTCGATAGCCCGTGTGATATTCGCTCAGTTTCGCGCCCGTCATCACGTTCTCGAAAAGAGTCAACGCGCGGTTGGCCACGTAGCGCCACCAAGGCATCCCTCCTTTCAACGCGTAGCCCCCGAGAATTCGCGAGCCGAGGACGCAATCGTAGAGCCCGCTCGCAATCAACGATGCCATCGCCGGGATGAGCTTCGGCGTATACTGATAGTCCGGGTGAAGCATGATGACGATGTCGGCGCCGCCTTCGAGCGCAAGGCGGTAGCAGGTCTTCTGGTTCGCACCGTAACCTCGGTTGGCTGGGTGCCGATGTGCCCTAGTCTTTGGCAGCGTCCGGGCGATCTCCAGCGTTTCGTCGTGGCTCGCATCGTCCACCACCACGAAGCTGTCGACGATGCCCTGCGCGTCCGCTTCTTCGTAGGTCTGAAGCAGCGTCTGGGCAGCGTTGTAGGCCGGCATGACGACGATGACTTTCTTACCTGCGATCACTGTCGCCTCACTGAATGTAACCGAGCGCACGAAGCTGCTCGATGACGTCGATCGTGTTCGTGACTTTGGTTCGCTTCGCGGTATCGAGGGCACGTGGCTGGTTCCGGTTTCGGTGCTCTTCGAGCTGCGATGAAAGGGAATTGGCCTGTTCGCGGTCTTCCACGGCATAGAGTGCTTCGCCAGATGAGCCCTCCAGGTACCAATACCGGGCGCCGATGCTTGCGGTTGAAAGCGGTTCGGGCGAAGGCTCGACCACCGAGCGACGTTGGCCGGCCTCCCAGAAATGGTAGTACTCACCGGCCCACACCGCGTCGCGCTTCCCCTTTGGAGGCTTTCCGAAAAGCTGAGAAACGAACGAGCGACCATCGGTGTGGTCCTCGCGATTCGAACCGACGAGCTCGAGGACCGACGGGCGGACATCGACGAGCGAGACGGGCGCTTCAGAACGGCCGCGTTGGACACCCGGGCCTGTCACCAACAGCGGCACTTGCAGCTGATCTCGGTGGAGTCGACCACCGTGATGGATTCGGTTTCGGGCGTAGTCGAAGCCTTCCCCGTGATCCGAGAGAAGCACGACAAACGTGTTATCCATGTCGAGCTTCTCATTGAGTAGGCCGAGCAAGGACCCCAACGACCGATCCAAGGCGTCGACGCCGGCCTCGTACTTCACTTCCAGCCTTCGCCACTCTTCGGGTGAACAGGACGCAGACCCGAGCAGACACTTGAGCGCATGTTCCGACTCGGGCCCAGCGCGCGCCTGCTCCCCCGGTTTCGCAGGAAGCCAAGTGCGAAAGTAATCGTGCACGGCGTAGGTGTGGACGAAAAGAAACAGCGGTCGCGGATCGTTGCGCGCATTCAGGAACGCGCGAGCCCGGTCGAAGAGCTCGGCTTTCGTATCGACATGGCGCTTGCCGCCGCGGGGCAAGGTCGCGGGCGACATGTCACTCTTGCCGTCGTGCCAGGCGTCATACGTCTCGAAGCCTCGCTCGAATCCGTACTGGGCGCCTAAATACCCGCCGTCGGTGAAGCCCACCGTCTGGTATCCCTTGGCATGCAACTGCTCGACCAGGCTCGACGCGTCCCCCATGGAATATCGCGGATCGACCACGCCGTGTCGGTCTGGATACAGTCCGGTAAAGAGAGACACGTGGGCCGGAAGCGTCCACGATGCGGTCGAGTATGCGCGCTCGAACGTATGCCCCCGCTCGGCCAGCCGATCGAGGGCCCCGCGCCTTCTTGCGAAGCGGTTGTATGCACGGAGGCTGTCGGCTCGCAGTGTATCGATGGAAAGAATGACGACGTTTGGAGCCTGGGGCCTGTTCTGGGTTCGCGAGCAGGCAAGCTGACCAATACAGACGAGGAGCAGTAGGAGGAGGCGCTTCATCCTGCAGATCCCTGTAACCCAGTCGTCATCGCGTCGCGCTCGCCCTTCGTTCCCGGTCAGTATTCCGCCCTGCCACCGGCCGCGCAACCGTCTCGGCGCCCTCGTTCGGGACAGCTACGACGGCCTTGTGATATCTCGAAGCTTGTGCGTATTATCCGCTTTCGTGGCGGTAGTGCTGCCCGTTATTTCTTCCAAGGGGTGCGTGATGATTCGTTCATGTTTTTGTTTGACCGTGGGTTTTTGCCTGATGTTCGCGATTGGGTGCGGCGAATCGACTAGCCCCACGGGCTCCGGCGGTTCGGGCGGTACGGGAGGTTCCGGTGGAACAGCGGGTTCCGGTGGTACCGCAGGTTCCGGCGGCATGGACGGCGGCGTCGGTGGTACGGGCGGCAGCGCTGGCATGGGTGGCGCCGGTGGCATGGCCGGTGCCGGTGGCATGGCCGGTGCTGGTGGCATGGCCGGCGCAGGTGGCATGGCCGGCGCAGGCGGAATGGCCGGTGCTGGTGGCATGGCTGGTGCTGGTGGCATGGGCGGCGCAGGCGGAATGGCTGGTGCCGGTGGCATGGCCGGGGCCGGTGGCATGGCCGGGGCCGGTGGCATGGGCGGCGCAGGCGGAATGGCCGGTGCCGGTGGCATGGGTGGTGCCGGTGGCATGCCTGCTGCCTGCGGATCGCAGACCGCGGTCGTGTCCCAAGGCTGCACCAACAGCGTGACTTCGGCGCAATCGCCATTCCCGTACACGTTGATTGTGGACGTCGCGTCAGCCATCGTCGGTGGTGCCGGCTTCACGGCTAACCTCGACGGTATCGGGGTCTTCCCCGAGTTCTTCCTGGATGCGGCGCAGGGCGTCGTTCCCGGAGGCGTCTCCCAGGCGATCCTCGAAGACTTCCTGGCGACTGTACAGGTTCGCTCCGGCGCAACCGGTCCGGACGTGGGTCTCCTGGTGGACATTGGCGCGCTCGTACCAGGGCCAACGTCGTTCTGTACGTTCCCGACCGATCAGGTCTGCACTGTGGATGGCGACTGTCTCGTTGCGCCGTGTCTCCCGCCAGTCAATCTGGCCACCGTCCCGAACAGCACCGACTGCTCGGTGGGCGGTGTCTGTGACAACCTCGGCAAGAAGGCCTCGCAGTGCGATCTCAACGGCTTCTGCGTCACCGGTGACCTGATCATCGACCTGGCGGAACAGACGGGCATCGCCTACACCGCAGACGCGAGTGGCGATGTCCTCTGGGGTTGGGGCGATACCGGCGTACCTGGGCTGTCGATCTGCCCGACGGGCTCGGACTGCGGTACGGTCGCAGGTCGTGTTGACGGCTGCTACCAACTGCCAGCGGCAGTCTTTAGCAACCCGTTGGCAACGCCCGGAAGCGGCATTCGCGTGAACGTGGCCGGCGCCTTGTTCGTCGCGATCCAGTGCGCGGGGGGCTCCGATGGTGGTACCTGTGCCTCGGGTGAGGGCTGCCTCACCGACGGCGACTGCGCCACCGCGCCGTGCACCGGCGTGGGCGTGGATGACGACGTCATTTGCCCGACACCGGACGCTGACTTGATCAGCTGTCCGATCAACTAGCCAAGCGCTCGCAAGAAGCGCTCAAAACACAGAGAGACCCGCGAGCTTCGGCCCGCGGGTTTTCTCGTTTCATAATACGCCCAATTTTGCGAGTAATGACGGTTCAACTCGACCGATGCGTCCAGCTTGGAGCTGTGATATCAATTCTCGTTCAGGAGGCCTTATGAATACCCGTTGGTTAGCTTATACATTGGCGCTGTCCGGGCTGATGGTTGCCGGATTCGCGTGCAAGGGCGGAGGCAGTGGCGTCACCTATCTCACGGTGCTGCAGGAGTCGCCCGCGGACGGTCGCACGGACGTCCAGGTCGAAACTCGCATTGGTTTTCAGGTCGACGCGCCGATCGACGACGCCACGCTCTCGAACGACAGCTTTTTCGTCACCGATCCACAAGGCGCGAAGGTCGTCGGCGAGCTCACGCTCGACGAGGACGATCCGAGCGTGGTTGTGTTCAAGCCAGACGAACCGCTGGACGTGATCACCACCTTCACCGCAACGATTACCACCGAGCTTGCCGCCCGAGGCGGAGCGACCCTTCAAGAGGATCACGTATGGGAGTTCAGGACTCTCGACAGCGAGTGGGGCCTTTCGGAGTGGATCGAATCCTCGGGCACCGGTAGGTCGGACGATCAGCGAATCGCCGTCGACTCGCAGAGCAATGCGATCGCCGTCTGGGAGTTCACGACCGCCCTCACCGGCAGCAACCCACCCACCGGTATCTGGTCGAGTCGCTACACCCGTGTCGACCTCTGGGGTCAGCCCGAACAGATCGACGCCGGCGATGGGGGCTCACGCAAGCCGTCCCTGTCCGTCGATGGGGCCGGTAACGCGTTCTGCGTCTGGGAGGAACGGAAGAACGACGGAAGCCAGGAAGCCACCATTTGGGCGAACCGGTACGAGGTCGATCAGGGTTGGGGTACCCCTGAAAGCATTCAGGCCAGTGTGCTGCCGTCGCTGAGGCCCGCGGTCGCCGCCGATTCGGACGGGAACGCCATTGCGATTTGGGTCGAGCTCGAGTTTCCAAGCAACTTGCAAGTGGTCCGGTCGCGACGCTACGACCTGGGCACTGGCTGGGGGACGAACGAGCCGATCGATACGATGCCGACCAATTCCGTTCCAGGTGCGGTGGACGTGCAAATGGACGCAGACGGCAACGCGATTGCCCTGTGGGCCGAGCCCACGCGGCCGACGGACGGCGGCAACGGCGAAGTGCTCTGGGTGAATCGCTACGTCGCCGGCCAGGGCTGGGAGACCGCAAGGCGGATCAAGAGCGACCCGGAGACCCGGGCCCAAAACGCGCGGCTCGGCGTGAGCCAAAAAGGTGAGGCGCAAGGTGAGGCGCACGTGGTTTGGATCCAGTACGGAGACACGCCGACCACTCCATTCGAGCAGAGGCGCAAGGACATCTGGAGTGTTGGCTACACCCCCGGCTCCAACTGGGACACCACCGATTGGGGCGAGCCGGCACCCATCGACAATGGCGCCGATGGGGAGAAGCTAGGGCCGGCGATCGCCGTCGACGGGTCGGGCGTGGCCCACGCGGTCTGGTCGCAACAAGATGCACTCCTCCAGAACGACTTCCGAAACATCTATGCCAACCGGTACACACCGGGCTCGGGTTGGGGAACGCCCGTGATCATCGAACCACCGTCCGAAGACCCGCGGGACGACGCCGACGCAACGCAGCCGCAGGTCGGGGTCAACGCCGCGGGGAACACCTTCGTCGTCTGGCGTCAGGACTGGGAGGATTGGGGCAGCATCTGGTCCAATCGAATCGACCCGGGCGAGCCATGGGTAGCCGAAAACGGGGCGCTGATCGAGATCATCGGCCGGCCTGGCAGGGCGCCGAGAATCGTCGTCGACGACAATCGGCACGCCCATGCAGCCTGGATGCACGCGGTCGAGACACAGATCGACCGAGTTCGAACGAATCGGTTCGAGTAGCGCTTCGGTCCGAGCCCGCAGCCGGGCGTTAGATGCCAGCTTCGAAGGTCGCGTCCAAGACGAGGATCTCCGTGCACGGTGGATCGTCTCTCAGCGCTTCGAGGGCAGCGCTGTTGCGACAGATCAGGTCGGTGCTGCCCGGCATCGGTTCGTCACCGTCGAACACCGTTGCAAACGTTTTCGTTTCGATGTTGATGGCGTCCCCGCTCGTCGACGTCAGCACGTGGGCCTGCACGTCGGCGCGACACTGATCGTTGGCAGCGCCGGAGCTGGCGATCGCCCAGCCTCGCCAGCCGGCCGCGTCGTTGCCTTCGATGAACGAGTAGCCAATGGTGGGCTCCGGAGCGATTTGTGCGAGTTGCCGGCAGGACTCCACGGTCCCGCAGAAGAGGCCGCCGAGAAGAGGCTCGTCGCGATCGTCGTTCGGCAGGAAGCTGTACAGCAAGACAAAGACCGGCGCGGGATCGAGGTCGGTCGGCTGGTCGCAACCGACCGTGCTGCCCTGGTAGTTGGTGACCTGGTAGATGCCCAGCAGCTGAGAGTCGATCGTGGGTCCTCCCCCGTCGCCACCGCAGCTCAGGGCTAGGCCTGCCGCCAATGTAAGTAATAGATTCTTCGTAAGATAAGTGGACGAACGGGTCATCGAGATTCACTTCCTGGGGTGTGAGTTGGTCGCTTGGACGAAGAACGAAGTGTTGCCAATTCGCACCTCAATTCAAGCGCACATTGCCTACCTCGGTGGACATCGGGCCTCCGCCGGGCTGGGTGGCTGTAAGCTACCACACATAAGGCCCAACTTCGGCGCTCGGGGTGTTTTTGGGTCTTGATGCCCCGGATTTGCCAGTGTTAGCCTCGGCTCCCCCCTTTCACCAGACCATCCTTCTCTGGAGGCCCCACTATGTCCGGTTCCCATCCTATGCGTTGGATCGCCTTCCTCGTTTTTGGCGCCCTCACTGCCTTTGGCTGTGTCGGCACCACTGACACCGGCGAGCAAAGCGAAACCGGTTCGCTCTCGGTTGACCTCCTTCTTGCGGGCGGTGTCGAGATCGACACGGTCGGCTGGCAGATTACCGGCAACGGCATGGACATGTCGGGCGACATCAATGTGAGCGCCCCCGGCTCGACCGCCTCAGTCGAGGTGTTTGGTCTTCCGCCGGGTAAGACCGACTACACCGTCACCTTGACCGCGACTTCGAACGACAAGGAGGCTACTTGCAAGGGGTCCGCTCCGTTCAACGTCGAGATCGGCGAGACGACGAACGTGATGGTGATTCTGAACTGCAAGAAGCAGCGGACCCTCGGCGGCGTGCGCGTCAACGGCAAGTTCAACATCTGTACGGAGCTGACCAAGGCAGTGGTTTCGCCTTTGCAAACCTCCGTCGGAAACGACATCAGCCTCTCGGCGCAGGCGTCCGACGAAGAGGGGGACCCGATCACCTACTCCTGGACCGGAACAGGAGGCTCGATCGCCGACCCAACCGCGGCGAGCACGACGTTCACGTGTCAGGAAGTGGGAGACCACAGCGTGACGATTATGGTCACCGACAACGACGTCTACTGCAGGATGGCCACCTGGACCATTCCCGTGACCTGCGTCGAGGGTGATCGCGGCGACCTTTGCGAAGACGTCGAGTGCGAAGACGATGGCAACGAGTGCACTGCGACCGAGTGCAATCCCGCCAATGGAGCATGCGAAACCAGCAACGTCGCGGACGGCACCGAGTGCGACGGTGGCACCTGCTCTGGCGGCGTGTGCGTCGAGGTCGACCTCTGCGAGGGCGCTGATTGCGACGACCAAAACGAATGCACCGCGGACGACTGTGATCCGGCGGACGGAACCTGCGGCAACACCAACGTCGACAATGGCACTCCGTGCAACGACGACGAAGGGGTGTGCTCCGACGGCAGCTGCGTGGACGTCAACTTGTGCGCTGGCGTCGTCTGTGACGACACTGGCAACGATTGCACGGTGGCGATGTGCAACAACGCGACCGGCGAGTGCGACACGATGAACGTCACGGATGGCACGGAGTGCAACGGTGGCAATGGCGCCTGCTCGGCGGGCGAGTGCATCGACAACAACCTTTGCCAGGGTGTCGACTGTACCTCCGCGAACGAGTGTGTTCAGGATGGAGACTGCGACCCGGCCACCGGCAACTGCATCGCAGGCGACAACGAGCCGGCCGAAACGGCCTGCAACGCCGACAGTGGCGACATCTGTGACGGCGCCGGGAACTGCGTCGCTTGCATCAGCGCCGACCAGTGCCCCGACGACGGCAATGACTGCACGGCGGCAGCCTGCGAGACCAACGCATGCGTACAGAACAACGTCATCGACGGCCAGGCGTGTGACTTCGGCGGTAGCGACGGCATATGCGAAGCAGGCACCTGCGTCGAAGCACCACAGTGCGTCAGCCCGGGCGACTGCGACGACGGCAACCCCTGCACGGTGGGCGATTGCCCGGACGGCATGTGTGTCTTTAGCCCGATCGATGGTGGCTCCTGCGACGTGTCCCCCGGCGTGCCAGGAACCTGCAGCGGCGGCGGCTGCGTGGGTCTGTGCGTAGGCGTGGACTGCACGTCCGGCAGCCAGTGCGTGATGGATGGCACCTGCGACGACCAGTCGGGCAACTGCGTGGCGGGCGGCAACGAACCTGCGGACACGATCTGCAGCGAAACCGGTGGCAGCGTCTGTGACGGCAACGGCGCTTGCGTCGAGTGCAACAGCGACATTCAGTGCGACGTCGAGCTCAGCGAGATTTGCGTCGACAACACCTGCATGGCGGGAGCCGCCCCGACGTGCAACCTCGCGCAGACTGGCTCGGATACTCCGCAGTCGGAAATCGTGTCCCAAGCTTGCACCAACAGCGTGACGACGGCGCAGTCGCCATTTCCGTACACGCTCATCGTGGATGTACCGGTCCCCGTCATCGGTGGCGCCGGCTTCACGGCTAACCTCGGCGGTATCGGCGTCTTCCCCGAGTTCTTCCTGGATGCGGCGCAGGGCGTCGTACCGGGAGGCGTGAATGAGGCGATTCTCGAGGACTTCCTAGCCACCGTGCAGGTCCGTTCCGGCGCAACCGGTCCGGACGTGGGCCTCACCGCAGACATCTCCTCGCTGGTACCAGGGCCGACGTCGTTCTGTACATTCCCGTTCGATCAGGTCTGCGCTGTGGACGGGGACTGTCTCGTTCCGCCGTGTCTCCCGCCGGTCAATCTAGCGACCATTCCGAACAGCACCGACTGCTCCGTGGGCGGTGTTTGCGACACGCTCGGCAAGAAAGTCTCGCAGTGCGACCTGAACGGCTTCTGCGTCACCGGTGACTTGGTCATCGAGTTGCAGGAACAGACGGGCATCGCCTACACCGCAGACGCCAGTGGCAGCGTCCTCTGGGGTTGGGGTGATACCGGCGTGCCGGGTCTGCTCACCTGTCCGGACGCAGGAGGCTGCGGGGAAGCGTTCCAGGTGGACGGCTGCTACGACCTCCCAGCGGCGGTCTTCAGCAATCCGTTGACAGTACCAGGAAGCGGCATTCGCGTGAACGTGGCCGGCGCCTTGTTCGTCGCGATCCAGTGCGTAGGCGCCACCGACGGTGGTATCTGCGCCTCGGGTGAGGGCTGTGTCACTGACGCCGACTGCGCCACCGCGCCGTGCATCGGCGTGGGCGTGGATGACGACGTCGTGTGCCCGACACCGGACGCAGATCTGATTAGCTGTCCGATCAACTAGCCAAGCTCGCGTAGGCGACACCAAAACAGAGGGACCCGCGGGCCCGAGCCTGCGGGTTTTCTCGTTTAATCAACGGGTATTCCGGGCTCTTGCGGGCACGGAGCAGGCGCCTTGCGGCGCTGGGAAGCTTGTGGGTATCATTCGCCATCGCGGCGGTGGTGTCGTGGATTGGCAGTTCGAAGGAGTGTGTGATGATTCGTTCTTATGTTGTTTTGAGTGTGGGGTTGAGCTTGGGCTTAATGCTTGCGGTTGGCTGTAGCGACGACCCAAGCACGCCGGGCGGAACCGGCGGAACCGGTGGAACCGCGGGTAGCGGTGGAATGGCTGGCAGCGGCGGCAGCGCGGGCGGCGGCGGCGAAGGTGGAACCGGCGGTGGAGTCGAGGCGGTCACCAAGGAGCTCACCCTTGGCTGCGCCAACAGCTCTCCCATTGGCGCACAGTCGATTCTGTCTGCCGTGCTTTCGATTGCCGCGGCCCCCGTCGCAGGTCAGGAATTCGACGCTGTCGTTTCCGGCACCGCGACATTCCCCGAGTCGTTTCTCGATGCGGCCCAGCCTTTGGTGCCAGGCGGCTTGAGCCAGGCCAAACTCACGGACCTCGCCTACATCATGCAGGTCCGCTCCGGAGCGACGCCATCGGGCGCCGCCAGCAACGTAGCGCTGACTGCGGATCCGTCGCAGCTCACGCCGGGTGAAGTGCGACTCTGCAACTTCCCGACCGACCAGGAGTGTGCGGCCGATGGCGAGTGCGCGGGTGGGGTTTGCAATCCTGCGGTGATCATCGTCGACGTACCGACCAGCGACGACTGCGCACCGGGCGGCGTCTGTGACGGCCTCGGCAAGGCCACAGGCGATACTTCTCAGTGCGCGCTCAACGACTTCTGCGTGACGGGCCCCCTCGATGTGGCGCTCCTCCCAGTGACGGCCTCCTTCACGGCGGACGCCAGCGGAGATGTCCTCTTTGGTTGGGCGGATGACGGCCTCAGCAACAGCACGTTCGACGCGGGAACACAGCAGTTCACGATTCCAAAGCCGAGCGCGCTCAATCCCATCGAACAGGGCCTCAAAGTAGACGCTGGGCTCGTCGTGGGCATCGAGTGCGTCATGGGCGTCGAGGATGGAGAGGACCCGCTGGACCCTGACAACACGCTCGTTGGGCTGACGCCGGACGCAGACCTCCTCGCGATCCCAATCACCGAGTAGCCGGGCACCAATACAGGCACGTTGCAAGACCCGCGAACCTTGGTTCGCGGGTTTTGCCGTTAATGACCAAGTCCGGCTGTGACTGGTCGTTAACGGACCTGACGCGCGTCCCGCGAAGGGCTGAGACACGCCTCCGACTACGTTTCAATACATCGCCTACAGACGAGTGTGGAAACGCAGGAAGACGGTGTGCGCGCTCACGCGCGAAACCACCGTTTCGCCTCGTCGATCGCGTTGAATTGTCCGCGCATTTCTTGGGCCGATCGGGTACAAAGGAGTTCGACAAATGCCCGTTTTTAGACTGACCTGCGGCGTTTTGCTGTGGTGCGCGCTGCTCATTGCTGGGTGCCAAGGAACCGGCGAGCTCTGCCCGCAAGGGACCGTGATCGCCGACCCACAGGAGATCCCTGCGGGCACGAGCCAGACGGACTTGACCGTCGAGGTGACCAATCCGTTTCCCGACAACGGGCTCGAGGTGGTGACGCAGTTATCGTCGATTAGCGGCTCGATTGCCGACCCGTTGGCGCGGGCCACGACGTTCGCGTGCGCGCTGGATGTATCGGGCCCTGTCGAAGTCTGTGTCAACACGACCTATGCAGACGACAGCGCGGCCAATGGGGCACTGAGCGAGGTTCCAAACGTCGCAGGTTCCTACGAGTACATCCGCCCGTCACACATTCGTCTCCCCGATCCGCTCGAGTGCTCGCGCACGACCTGCAGCGTCATCATCTGCCCCGAGGACAAGAACGATTGCCCCGAGGTGTCGGAGTTGACCGTCGAACCGACCGTGCTTGGGGAAGGAGAGATCGCCACCATCACCGTCATGGCCAGCGACCCGGACGACAACCCCGAAGCGCTGGTGACCACGCTCACGGCGCGTCGCGGTACGATCGCCGATCCACACGCCCGTCTGACGACCTTCACCTGCGACCCTGACGTCGGTGGCTTCATCGAGATCTGTGTGATGGCGAGCGATGGCGATGCGAGCTGCGATGTCGAGCGCTGTACGTCCGTGCGTTGCCCGGGCGATCCGGACCAGAACACCTGCCCGATCATCGAAAGCATCACTGCGGATCCGCTCGAGAATGGCGCGGCAAGCACCACCGTTCGTGTCGACGCCCTGGACCCGGACGAGTTTCCCGTGCCCATGCGCACCGAGCTGAGCGCGGAGACGGGCGTCTTCGCGGACCGCTTTGCTTCGGAGACCCTCTTCGTCTGCGGTGCCCCGGGGCCAACCCAAATCTGTGTGAAGGCCAACGACGGGGATCCCGACTGTGACGTGACCAGCTGCCTCACCGTCCAGTGTCCAAGCGACATCCCGGCGAACATCTGCCCGAATCTCAACGTCATCAACACAATTCCGTCGGTCATCCGACCGGGTGACACCAGCACCTTGGTCCAGACGCGCGGCTGGGACACCGATCTCACGCCCATGCCGCTGACGCTCACCCTGAGCGCGCTGTGGGGGAGCTTCGAGAACACCGAGAACATGCCGGGCGCCGGCACGGTCGTGCAGCAGAACGCCACCTACAACTGCGACCGCCCCGGCGAAGTCGAGCTCTGCGTAGACGCGACCGACGGCGCGTGTACGAAAACGCTTTGCACCTTCGTCACCTGTCCGGACGACATTCCGCTCCCCCCGTAGCGGCCAAACACGCGAAGCGGAACGAAGGCGGGCTCAGTGGACGGTGAGGGCGCGGCCCATGCGGGAACGGCCGAGGTGCGCGCTGGCCTCGGAGTCGCGCCATGCCGGCGTGCCTGCAATCCAGACGTCGGTGACCACGCCATCGCTGCGGTTCAGCATCTGCTCTGCGGCGACGGCGTCTCGATAGCCGAAGGTGGTGTTCGCCTCGGAGTCGTAAACGCTCAGCGCGCCCGGGTCGATCAGGATCACGTCGGCCTGGCGACCCGGCTCGATCGTGCCGAGGGTTTGCTCGAACCCCCAGAACTCGGCAGGGACGCGCGTCAGGCGGCTGACGTGATAGGCGACTGTTGCCAAGGAGCGCCGCTGCGCGATTTGAAGGCCGCGGAGGTTGGAGTCGTAGTAGGCCATGTTGGTGAGGTGCGCGCCCGAGTCGCTGAAGCCGGGCAAGGTCTGCGGGTCGAACAGGACTCGAGCCATTCGCTCCTCGTCGTCGTTTGCGGCAAGCACGTACCAGCGCAGGTCCGTATCGAAGTGGCGCAGCAGATGGAGCATGAAGTCACAGTCGTCGCCGACCGGGTTCGGAAAGCTTGCGAATGCTTTTGCCTCGGCGTCATTGCGGGGGCCGAGCCCCGTTCTGCGAAGCCGTCCTTGGCCGCCGGGGCGGGCCTGCCAATCGAGCAGGCGCTCGTAGATTTCCTGAAGCGTCTCGCCCTCCCAGACCGGAAGGGGGCGGGCCGTCATGACCATGTCCTTCAAATCGCGGCTGAAGCTGTCGTTCATGATTCGCAGCCAGCGCTTGATGCGGGCTAGGGAGAACCCCTTTTTGTCGTGAAACCACATCTGGCGAAAGCGCTTACGGTATTCCGGGTCGTCGAGCAGGGCCATGCGGGCGTCTCGGTCGACGAGGTCGATCGCGTTGAGCTCGCGTAGCGCGGGGATCTCTTCGGAAAGCGGCGTGATCGCGCCATCCGCGTATACGCGAAACGGCGCTGCCAAGGCCTGCAGGCGAAACCGACCGTTCACCAGCGCCGAGTTGATGATGCGCGTGAGCGCGACGCCCATGCGCGCCAGCGATCGGTTCGTCACGACGTCGAGCGCGGCCACCGCGGTGAGCTTGAGCGGCTTTCCAAAGAGGCGGCCGCTGCTCAGCATGAACCAGCGAAAGACGTTGTGCGGCTTGTCTTTCTCCGGGGTCGCCTGCCAGACGCGGCCGTAGCGGCGCACGACGTTGGTGAGGCGCTTGACCTCTTTGAAGGGCGCGTGGTTGGCCGGTATTCGAATTTCACGGTGGGGATCGTCCGAGAGGTAGTGAAACGGAAGCATGTCGGTGGAGAAGCCCGCGTAGCCATCTTTCATCGCCTCCTCGAGGATGCCCTCCATGGTTTCGAGGTCCAGCTCGGTCGGCTTCTCGCTGATGGCACGCTCGAGCCCCATCGCTTCGATGCGCAGCATCGAGTGGGGAATCATCGGAACGATGTTGGCCCCGAGCGGGATCTGTTCGAAGTGCTCGAGGTACGCCTTGGGATTGTCCCAGCTGATCTGATCGGCAACGCGCCGAAGCACGCTCTTTGGAATGTTTTCGACCCGCGCGAAGCAAGAGATGACCGGCTCGTGCCCATCGCTGTTTTGAAGGCCGAACGGAACCCCGATCGAACAGTTCGCCACAACCGCGGTGGTCGTGCCGTGACGGACCACCTCGGTTAAACCCGGATCGAGCTCGACCTCCAAGTCGAGGTGCGTGTGAATGTCCCAAAGGCCGGGCATCAGCCAGCGGCCGGTCGCATCGACGACCTCCCTCGCCTGGCTCCCGTCGAGGTCCACTCCGACTTCAGCGACCTGACCATCTACGATGGCGACGTCTTGATGACTGGGAAGCTCTGCGCGTCCGTCAAAGAGCAGCGCGTTTTTGATGAGGGTGTCCCAGGGCATGATCTTGGATGTACAGCAGCGTCAGCGTCAGCGCCAGCGTCAGCGGGGGTCTCCCGGACGGGGTCAGAACTCCAATCGTGCCGATTCGACGTTCCACTGAAGGTGGGCGCCCTGCGAGCGCTGTATCTCGCGGCGCAGCCGCCGCCTCTTGCCCTTGCGTACGCCAAGCATGATCCCGGAGGTGATCATGCCGATCGCAGCCAGCCCGAAGATCGTGCCACCTGCGGCGAAGAGCGCATCGCCCCGTTGCGTGCACACCAAGTCGTCTGGCCGGTTGACGTTGTAATAGATGAACTGGCAGTGTCTGAATGCCGTGGCGCCGACGATCGTGCCCACCAGGCCCAGCGCACTGGTTGCGATGAGCGCGTTCCGCGTGTTTCGGATGCCTTTGTTGGCCTCTTCGAGCTCGTATTGCTGGTACCCTTGGGTCGGCGAGGGGTAGCCCTGCGAACCAAGGGACTCGTTGGGCAAGGTCGTGATGACCTGGTTCGGTGGCGTCGGTTGGGATTGCGCGGGCTGCGAGACGCCTTCCTGTGCTTCGGCACGGCCTAGAATCGCCATCGATAGAACAAAAACCGAGGAGAAAACGACCCGACCCATGTACGGAGCGTATCGCGTCTGAATACTCTCTTCAACTTGCTGCACGGCGAAGCCGCCGCTCCCCGATCACGAGGCTGGCACGCGTAGTCGGTCGCAAAGGAAGTCGGCCAGCAATCGAACCCGTTCGGGGAGCTTCCTGGTGGGGTACACCAAATGGACGGGCGATGTTGGCAAGGACCAGTCGGGGAAGATTCGGACCAGCCGCCCCGATCTCTCGCCTTCGGCGATATGGAGCTCAGGCATGAGTCCGATGCCCTGCCCGCCCGCGACGAGCTCGACCATTGCGCCGTAATCGTCGACATTGACGCGGCCCGTGACGGTGAGCTCGACCGTTTCATAGTCCTCGCCACTGCCGCGCTCGAGGCGAATGACCTGGGTTCGCCCACGCTTTCGGTAGAGCACGAAGGGAAGCGCTTCGAGCTCCGTGATGTCGTCGCAGTCGATGTCGTTTCCGGGATGCGCGGCAAGTTGGAAGTCGGACGACAGGAGCTTCCGCGCAATCAGGTTGGGCTCCGTCATGCGCCCTGCCCGTACGGCCAAGTCGACGCGCTCCTGTACGAGGTCGACGAAGCGATTGGTCAGCACGAGGTCGAGTGAGATTTCGGGGTAGCGCTCGAGGAAGCGCACCAGCTCCCGCAGCAGAATCATGCGCCCGAGGTCGCTTGGCGCCGTGATCCGAATGGTGCCGCGCGGCTGAGTCGTGCTTTCTTCGATGGTCGCGACCGCCGTGTCCAAGACGTCGACGGCGTCGACGACCGACTCGTAGAAACGGCTGCCCTCCGGAGTTGGCGTCACCCGGCGCGCATCTCGGTGCACCAGCTTCGTGTCGAGTTGCTCCTCCAAGCGGGCCAGACGGCGGCTGACGGTCGATTTGGGCACCGACAGGTGCCTCGCCGCTGCCGCCAGGCTGTTGCGACGGATCACCTCCACAAACGTTGCAATATTGTCCTTATCGGCCCTCATTCACCGACTACAGTTGCGTTTATGCAACCTTATGTCAAGCCGATGCGCTCTGCCGTTCCGGCCCCCGGTCTCTAAAATCACCCGGTGAACGCAGGAACTTCGAGACGAGGCGTGCTCGGGACGCTCGCCGCCGCTGGAGCGGCCGTGGCGGGCTGGGCCGTCGCGCCGAAGTTCTTTGGCAGTTCGAAGCGGGAGGCGAAGATGCAATCGGCAGCGCAAACCAAAACTTCGCCGCGGGCGTTGCAAGCGGTCTTTCCCCCGGGGCCCGAGCATTGGGTGGGCGACGGGTTCTACGTGAAGACGGTGTTCTGGCCTCAGCTCGACGCGCAGATGTTGAGCCCATTCCTTTTGCTCGATCACGCGGCGCGCAAGCGCTTCGACGCTTCACACTATCGGAGGGGCGTGGGCGAGCACCCGCACCGCGGCTTCGAGACCGTGACGTTCGCGTACGAGGGCGAGATCGAGCACCGTGACTCCGCGGGCGGCGGTGGGCGAATCGGACCTGGCGACGTTCAGTGGATGACCGCCGCCTCTGGGATCGTGCACGAAGAGAAGCACGCTCAGGCGTTTTCCGAGCGAGGTGGAGACTTCGAGATGGTGCAGCTCTGGGTGAACCTCCCCGCGAGCAAGAAGATGAGTGAGCCGCGCTACCAACCGCTGCTCGATCGCGAGTTCCCGCGCTTGCAGCTCGGGGCGGCCGAGGCGCGACTGGTCGCGGGCAGACTCGCGGGCGAAACCGGTCCCGCAAAAACGCACACGCCGATCACGACCTTTGACCTTCGTTTTCACGAAGACGGGACGTCCGAGGTGGAGCTTCCCGCGGGCTGGACGACACTCGTGTTTCCACTCGAGGGCGACGTGACCGCCGGACCGGCTCTGGAGCCCATCGCATCGCGGCACTTCGGGGTCTTCGATCGCAACGATGACGGGGTGGTTCAGCTCCATGCGAGTAAGGGCGCCCGCGTCCTGGTACTCGCGGGACAACCACTCGACGAACCGGTAGTGGCCTATGGGCCCTTCGTCATGAACACCAGAGAAGAAATCGGCCAAGCCTTCCGCGACTACCAGAGCGGCAGGATGGGCCACCTGCTTTGAATTGAAGGAAAGCACGACATGGGAAAGCTAGTTGAAGGCGTTTGGCGCGACATTTGGTACGACACGAAGAGCACAGGCGGGAAGTTCGTTCGGGCCAACGCGAAGTTCAGGAACTGGGTCACCGCGGACGGCGAGAACGCGCCGAGCGGCAAGGGCTTCAAAGCCGAGCGTGGGCGCTACCAACTCTACGTCTCGTATGCCTGCCCCTGGGCGCATCGGACGCTGATCATGAGAAAGCTCAAGGGCCTCGAAGACATGATCGGCGTCTCGGTCGTGAACCACTTCATGGGCGCGCAGGGCTGGACCTTCCACGAAGGAGACGGCGTGATTCCCGACCCGGTACTGGATGCAGAGTTCCTGCACGAGATTTACACCGCGGCCGACCTCCGTTTCAGCGGGCGGGTCACGGTGCCGGTCCTTTGGGACAAGAAGACCGGCACCATCGTCAGCAACGAGTCCTCGGAAATCATCCGCATGTTCAACTCGGCGTTTGATCATCTCGGGGCGAAGCTCGGCGATTTCTACCCGGAATCCCTTCGCGACGAAATCGATGAGGTGAACGAGCGCGTTTATCACACGCTCAACAACGGTGTGTACAAGTGCGGCTTCGCGACCACGCAGGAAGCCTACGAAGAGGCGCTCGTCGATCTATTCGACACGCTCGATTGGCTCGAGGAGCGCCTCTCGGCGCATCGCTATTTGGTCGGCGAACAGATCACGGAAGCCGATTGGCGGCTCTTTACTACGTTAGCGCGCTTCGACGCGGTCTACGTGGGTCACTTCAAGACGAACCTGCGCCGGATCGCGGACTACCCGAACCTCTGGGCGTACACGCGCGAGCTCTACCAAGTGCCGGGTGTGAGAGGCACCGTCAACATGCGCCACATCAAGCAGCACTACTACGGCAGCCACGAAAGCATCAACCCGAGCCGCATCGTACCAATGGGGCCGATCATCGATTTCAACGAGCCTCACGGCCGCGACGCGATGAAGACTCGGTTGCCCGAAGCCGCAGAGTGAGCTGAAGCGTGGTCACGGCGCCGCACGCAGCCGGCGAAGGGCCCACAAGCCCAAGGACGCGCTGAAAACCTCGTACGCAATGGCCGCGACGTTGTAGGTATCGACCTGACCGCTGATGAGAACGGCGACAACGCGGGCGCTCGCGTACCCGCCGAGCGCGGTGACCATCACGAGGAGGCCGGTGCGCATTTGGATTCTCTGTATGGCCGCAGCTAGAAAAAAGAGGCCGAGCGCCATCGGGAGGCCACCGTACTCGGCGCGCACTTCGATGACCGAGCCGGGCGTCGGCATCGCGAGACCGCTCTCGATGCCGATGGTGGCTGGATGAATGAAGCAGACCAAGCCGTGGATGAAGAACACCAGGCCGGTGGCGGTAAGCACGATGCGAGCGAACAGCATGATGGGCGCCGATAGTGTATCCTGCGCTTCGCTTCGAATGGAAGCGTTGGAGTCGTATGCGCCGACTCAGTCGATCTGGCTCAGGAATGCTCGAGGGTGTAGGCGATTCTGCTGGAAAGCGCGCGGACGGTGTTGCCGGCGGCCCGTTCGTTCTCTCGGCTGAACACCGACGACGGCAAGGGCATGTTGGGGTCGACGTAGAGCTTGAAGTCGACCTCTGTGCGGGCCCCATCGTTCACCGGGGTCAGACGCCAGGTGG
Source organism: Myxococcales bacterium (assembly GCA_029862185.1). Classification (GTDB taxonomy): domain Bacteria; phylum Myxococcota_A; class Polyangia; order Polyangiales; family Houyiibacteriaceae; genus SG8-38. Next base: position 25,195 of record JAOTXX010000050.1, read on the forward strand.
CGCTAAACGCATCCATGTTGCCTTCTTGAAGGCGCGCCTCGATCACGCGGGTCTCGCCCTCGGCCGGCGCCTCCGACAGCTTGAACTGCCCCCAGAGCGTGAAGGTCCCGGCCGCAACGCTGACTTCCATGTAGACCATGGCCCGATTGCCGCGCTGTGCGAGCACCTTCGACTTGGTGAAGTTGGGCATGAAGTGGGCGTAGTTGGCGTAGTCGACCACGACCGGAAAGACTTGGTCGATCGGCTTGTCGATGACGCCGATCGCATGACCCCACGAAATGTTGGAACCCTCTTCCGCGATCTGCGCGGTACGAACGTCGGGCTCACCCGCCGCGTGTACGGGACTTGTCGCCAAGAACAATGCCGCCAGCAATAGGACAAAGGAAGCAAGTCGACTCATCCGCGAAGTTTGCCTAGGGCGACCATAAGAATCCATTTCGTGCCTCCGTTTGGACGCAGGGCAATGCAGAGCCCGTGCCAAGGAGAGCCGGGCGGTCCCGAAAGACGACTGGGATCAAGGCGTTAGCGCGATTCCGCTAGGACGGTAAGACAGCCCGGCCGGTCAGAAATGTCCGACCGGCTACTGGACTAGCTACCTGGTTTCCTAGCGAACGGAGACCGAAACGAGGCACTCGGGGGGGATCGTGTTGCCGCTGCCGCCAGTCGCGCCCGCGCCTCCGCTGCCTGCTCCACCGCCGCCCGTGCCGCCGTTGCCTGCGCTGCCGCCGGTTCCACCGGTTCCGCCGCTACCTGCATCACCGCCGCTGCCTGCGCTGCCGCCGCTACCGGCGTCACCACCGTTGCCGCCGTTGCCCGCACTGCCGCCGTTGCCCGCGCTGCCGCCGCTACCGGCGTTACCACCGTTGCCGCCGTTGCCTGCGCTGCCGCCGCTGCCTGCGTCACCACCGCTGCCGCCGTTGCCTGCGCTGCCGCCGCTGCCTGCGTCACCACCGTTGCCACCGTTGCCTGCGCTGCCGCCTGCACCGCCATCACCACCCGTGCCACCGGCGCCATCGTCCGGCACACAGTTGACGCTGATGGTCCAGTCGTCGATGCAGTACTCGAAGCCGTCGTCGGAGATTTCGATCGTGATCTCTTCGTCGTCGGCCTCCGCGCACGTGAACACCGTTTCGGCTGCTGCCGAATCGTCAAACGAGCCGCCGGTCGCCGTCCAGCTGAACTCGAACGCATCGCCCTCTTCGTCGCCCGCAGCGGCTCCAACGGAGAGGGAGTAGCCGCTCGCCGTCTGAAGGGGCGCGACGACGACTTTCTCGAGCTCAGCGCAGATGTTGAGCTTTCCGTTCACTCGAACGCCACCGAATTGCTCCGCGCCTTTGCAGTACAGCATGAGGTCGACGTCGGTGGTCACGCCGGCGGCCACGTCGAAGGTTGCCGCGCCACCGCACTTGAGCGAGCCGTCCACCGAGGTGGCCACCATCATCACGACGTAGTCCTCGCCCGGGGGAATCCCGAAGGTCTCTACGGAAGCAGTTGCGCCGGGCGCGCTGGTATTGATCGTGCCGCCCATGGCCGGCATGTCATTGCCGGTGATTTTGTAATCCACGGTGTCGATGATGGTTCCGTCGCTAACCTCGAGGTTGATGCGCAGAAACGCGGCACAGGGGTCGACCTCCCCACCGCTGCTCGAGCAGCCAAACGCGGTCACGGCAAGCACGAGGGACCAGGCAACCGCCTGTAGGGAGCTCCGATTCATCATCATTTTCCTCGGTACAATCTCCGGCGGGAAGGGGGGGAAGACCGCCGGACTCTCTGCCGGCGCAGAGGAACGAGTCTACCCTCAAAAAGGGCCCGCTCGTCAATAGGTCCCCTTCGCAGATGCCCAGAATTGTCGGGCCAATTGCGGCAATTGGGGTCGATTTGTGAGCTTGTTCACAGCTCGAAGAGCGGCTACCTATCCGCGCGACATGCCCGACACCTCGCCGCTCGACGCAAAGCGCTGTCTGGTCACCGGGGGAGCCGGGTACCTCGGACGAAATCTCGTGGCCGCCCTTCTGGCAAGAGGGTGCCCGGTGAACGTGCTCGACACGGCTCCCGCGCCCCGGGCTCAGGACGGCATGCGCTGGTTTCAGGGCGATGTACGAAATCATTCGGATGTGCTCGCTGCCTCAAACGATGTGGACACGGTGTTCCACACGGCGGCGGTGATCGAAGCGTTGACGCACGCGCGGCGTTCGGTCTCCAGAACCATCGAAGCGATCAATGTCGGTGGAACGCAGAACGTGATTCGCGCGGCGCGACACAACGGCGTGCGTCGCTTGGTGCACACCAGCTCCATCGTCGCGTCGTTTTGTATGGACGCCGCTGGGAGCGATGAGTCGGCTCCCTACAGCACGTCCCTCGACCTGTACACGCGCACCAAGATCGCCGGAGAACGGGCGGTCCTCGATGCGAACGGAAAGGACGGGCTTTTGACCTGCGCCATTCGTCCGGGCGGCATCTACGGCCCGGGCGAACGCTTGACGTACGGCCGGCTCGTTCGGGCGCTCCGAATGGGGGTGCCGCTGGTGGTCTTTGGCGACGGCCGCGCGCGACTCGACTATGTTTATATCGACAACCTCGTCGATGCGGAGCTGCGGGCGGCCGAGCGTCTGTTCGAAGGCTCTCCGGTCTGCGGGGAGGCGTACTTCCTGAGCGATGAGACGCCGATCAACGCGGGCCAGTTCAGCATCGAGCTCGTGAAGAAGATGGGGCTCCAAACCCGCTTGGTGCGGGTGCCCGACCCGGTCGCCCGCGCGATGGCCGTCGCGATGGAACGGATCTATCGAGCGCTTGGCGTCGCGAAGCCGCTGTTCACCGAGGCCAACGTGAAGCTTTGCGACATCGACCACTACTTTTCGATCGACAAGGCCAAGCGGGACCTGGGCTACAGGCCCCTGATCGACACCGAAGAAGGCCTACGGCGAACCGCCGAGGAAGCCCGCGCGTACTACGAGAGTCTCTGAGCGACTAGCGCGGAGACGGAGGCTGTTCTATCCCGGGAGTGAGCATGGTCCTCACCGAGCAGCAAGAGATGATTCGCGAGTCGGCGGCGCGCTTCGCCGAAGAGCGTCTGGCGCCGAACAGTCGAAACTGGGAAGCCGCCGGAGCCGTCGAGCTCGAGGCGCTTCACGAGATGGGCGCGCTCGGCTTCATGGGGATGACCGTGCCCGAAGCCTACGGGGGCGCAGGGCTCGACTACGTGTCGTACGCATTGGCCTTGATCGAAATCGCGGCGGGCGATGGCGCGGTCTCCACGATCATGAGCGTCAACAACGCGCCGGTTTGCGCGATCCTGCAGTCCGCCGCGAGCGAAGGACTCCAGGAGAAATACCTCAAGCCCTTGGCAGCGGGAGAGATGATCGGCGCGTTCGCCCTAACCGAGCCACAGGCCGGTTCCGACGCGTCCAACCTTCAGACGCGTGCGCTCCGAACCAAGGATGGCTATTCGATCACGGGCACCAAGCAGTTCATCACTTCGGGCCGGATCGCGGGCGCGGTGATCGTCTTCGCGGTGACCGACCCTTCTGCGGGCAAACGGGGCATCTCGGCGTTTGTGGTGCCCGCGGGAACGCCAGGCATGAAGGTTTCTTCCTTGGAGCACAAGATGGGGCAAGAGGCTTCGGACACCGCAGCGTTGAGCTTCGACGATGCGGTCGTTCCCGCCGACCATTTGATCGGCAAAGAAGGAGACGGGTACCGAATCGCCTTGGCGAACTTGGAAGCGGGACGCATCGGCATCGCCGCCCAATGCGTGGGCATGGCGAGAGCCGCGTTGGACCAGGCGCTCGGCTATGCCAAGGAGCGCACCGCGTTCGGCACGACGATTTCGAATCACCAAGCCGTCGCGTTTCGCCTCGCCGACATGGCGACCCAGCTCCACGCCGCCACCACG
>JAOTXX010000119.1 GCA_029862185.1 Myxococcales bacterium
CCTCAGGGCACCGAGCAAAAAGAAAGGCACCTAGCGTTTTCGCTAAGTGCCCGACTTCGTTGGTTGCGGGGGCCAGATTTGAACTGACGACCTTCGGGTTATGAGCCCGACGAGCTACCATGCTGCTCCACCCCGCGGCCTCTTTATAGTCATGGGCTTTGACTTGTCAAAACGAGCCCAGGTACTAGATTTTTCCGATGATTTCGCGCGTTTTCGGCCTGCGAGGATGGCAGTTGTTGGGGCTATCACTGATGGCCCTGGGCTGCGAAGGCGAGGCGCCCGCCGAGAGCGGGCCGAACGGGCCTCCACCTGCGCGAGTTCGGGTCGGCGAAGTGCGCGCCGGGAGCATCGAGGCGCAGTGGTCGTTCCTCGGTGACGTGAGCGCCTTGCAGCGTGCGCGGCTTGCGGCGGGTGCGTCCGGGGAAGTGCGGCGGGTGCGGGTTCGCGTCGGCGACCGCGTGAAGCAGGGGGACTTGCTGGTGGATATCGACCCTTCCCTCGCCGCGGCTCGGATGCGAGCCGCCTCGGCTTCGAAGCAAGCCGGAGCAGCTGATCTCGAGCGCGCGCAGCGTGATGCCGAGCGATTGACCACCGCAGGCCCGGACATCGCAGCCGCCGCGGAGATCGAACAGGCAACGTCGGAGCGAAAGCGTGCAATCGCGGAGCGCGGGCGACTCAAGGCGGCGGAAGCCGAGGCGCGCGCAGCGCTCGGCCGGCATCGAGTCAAGGCGCCGTTCGATGGTGTGGTTGCGAGCCGAAGTGTCGACCCCGGTGACTGGGTCGATCCTGGCATCGAAGTGATCGAGCTCGTCGATGATCGCGGCGTCGAAGTGCTGGCGTCGGTGCCTCCGGAGGTCGCGCGCTTCTTGTCCATCGAAGACAAGGCCAGCCTCTCGCGTCAGGGCGAAACGACGCCGGCCACCATTCGAGGCATCGTGCGCGCGCTGGACGCAGAATCCCGCACCGTGCGTTTGCGCTTGGTGCCCGACGAACCGAAAACCTGGTTGCTTCCCGGCGCCGCGGTCGACGTGCTGCTTACGATAGAACGCAGCGAACAAGGCGCACTCGTCGTTCCTCGCGACGCGCTCGTCTATGGCATCGCGAGCCTCAAGGTCGTGAAATCGGTCGACGGCAAGGCGGAGCCCGTGCCGGTCGAGGTCGTGGCCCGAGGGCGAGACGAAGTGCTGGTCCGGGCGGAGGGGCTCGCTGCGGGGGATTCGGTGCTGACGCGCGGTAACGAACGCGTGTTCCCCGGACAGCCTCTGATCGTGTTGGAAGACTGAGCAGCAGATGGCCGACCAGTCACCCCCGCACGACGAGCAGCCCACCGGGCTCATCTGGCTCGCCATTCAGCGGCCGATTTCGGTCGTCGTAGGCATCGTGCTCGTCATCCTCTTCGGCACTCTTTCGGTGATGGACCTTCCAATTCAGCTCACCCCTGACATCGCGACCCCCACGATCAGCGTGAACACGGTCTGGCCGGGCGCGGCGCCCTTGGAGATCGAGACCGAGATACTCGAGCCACAAGAGGAGGTGCTCAAGAATGTGCAAGGGCTCACCCGGATGGAGTCGAGCGCCAGCATGAACAGCGGGAGCATCACGCTCGAGTTCGAGGTGGACACGGACATCGAAGAGGCGCTCGTCCGCGTGACCAACAACCTCAGTCAGGTTTCGAGCTATCCCAGTTCGGTGCGGGAGCCCATCGTCGAGACCGCCAACAGCGCTGGACCACCGCTGGCCGTGGTTGCGATTCGAGATCCCAAGAAGGGAAGCGTCGCGGCTTATCGTACCTGGGTCGAGGACGAGGTCCTTCCCGAAATCGATCGCATTCCCGGGGTTGCGGGCATTTTCTTCATCGGGGGTCAGGACACCGAGGTCCACGTCCTCTTCGATGCTCAGGCGCTGGGGGCGCGCGGGCTCTCGGTGCAGGACGTTGCCGACCGGGTGAGAGGTGAGCTTCGCGATCTGTCGGGCGGCGACGTCACCCTCGGGAAGCGACGCTATTTGGTGCGAACCTCCATCGCCCCGGAAACGCCGAGCGCGCTCGAAGAAGTCGTCCTCGGCGCCAGCAGCGACGGCACCCCAATCCTCCTCGGCGATGTGGCCACGGTGAAGCTGGCGCTTCGAAAACCGGTGGGCGTGGCGCTCGTGCAGGACCGGCCGGCCATGGTGATGTTGCTCTCGCGCGAGGCCGGGACGAATGTGCTCGAGGTAACGCGTGAGGTGCACGAAGTCATCGCTCGACTTCAGCGCGAGAAGTTCGATCGCGAAGGACTTCAAATCGAAATTCTCGCCGATCAGGTCGAGTACATCGAAGGCGCGCTCGACCTGGTTCAACAAAACCTACTCCTCGGCGCGATCCTGGCGGTCATCGTTCTCTTTTTGTTCTTGCGGACGTTCGGAGCATCGGCGGTCGTCAGCATCGCCATCCCCGTCTGCGCGTTTGCGACAGCCCTGGGGATGCAAGCGCTTGGCCGCACGATCAACGTCGTCTCGCTCGCTGGTATCACATTCGCCATCGGCATGGTCGTCGACAATTCGATCGTCGCCCTCGAAAGCATCGACACCTGGCGCACGCGCGCACCCAACACGAAACTGGCGGCCTATCGCGGCATCCGCGACGTCTGGGGCGCGCTCATCGCGTCGACCGCGACCACCGTTGCCGTTTTCATTCCCATCGTCCTTTGGCAAGGCGAAGTCGGGGAGCTCTTGCGTGATGTCGCCGTCGCGATTGCGCTCGCGGTATCGGTGTCCCTGGTCGTGTCGGTTCTGGTGATCCCGAGCCTTGCCGCACGCCTCCTCTCCCAGGGCAAGACCCTCGACATCGGCGGCCTGACCGACTTCGGCCGACGGTTCCGCTCACGCGTGACCAAACAAGTGCGTTGGCTCTGCACCTCGACCCGACGCTCGCTGTCCACGGTCACATTGGCCATCGTAGCTTCGCTTCTCGTGGCCTGGGCGCTGCTCCCGCCGATGGAATACCTGCCCACCGGCAACCGCAACCTGGTCTTCGGCATCTTGATTCCGCCCCCCGGGTACTCGATCGAAGAGCTCGACGCGACCGGCAACCGGCTTCAAGCCGAGATGGCGCGCTACACCGGTGTCGAGACGGACGGCGAAGCCAACATCCGGCGAAGCTTCTTCGTGGGAAGCCCCGACCGCGTCTTCGCTGGCGCCGTTGCCGAGCACAAAGAAGATGTAGGCCGAATGCTCGACCTCTTGCGTCGTGTCCAATCGAAGATCCCCGGCATGATCTCGTTTGCGACGCAGGCTTCGCTGTTCGGCCGATCGATCGGCGGAGGCCGCGTCGTAGAGATCGACATCCAGGGCCCGGATTTGCAGACCCTGACCGAGGTTGGTGGGCGCCTTTTTGGAGACCTTCGCACGGCTCTGCCCGGCGCACAGATCCGGCCCGTCCCGAGCCTGGACCCCGGTGCGCCGGAGCTCCACATCATCCCCAGGCGCAAAGAAGCGGCGCAGCTTCAAATGGGCGGCGCGGAGCTCGGCCTCGTCGTCGACGCTTTGATCGATGGCGCGATCATCGGGGAGTACACGCCCGCCGGCTCACCGAAGCTCGATGTCGTCATGCGGGCGGTGACCGATGGCGACCGGCTTCTTCCCGACGCGCCTGCCCTCTTGTCCGCGCCGGTCGCCACCCCCAGCGGGCGCACCGTCCCACTCGGTGCACTTGCCGAGATCGAAGAACGCCTGGGGCCGTCGGTGATTCGCCACCTCGAACGCCGCCGCGCGATCACCCTCAACGTCTCGCCACCGGAAGATCTGGCGCTCGAAGATGCCATCGATACGATTCGCAACGACGTGATCGGCAGTCTCGAAAGAGAAGGCGCCGTCCCGGCGGGCGTCCAGTTCGGCCTGAGCGGTGCCGCGGGCAAGCTCGAGCTGGCCCAAAAGCAGTTCGGGAACATCCTTTTGCTCGCGCTCGTCATCTGTTTTCTGCTGATCGCGGCTCTTTTCGAAGACTTCATCTCGCCGCTTGCGGTGCTCATGAGCGTGCCGCTCGCGGCGGCAGGTGGTGCCGGAGGCCTCTGGCTGGTCAACGCCTTGCTCGGAAAGCAGCCGCTCGACTTGATGACGGCGCTTGGCTTTCTCATTCTCATTGGCGTCGTCGTGAACAACGCCATTCTCGTCGTCGATGGCTCGATCTCGCGGCTACGCGCAGGCTCCACACTCAGCGAAGCCGTTCCGCTCGCCGTCGAAGCCCGCGTCCGCCCCATCTTCATGACGACGGCCACTTCGCTGGCCGGCCTGCTACCCATGGTGATCTTTTCCGGCTCGGGCTCCGAGCTCTACCGCGGCGTCGGCGCCATCGTGCTAGGCGGCCTTCTGCTTTCGACCGTGTTCACCCTCTTCGTCGTGCCCACCGCGTTCACCCTCCTGTGGAGGCTTCGCGGGCACGCCGATACGGATTGAGGAACTTCTTCTTGAGCTGCTGAAGCTCGTCGCGCTTGAGCTCGCGGGATTCCCCCGGCCTCAAGCCATCGATGCTGATGCCCGCAAACGACTGCCGAGCCAGCCGCATCACCCGGCGGTGAATCGCATCGCCCATCCGGTGAATCTGCCGGTTCTTTCCTTCGGTCAGCGTCAGCTGCACCCAGGTGTGATTCTGCTCCTGGCGCAGCACGAATGCCTCGGCGGGCTTGGTCCGGTAGCCATCGTCGAGCCGCACGCCGTTTCGGAGGGCATCGAGCTCCTCCACGTCGAGGTGGCCTTGAAACTTCACGGCGTAAACCTTCGGCACTCCGGAAACCGGCCGCAGAAGCGCGTCGATCATGTCGCCGTCGTTGGTCGCCAGAAGCGCGCCGCTCGTGTGATAGTCGAGGCGGCCGACGGGTACCACCCGCTCGGGGATCTTCCGCAGCACGTCGGCAATGGTCGCCCTTCCCTCCGGATCGTCGAGCGTCGTCACCATCTCCCGTGGCTTGTGCATGAGATAGTACACCGGCTTCTCTGGAACGAGACGCCTTCCATCGACTTCGACGCGATCCTCGTGCGCGTCAACCTTGGTGCCAAGCTCGGTCACGACACGCCCGTTCACGCGCACGCGACCGGCGAGGATCAACTCCTCGGACGCCCGCCGAGAAGCAACCCCCGCTCGCGCGAGGACCTTTTGAAGGCGTTCCACGGCCGGACCGTAGCATGCGGAATTGGGTTTTTGCGGTGCAGGTCGCAAGTACGCGAAACGACGTCGTTCGCGGACGGGGAGCGTGTCCCCTACTGGCTTACTTCGGTCGAGCGTTGCTTGGCAAGCGCAGAGTTTCTGAGGCGCTCTTCGTCACGGTCCCAGCGGTCGACCTTGCCGTCACCGTTGACATCCGTACCGATGCGCACGGTGCGGCCGTCGATGTAGTACTCCCAGCGATCGGGGCGCCATTCGGCGACGGTGCTGCGATTCTTCATGTCGCGTTCGGCTCGCACGGGCTGCCCACCTTCGTAGAAGATCTTCGTGTCGATCATTCCGTTGCCGCTCGTGTCGATTTCCTGAAGACTCACCCTGCCGTTGCTGTACTGGGTCACCTCGTCGACACGGCCGTCGAAATCACGGTCCGCCTCTTCGAGCATCGGCCTTCCTTCTTCGGTGTAGAGGCGCACGATGTCCTTGCGGCGGTCGCCGTTCAAATCCGCCTCGCGGCACACCAAAACCAGGCGCGCAAGGCTGCCTTCGCCCATGGTCTTGAAGAGCTTTCGGACGTCGGGCGTCGTGTCGCCGGAGGTGTCGTACTCGCTAACCTCGTAGCCCGGACCGTCGGGCATGCAGCGCCCGCCATCGGAGAACTCCCCACCGCTCGTCGACTCGGGCTGAGCGGAACCGGGGCTCGTGACCGGCTGGGGGTCCTTCGAACCACAACCCAGTACGGCCAGCCCCAAGAGGGCCAGTAGTAGTTGTCTCATCATTTGCCGCTTTCGCATCGAAGTGCGTCCTCCGCCTGGCCCATGCTCTGCAAGGGCATGTCATGGCTGCGATCGGGTTCGCCATCTCCGTTGTCATCGTATTGGGTCAGCACTAGCTTTCCGCCACGAAACGAATCCCACTTCTCGACGCGACCGTTGTTGTCATCGTCGTACTTCGCTTCGGTCATGAAGCCCTGTTCATAGACTTCCCAGACATCGACGTTTCCGTCGCGCTGCCGATCGCGCTCGGCCCGGACGACCCAGCCGCCCTCGCACCAGAGCCACGTATCAATCGTGTTGTCGAAGTTCGTGTCGAGCTCCTTGCGGACGAGCTGGCCAGCCTGGAAAAACGACAGCTGGTCGAGACGCCCGTCGAAGTCGAAGTCGTGACGCTCTGTGGCGACTTGTACGCCATCCCCTTCGTAAAAGCGTTCCACGTCGACTTTGCCATCAAAATTCATGTCTGCCTTAGTGCAGAAGCGACGGCCGTTGCGCTCGACATGTTCAATATCGACCCGCCCGTCTTCGTTGACGTCGGTCGCGATGACCTGGCTCCCCTCGCATGGGATGGCCTTGGCCATCGAGCCCCGTGGCACCGTACCCGAGGAACCCTTGGCGCAGCCCAGCCCCGGCAGACTCACCAAGATGGCGAGCCCAACCCACGCATGCGCGAAATCGCTCATGTTTGTGGCCACTTCTAGGTACCCCGAGAACCCGTTGTCCCGAAGAATAGGGGTGATCGAGGGGCCCGCGCAAGTCTGTGGCCCTCCGATTGACAATATATATGGTGCCATGTAGTTTCATGCCACTTCTGGGGTCCGAATGGCGCGCAAAAAGATCTCGACGACCGTTTACATCACGCCCGAACAAAACGAGCGGCTGAAGCTTCTGCACGAGCGAACGAAAGTGCCCGTGGCCGTCTACATTCGCGAGGGGATCGACCTCGTCTTGGAAAGTCATCAGGACGAGCTTCCGGGCCAAATGACGCTGGATGCCGCGCCTCCCAAGAAGGGTTAACGACGGCGCATTGCTGCGGGCCTGGCGCGAGGCTAGACAGGTCGCACTTTGGCGCAAGATCTCCAGCATATCCGGAATTTCTGCATCATCGCGCACATCGATCATGGCAAGAGCACCCTTGCCGATCGGTTCCTCGATGTGACGGGGGCGATTTCGGCGAGAGAGCAAAAGTCGCAGCTGCTCGACAGGATGGAGCTCGAGCAAGAGCGAGGCATCACCATCAAGGCACAGGGGGTCCGGCTCCCGTTCACCGCGGCTAGTGGTGAAACGTATCAATTGAACCTCATCGACACGCCGGGGCATGTGGATTTCAGTTACGAGGTCTCCCGTTCGCTTGCTGCCTGTGATGGCGCCCTCCTCGTCGTCGACGCCACGCAGGGCGTCGAAGCACAGACGCTGGCGAACGTCTATCTGGCCGTGGAGAACGATTTGGAGATCATTCCGGTCTTCAACAAGGTCGACTTGCCGAGCTCGGACGTGGAACGCGTGCGCCAAGAAGTCGAGCAGGTCATTGGGCTCGATTGCTCGCAGCTGCTCGCCTGCAGCGCCAAGACCGGTGAAGGCGTGAGGGAAATTCTCGAAGCGGTCGTCGAGCGGGTGCCGCCACCCGAGACGGATGACAGCGGCTTTCTGCGCGCGCTGATTTTCGACAGCTGGTACGACAGTTATCGAGGCGCGGTCTGCATGGTCCGAATCAAGGACGGCACGGTCCGAAAGGGCGACAAGGTCCGCTTGATGGCCACCGGAGCGGAGTACGAGGCGACCGAGCTCGGTGTGTACACACCGTTCCAAGAGGAAGTCGACCAACTGGGGCCCGGGGAGGTCGGCTACCTGGCCGCAAGCATCAAGTCACTTCAAGACGCCAAGGTCGGCGACACCATCACCTTGGCGAACAACCCCGCCAAGGAAGCACTTGCGGGCTTCAAGGACGTCAAGCCGATGGTATTCTGCGGGATTTTCCCGACGGACAGCGACCAGTACACCGAGCTTCGCGATGCGCTCGAGAAGCTGAATCTCAATGACGCGGCGTTCATGTACGAGCCCGAGACTTCGGACGCGCTCGGCTTTGGATTCCGTTGCGGTTTCCTCGGGCTTCTGCACATGGAGATCATCCAGGAGCGGCTCGAGCGCGAGT